>JBDTTL010000125.1:0-12027 GCA_039930665.1 Acidobacteriota bacterium
GGGAACCGTGAGCGCGACAATCGGGACATCGGGTGCGGTGTTCGCGGCCACCGACAGACCGGCCTTGGATCCCAAGGGGCGCTTGCATACGTTTTGTCACGCGATTCCGGGCAGGTGGCACGTGATGGGCGTGACGCAGGCCGCAGGGCTTTCGCTGCGTTGGTTGCGCGATTTGCTTGGGCAGTCGGGTTATGAACGCATGACGGATGAATCCGCCCTCGCGCCACCGGGTGCCGATGGAGTACTGTGGGGACCCTATCTTATGGGTGAGCGAGCACCGCATATGGACCCACAGGTGCGCGCCGGTCTAGTCGGGCTGGCTGCCCATCACACCCGCGCGCACGTGATTCGTGCGGTGATGGAAGGTGTCGCCTTCAGCCTGCGCGATAGTTTGACGATATTTGCGGAGCTGAACGTGCCAGTGGAAAAGATTCGACTGGGCGGCGGCGGTGCGCGGTCGGCTCTCTGGCGGCAGATCCAGGCGGATGTCTATAACCAAACCGTCGAAATCGTCGCACCCGAGGAAGGCGCGGCGTTTGGGGCCGCGATCCTGGCCGGAGTTGGCGCAGGAATCTGGCCGGGAGTCGACGAGGCTTGCGATCAGGCCATACGCTCCATCGAGAACATCTCGTGCAAGCCGGATATTGCTACATTGATGAACGACCGCTATTGCGATTACCGGCGCCTTTATCCCGCGCTGCGCAGCCTTTATGCCTGATAAATATACTCCGCTTCCTGAACACAAGTTTTCGTTTGGTCTCTGGACCGTCAGCAATCGTGGGCGGGATCCGTTTGGCGATGCCGTGCGAGCGCCGCTCCCGCCTGTGGACGCGGTCAAGATGCTGGCTGAAGTTGGCGCCTGGGGAGTCAATTTGCATGACAACGACCTGGTGCCGATTGACGCCACGCCGGCCGAACGCGACCGGATCGTGAAGGAGTTTCACGAGACTTGCCGGCAGAGTGGGATTGTAGTTCCCATGGCGACCGTGAATCTGTTCTTCGATCCCACCTTCCGCGACGGAGCATTCACATCCAACGATGCGCGTGTGCGCGCCTATGCCGTCCAGAAGACGATGCGGGCGATGGATATTGGCGCCGAGCTGGAAGCGAGCATCTTTGTGCTGTGGGGCGGACGAGAAGGAACGGAGACCGACGCCTGCCGCCGTCCCGATGAAGCGATCAAGCGGCTGCGGGAGGCCGTCAACTATCTTTGCGAATATTCGCTGGATAGGAAATACGGATTCCGTTTCGCAATGGAAGCGAAGCCAAACGAGCCGCGTGGGGACATCTACATGGCGACCACCGGCGCATATCTCGGCTTCATTCCTACGCTCGATCACCCGGAGATTGTGGGTGTGAATCCGGAAATGGCGCACGAACAGATGGCCGGGCTCAACTTTCTTCATGCTGTGGCGCAGGCGTGGGAGGCCGGGAAGCTGTTCCACATCGACTTGAACGATCAAATGCCGGGACGCTACGACCAGGACTTCCGCTTCGGCTCGGCGAATCTGAAGTCTACTTTTTGGCTGGTGAAATTTCTGGAAGATGTCGGGTACGCGGGGTCTCGGCACTTCGATGCTCACGCTTATCGAACAGAAGATTACGACGGCGTGAAGGATTTCGCGCGCGGCTGCATGCGAACCTATTTGATCTTGAAGGAGCGGGCGGCAAAGTGGAATGCCGATCCGGAGATTCAGGCGCTACTGCAAGACATCGCTCACACGGGACAGGACGCACCGGGTCTGGCTGCGTATTCTTCGCAACACCGCGATACCTTGCTAGGTGAGAAATTCGATCGGGTTGCGCTCGCGGCCAAGGGATTAGCGTATGAGCGGCTGGATCAGCTAACGGTCGACCTACTGCTGGGAGTGCGCTAGCGCTCGACCGTCTTACTTGGCCGGCGTCATCGCCGCGATGTCCTTTCGGTAGCTGACAGCCTCGGCGGCGGGGAAGTCGGCAGGAATCTTTTGGGTCACTTTTCCAGTCGCAGCCCACTCCGTTCCGCGCTGCAAGGTTGTGATAAACCCAACGCAGCTTAGGGCCGGAACGTCATGCCCCAGGGTGGTGTGGAAGATGCGACCTTTTCCATAGCTGAGAACCATGAGGATGGGTTCGTCGCGTCCGGTACCTTTATTAGCGGGATCGGAGTAAGCGGTTGCGAGCACCGTCATGTTTTCGCCTGGGCCACGTAGGGTTGCATATAACTCATCGCCTACGTGCATCCAGGCTTTCGGCAATCCCTTCATGATCGGATGTTCCGGCTGCTGGGTCGTTACCAGGAAGGGCAGACGCGCGCCATGCGAACCAGCGGATCCCGGGGAGCTATCTGAAACAAGCTTTCCTCCCGTCAGATACCAGAGCGGCCCCGCCTTCTCGTTTCGTTCACGCCAGCCGCCGATGCCGATCATTTGGTTAAAACCTTGCCAGTTCGGGAATGCGTTATCCGCCGCGTGAACAATGACGAGTCCGCCGCCGTCTTTGACATACTTCTCGAAAGATGCTCTCAGATCCGCCGGCCAATCCTGGCCATCGTAGTTCAGAACGACGGCCTTGTACTTGCCGAAATCCGGCTTGAAGTTTTCGAAGTTGCCGCCGGAAGGGGGAGCGGTCACGACATCCACCTGGAACAGGCCCGCGTCCTCCAGCTCCTGCTTCAACACAGGCGTGGTGTGCCGCCAATCATGATAGGCGCCGGCGCTCTCGCCGTCCAAAACCATGACTCGTATAGGGGCCGCAGCTCGCAGAGGAAATGTCAGCGCAAGCAAAAGCACACTGGCAAGCGTCGTACACAAGGTCTTGTTCATAGTTATTTCCGTCCAAAAACCAAAAATAACTTTGTTCCGGGAAACAGATCCGGATGTTCCCCACTCATCTTAAACCCGGCATTCGACATCCATTCAAGGATTTCCTCCCGGCTCACCAGCAGCTCGGGCTGATTTCTGTGAGGCGTCTTCAGATCGTTCTTGTCCATTTCGATAATCGCGATCCGTCCGCTCGGCTGCATATAGGTCCCGAGCGCTTTCAGGTAAGCCGCGCGGTGCTGAATATGGTGAAGAACGTCATTAATGAAGGCCAGATCGACGTTGCGCGCCGGCAGCTTGGGATCGTCATACTCACCCAAGACGGTCTGAATGTTATCGATGTTTTCTTCCTTGTCGCGCTGGTCGATGTGGTCGAGCAGGTCCTGCTGAATATCGACGGCATACACTTTACCTGCCGGGGCCACTGCTTTCGCCAGTGGCCTGGAAAACACCCCTGAACCGGCGCCGATGTCCGCCACCACCATGCCTGGCTTCAACGAAAGCTTCGACAGGACTGTGTCGATCTTCTGCGTGGCAACTCGCTGCGGCCCTTCCAGCGTGTTGACCCATTCCTCCGCCTTGCGCGCAGCCAGTTGCGCGTTGGACTGCGCCACGCTGCCGGCCAGCGTCAGACCGACGAGACACCGCAGGAATAATTTGTTTCGGGACACTTTCAACCGATCATCACCTTGCGCGGGAACTGGCTGTTGTCCTGCAGAAACGTTTTCTTCCGTTTCAACTCCCCTGCCGTCGGCTGCACCATTCCCTCGGCATCCGTGACGCGCGAGACCAACGTATGCTCGCCCGGCGTGGCGCCCTCCCAGCGATAAGTGAATAGCTTCCAGGAATACTGGGTATTGGTCGAAGCCATCGTAGCCTTCTGCCACGGCCCGTTGTCGATCTGTACTTCCACTGACTTGAGCGGTGTCCCATCGTTCAGCACGAACCCGAGAATCTCGTGGGAGCCGCCCTTTTTCCGGACGCGCGCGATCACCGACTTCAAATGGATCCGCGAGATCTCGTTTTCCACCCACTGCGTGGCTGGATCGTTATCCTCGCCGGTGCCGTCGACCCCGACCAACGATCGGTACCAGCGCGCCTGATAGTTCCCCAGAAAACGGTCTTCTTGCAAATGCACTTGGGAAAGCCACTTCACGTTGGCGACTCCATACCAACCGGGCATGATCAGCCGCACCGGAAATCCTTGATTGCGCGTCAACGGATCGCCGTTGAGCGCGTAGGCGAGCATCGGCTCCCGCTTCATGGCGTTCTCGAGTGTGACGCTGCGCGCGAACTGCTGATCGACCTTATAGGTATTGGCCCGGAAGACTACGTCCTGCGGCCCATGGTCCGTGCCGAAAAAGACCACTTCGCGAGCCTTGGAATTGACGCCAACTTGCTTCAGGACATTGCTTAAGGGTACGCCAGTGAAGCGGCCGCAAGAAGACAATCCTTCCACGGATCGGGGGCTGTTGCCGGAGCACTCATAGCCTGCGGGCAACTCGACCGAGCGCATGGCCTTCAGGTCGGCCAGCGTAAACTCCACCGGCTTGTTGACCAGGCCGCTGAACTTCAGGCGGTAGGTGGCCGCATCGATCTCCGGCTTGCCGAGGTGCTGAATGGTAAAGAAATCATCCTTCGAGGTAAACGGCCCGTCGATCTTGCGGATATCGAGCATGCGGACGCCGGTGGTTGCATTGTTAGGATTGAAAGTCGCGGGGATATCGGTGAAGGGCACATCCACTTCACCCTGCGCGAGAGCGGGCGTGGCCCAATCGGGTACGAACGCAAGCAGGCCCGCGGCCAGGCTTCTCTTCAGTGTCTCTCTACGAGTCAGTTGCTCCGACGTTGTCATTTCCGGCATGGGTCTCCTCAGCCGTGATTGCTTCACGGATCTGCTACATTCTAACTCTTGTGTTGGCGAATCACCACTGCGGCGGCCCCGACCGCGGCCTGCCCTGCTCAACCTCTTGACTGACGATGAGCGCCGCCGCCCAGGCCGCCGAGGTCAACGATCACGGCGATGAGCAGCCACACCAGATTGATTCCGGCAGTGGGCATGCCGCTATTCAGCTCCCATGCGTAGACGATCGTGGTGAGCGGCAGGAAAAGGAAGCCGAGTAAGGGCAGCAAAAGACTGGAGTGAAATGCGCGTTGGAGGTAAGTTGAGAAGAGCCACATCAAAACCAGGGCGACGCGCGGAAACAGCAGAATAATGAAAAGCAGAAAGCAAGGCATAGTCGGCAGTTAGCTGAATGCGTATTGATCCGGGCTGTGCCTTTAGGCACAGAATTCTCCAACCGCCCGGGTCGAGCACGGGGCGCGCCCCAATCACAAATACTTGTTCTACGTGCTGCTCTTTAAAGAGAGCAGCCCGGATGTGCGCAACCGCACGAGATCTCGACGGTTCCGCCTGAGTCCTCGCAGCGCTGGCTGCAATATTTTTTGTCGTCTGGCACCTTGCATACGCAAGCAGGGTGCGCGCATTTTTTTTGTTGAGTCTCAGCCATGGAGAATTCCTTTCTTACCGAATGCGTGAGATCGCTTTACTTGACTGCCGATAGTGCAATTGCCGCGCCAACCCCTAACGGACTAGCTGTCTCCGAATGCAAACTTCAGAATACAGAGACGATGTAATTCCGCGCGGTTCTAAATCCCATGCAAAATCGCGGTGCTTGGCAGGGCCAAAGCGACGCTATATGGTCGGAGACCGGTAAATTGTCACGCACGATGCTTTGCCAGTCGCGGGAAGGGTCGCCTTTGCGCAGTAGTGGACTTCAGGCAGGTATTGACACCCACTTCATCAACGGCCTACAGTTGGGGCATGGAACAGGAACGTTTCGGGAGCCGAGCGATAGGTAATCCCGCACTCGGTAATCGGGCATTTGGGGACGCGTCGATCGCGGCGGAAAACGCCCGCTTCATGAGCCGTGTTTACGGTTGGATGGCGGGTGGCCTCTGCCTTACCGGCGCGGTGGCTTGGAACGTCGCGGGCGATCCCGATCTGGTGCGAATGATCTTCGGCAACCGGCTGCTCTTCTGGGGATTGATCATTGCGCAACTGGGTTTGGTAGTCGCCTTATCGGGCCTGATCAACCGAATCAACGGCCTGACCGCGACCGTCATTTATCTTCTGTACGCAGGGTTAACCGGACTGACTCTTTCCAGCATCTTTCTGGCGTACGCAGGGTCCAGCATAGCCCAGGTATTCGGCGTTACGGCCTTCGGCTTCGCTGGCCTGAGCGGGTTTGGGTTGGTTACCAAACGCGATCTCGGTCCGGTGGGCTCCTTCTGCATGATGGGGCTTTTTGGCATGGTTGGCTTCGCGGTGCTGTCGATGTTCTTCCCGTCGCTGATGAGCGGAGGCGGGAGCTTCATATTCTCAATCGTCGGGATCATCGTTTTTGCGGGGCTGACGGCCTACGATACGCAGCGGATCAAGGCGATGAACGCACCAGGCAACGAAGGTACCGACGCCGGCCGCAAGACTGCGATCTTCGGCGCTCTGACGCTATACCTCGACTTCATCAACTTGTTCCTCAGTCTGCTGCGGCTAACCGGGCGGAGACGATAATCCGCATGCCCAAGGCGCTCAAAGTCGTAGTATAATTTTCGAGCCATGAGTCAACACTTCTCCGCGCGCCGCGAATTCCTTCGTTTCCTGGCAGCCAGCCCGCTTGCAGCTAAAGCCTGGGCGCAGAATGCAGGGCCTTATTTGCCTCCTTACATTGCTCCGGAGTCCGCGAAAGAGGCCCTGGATGTGATGGACTTCGAGCCCGTAGCGCGCAAAAAACTGCCCCCGGCGCACTGGGGTTACATGGCTACCGGCGTCGACGACGACCGGACGCTGAACATGAACCAGGAGGCATTCCATCATTATCAGTTGCGTGCCCGTCGCCTGGTAGACGTAGCGTCAGTCGATCTTAAGACGGAAGTGCTGGGCGTCCCCTGGGACGTGCCTTTTTATATCAGCGCGGTGGGCAGCCAAAGAGCGTTTCATCCCGACGGCGAGTTGGCGACTGCCCGTGCAGCCAAGGCGAAGAAGACCATGCAGATGCTGTCGACGACGACCTCCATTTCCGTGGAGGAAGTCGCCAAGGCTCTAGGCAGGCCGCCCTGGTACCAGCTCTACATGCCCACCACCTGGGACGAGACCGAAAGACTGGTGAAACGCGTGGAGGCCGCGGGTTGCGAAGTACTGGTCTGGACCGTCGATCTTCTCGGGGGACGAAATACCGAAACCGCCTCGCGCTTTGCCCGCGGTGACACCCGTAATTGCCTATCGTGTCATGCCACCTCTCCGGCCGCCGGCGCTAATACGCAAAATATGGCGGGCAAGCCCATGCTGGATGGACTTTCCGGAGGCATGAATCCTCCGGAAGCCAACTGGGCCTACGTTGACCGGCTGAAGAAGATGACGAAGATGAAACTGATCCTGAAGGGCATTGACATGGCCGAGGACGCCCGGCTCGCGCGCGAACACGGAGTCGATGCCATCGTGATCTCCAACCATGGCGGCCGAGCTACCGAGACTGGCCGCGGAACGATCGAAATTCTTCCTGAGGTAATCGACACGGTAGGGCCGCAATTTCCGGTCCTGGTCGATGGGGGATTCCGCCGCGGCTCGGACATTTACAAAGCTCTGGCGATTGGGGCGCGGGCCGTGGGCCTAGGCCGAGCGTACATCTACGGACTGTCGTCGTTCGGCCAGGAGGGCGTCGAGCGCGTGCTCGACATTTTGCGCGCCGAGCTCACGCTCACTATGCGCCAGTGCGGGACTCCCACGATTGCACAAATTACGCGGGCATCGATTCTTCGGAACGGTGCTCGTCTGTAGGCTGGTTTAGGGCGTCACGGCTGGAGCGGAATAGTGACATTTCCGGCGGACCCGCTGTAAATGAGTTCCAGCGACCGAATGCTCTCCCGCTTGCCATGATATTCGAAGAAAAGCAGCCCTGCCTGCGGTAGGGCGCGGTCTCCTTGCAGCATCGACGCCATTTGAACCCGTTGTTGCATGGCACGCTTCAGATCGATAGGCATTTTGGGGGTCGTGTGAAAACTGTCGTCGGGCTGCCCGCCGCCTGCGTCGAGAGTGGGTTTCGATTCACCTTTTTTCTTGGACGGTGGCTCCCATTGGGGATCCTTAAGAGAGCCGAACGAAAGTCCGAAAGGCTGGCTAGGCAAGGCCGCCTTCTTACCGTTGACGCGGAGCGAGAAATCGGCGATGGAGAGATTGATCCGCGCTTCCGGCGCGCCGAACAACCCGACTTCCACCACGATAAAGTCCTCTGTAGTGTAGGTCGCATCGGGCGCAGGAACGGCGTGCCCCATGAACTCGGCCGCCACCGTCAGCTTCCCTGCCTGCACATGCGCCTGATAGTCGGTTGGAGCAGCTCTGGGTGGCATCCCCTTGGATTCGGCGGCCGCCAGCGCTTCTTTAGCTGCGGCTTCTTGAGCCTGTAAGTCCTGGCCTTGCACGCGCACTGAGAGCAGCCCGAGCGGGACTACCAACAGCAATAACCCGGTTCTCAACGGAGAGGAAAGTCGCATACCAACTCGCATTTCAACTCTCAAGCTAACATAATTGGCGATGACCTGAACCGCGCCGGCAGGCCATTTGCTAAATTGGGTGCGGTGCTGAGACGACGATGCTCAGATGACAACGATGAATCCACGAGCCTCCACGAAATCCACGATTGCGGTTCTCCCCAGCGAGAAGCCGTTGGGATCTGAGATCCGCGGAGTCGATCTCAGGAAAGTGACGGACGCCGAATTTGTGGCGATTCGTCAGGCCTGGAACGATTACTCGGTGCTGGTTTTCCGCGGCCAGCAGTTGGCCGACGACGATTTGATCGCTTTCAGCCGGCGCTTTGGCGAACTCGATTGGGCGCCGGTTCAGGAAACCGGACGCCGCTTTGTAGAGGGACACCCGGAGATCTACGTTGTCTCGAACGTGATTGTGAACGGGGAGCCCATCGGAAGCCTGGGAGCTGGTGAAGCAACTTGGCACACCGACATGTCCTATCTGGAAGAACCGCCCAAAGCGAGCATGCTGTATGCGCTGGAGGTTCCTCCCGTCGGTGGCAATACGTATTTCTGCGGTATGTACCATGCTTATGAATCGCTGCCGGACACGCTGAAGCACCGCATCGCTGGACGAGAGTTGAAGCATGACGGCACTTACAACAGCGGCGGATATGTGCGCCAGGGAGTCACGGCGGGGGACGATCCGATGACATCACCAGGCGCCTATCATCCGCTGGTTTGCAAGCATCCGGAAACCAAACGCCGCACACTTTATCTCGGACGAAGGCGGAATGGCTATATTCAAGGGCTGCCGCTGGCTGAGTCTGAAGCTCTGCTTGACGAGTTGTGGTCGGTCGCCACCCGCGAAGAATTCACCTGGGGTAACCAGTGGCAGGTAGGCGATCTCGTATTGTGGGACAATCGCTCGACGATGCATCGCCGAGATCCGTTCGACCCGAACTCGCGCCGCATCATGCATCGGACGCAGATCAAAAGCGAAACGCGTCCCGCGGCATAGCATGCGGCTCAACAAGCTGGGCGCTCCCACGGTGGTCCTCGCGCTTCTGTGCGCGATGTACTTTCTGTATTTCGTCGACCGCGTGAGCATTTCTACTGCAGCGCCGTTGATGAAAGCGGATCTCAAGATCAGCAATACGCAACTCGGGATTGCGTTTTCGGCGTTTGCGATTCCGTACGCTTTTTTTCAATTGGTCGGCGGATGGATCGGCGACCGACTGGGTCCGCGTCTGACACTGGCGATTTGTTGCGCACTGGTGGCGATATCCACGGCGCTCACCGGCGCCGTCACGGGGATCGCATCGCTGATCCTGCTGCGGCTCGCACTGGGATTCGGTGAGGGCGCCGGCTTCCCCACGGCCACGCGCGCCATGGCCAGTTGGACGCCGCAAGGCAATTGGGGGTTCGCGCAGGGAATTGTTCATTCATTCGCGCGTATCGGCAATGCAGTAACGCCGCCGATCATGGCCGGGCTGCTCCTGTTCTCCAGTTGGCGCGAGTCATTTGTGATTCTCGGCACGGTGAGCCTGCTGTGGCCGGTGATTTGGGTCTGGTATTTCCGCAACGATCCCCGCGAGCATCCCGCTATGACCGGCGCGATTCTGAAGACGCTCCCGGTTCGATCCGGCGGCGCGGTGCCGGCGATTCCGTGGCTGCGGCTCGCCCGGCACGTGATGCCGGTGACCATCGTCGATTTCTGTTACGGATGGACGTTATGGCTCTTTCTGACCTGGATCCCGGCCTTCTTCTTTGAAAACTATCACCAGAACTTGCAGGCCTCGGCTTTATTTTCCGGCGGCGTACTCTTGGCCGGTGTGGTCGGCGACACCGTGGGCGGAATAGCGACTGACCGTTTGCTTCGCAAAACTGGCAGCCTGGTGATCGCCCGGCGCGGAGTGATTGTCGCCGGGTTTGTAGGCGCTTTCATTTTTCTGATTCCCGTGGTGCTGATTCACGACCTGACGGTCGCCGCCGTTTGCTTGTCGCTCGCGTTCTTCTTCGCCGAGTTGATCGTGGGGCCGATCTGGTCGGTTCCCATGGACGTCGCGCCGCGCTATGCCGGCACCGCCAGCGGCATGATGAACTTCGGTTTTGGGGTCGCGGGCCTGGTCTCGCCGCTGAGCTTCGGCTACTTGGTCGACCGCACCGGAAGTTGGGTGGTGCCGTTTATCGCATCCATCTTGCTGCTGCTACTAGGCGCGGTACTCGCCCTGCGCCTGCGTCCGGATCTCCCCTTTGTGGAAGACGGCGCGACGCAGCCACTTGCTCGCGCTTAACTCGCTTGACTTACAGCCAGCTACAAGACCTCGTCTTTGGTTTCGCGGGTCATTGCGAGCCCGATGAGAGTCACGACTGCTGCTCCGGAAAGGTAGTAGCCGACATACTGCAGGCCGTAATTCTGGGCGAGTCCGGTGGCGATGTAGGGCGCGAGCGAAGCACCGAAGATTCCGGCAAAGTTAAAGGTCAACGAGCTGCCCGTGTAACGGACCGAGGTGGGAAACAGTTCGGATAGCACGGTGCCGAGAGGGCCGTAGGTCAGTCCCATCAAAGTCAGGCCTAGTGCCATCATGGTCATCGCTCCGGCGGTCCCCGCGAGGAACATGGGGGCCATCACCAGGCCAAACACGCCGATCGCGGCACTCACCCACAGAAGTGTAAGCCGTCGGCCGCGCTCCGCCAGAAGGCCGCCGGCGGGAATCGCCAGCGCGAAACATATCATGCCAAACAACTGCATCATCAGGAACTTCTCGCGCGTATAGCCCAGCGCCGTGGTGCCCCAAGATAAGGCGAAGACCGTCATCAGGTAGAACAGCACAAAAGTTGCGATGGCAACCATCGTGCCTGTCAGCAGCGTCCCCAAGTGGTCGCGAAACACTACCACCATCGGTACCTTCACTTGCTCGCGCCGATGGAGGGCGTCCTGGAAGACCGGAGTTTCGGTGATGGTCATCCGCACGTAGAGGCCGACCAGAACCAGCACCGAACTCGCCAGGAAGGGGATGCGCCACCCGAAATTGAAAAACTGTTCGTCGGTGAGCCACTTCGAAAGACCCAGGAAGATGCCCCCCGACAACAAGAAGCCGGCGGGCGCGCCAAGCTGCGGAAACATCCCGTACCAGGCGCGCTTCCCGGGTGGCGCATTCTCAATCGCAAGTAAAACAGCGCCGCCCCATTCGCCTCCCAGACCCAAGCCTTGTCCGAAACGACAGAGCGCGAGGAACACGGGAGCCGCGACCCCAATGGTGGCGTAAGAAGGCAGTGCACCGATCGCCACCGTCGAAAGTCCCATGGTGAGCAATGCCGCGACTAAGGTTGTCTTGCGGCCAACGCGGTCGCCAAAGTGACCGAAGAGCGCCGAACCGACGGGCCGTGCAAAGAACGCAATCGCAAAGGTTGCGAGCGAGGCCAGCCGCGCCGCAGCCGGGTCGGACGCCGGGAAGAAGAGCTTGGGGAATACCAGCACCGCGGCGGTCGCGTAAATGTAGAAGTCGAAGAACTCGATGGTAGTGCCAATAAGGCTGGCAAACAGTACCTGCCCTGGACTGTTGACGGCGCCGCTTGTAGCGGAGCGATGCTGGCTAACGGCCGCGCCGATGTTGGGTGGCTCGCGCAATAATTTCCTAGCTTACCGCATGCCGCGCAGGTGCGAGCTAGGGGCGTAGCACTTCAATGTGATGGACGG
>JBDTTL010000126.1:0-12003 GCA_039930665.1 Acidobacteriota bacterium
ACATTTTCGGTCTCCGGACGCCGGCCGATGGATAACATATTTCTGCTCAACGGCGTCGAATACACCGGCTCCAGCCAGCTTTCCGTCACGCCCGGCGGAGTCAGCGGAGAACTTCTGGGCATTGACGCAGTGCGCGAGTTCAACGTCCTCTCCGATACCTATTCGGCGGAGTACGGCAAGCGTGCCGGTGCGCAAGTGACTGTGGTGACCCAATCGGGAACCAACCGGTTGCACGGCTCAGTCTTCGAATTTCTGCGCAATAGTGCGCTTGATGCGCGCAATACGTTCGACCAGGGCTTCGTTCCGGCGTTCCGCAGAAATCAGTTCGGAGGGGCGCTCGGCGGTCCTATCAAGAAGGATCGCCTGTTCCTGTTTGGCAACTACGAAGGCTTCCAGCAGCGGTTAGCGGTCACCAACGTCAGCGTCGTCCCCGACGACCAGGCACGTCAGGGGTTCTTGCCGAATGGTGTCGGTGTCTACAATAAGGTCGCCAACCTCAACCCCGCCATGCTCGCTTACATGTCGTTCTGGCCGGTCGCCAATGGCCCGGAGTTGCTGGTGCCGGGTACTGTGCCGGGAACGTTAGTGCCAAGCGGAACCGCCAAGGGCTTCTACAATCCCCGGCAGAGCATTCAAGAAAACTTTGGAACGCTACGCTCGGATTATATTCTCAGTAACCACGATACCGTGAGCGGCGCTTACACGATCGACGATGGCAACAGCATCATCCCGCAGTCGGATCCTTTATTCGGGTCGGCGGTTGGGCTTCGCAGCCAAGTGGCGAGCCTGCAGGAAACCCACATTTTCTCACCCAGCGTTCTGAACAACTTCACGGCCGGATTCTCGCGGGCGGCATTTGCGTTCGATACCTATGCGTTCACGTCATTTTCGCCCAGCCTCGACTTCGTCACAGGGGCTGGCCCGGGCGGCATCATCATCGGCGGTGGCACCACCACGACCGGAATCGCCGCCATCACTGCCGCCGGCCCCAACAACGCCGCGGGCGTTTCCAACGCGCGCAATCTGTTTACGTTTGCCGACAGCGTGCAAATGGTGAAGGGCAGACACCAGATCAGTTTCGGCGTCTGGTTCCAGCGGGTGCGTGACAACGAGGACACTGGCTCCCGACGGATTGGGCTGGCTAATTTCGCCAGCTTGACTACTTTTCTGCAGGGCACCACCAGCACATTTCAGGTACTTCCCAACCCGACACCGTTGAGTTGGCGAAGCGTGTTCGGAGCATGGTACTTCGAGGACGCGATCAAGTTAAGCTCCCATTTGACCCTCCGCGCAGGCCTTCGCCACGAATTCACGAACGGCTGGAACGAGGCTTTTGGCCGCGCCGCTAACTATGTAACAGACAGCAACGGAGTGCTGCAGACCAACCCGACGGTCGGGAACTCCATCTACAGCACGAACAATGCGAAAAAATTATTCGGGCCCCGGATCGCGCTGGCCTGGGATCCATTTGGCAACGGCAATACCGCCGTCCGCGCGGGGTTCGGAACCTATTATTCGCTGATCGACAACGTCGCCTTCCTGCTGAACTCGCTGCCTCCCTACAATGGCTCGGCACAGTTTAGCGGGGCCCTTTCTTCCATTACGCCGATCAAGCCCGGCGTGCAGCCGCCTGCGGCCTGCACCGGCGGTACAAATGTGCCTCCGGGGTGTTCCGTTTTTGCCCCCCAAGGCATCCAGCCGGACGCGAAGACACCGACTGTTCAGGAGTGGAACTTCACCGTCGAGCAACATCTCAGTGCCGACACCGTCCTGCGTGTCGCTTATGTTGGCTCGTTCGGCTACCACGGACTGCTTAGCGTGGACCCCAACACAATTCCCGCGGCGATCTGCGGGGACGCGGCCGGTTGCACCGCGGGCGGAGGCACGCCAGGCGGAACCCCCGCTCCCGCTACCAGCCAGAGCCGCGTTCCCCAGGGCGCCCAGTACATTCCCGTCGGCAGGCGTCCAAATCCCTCGTTAGGCGCCGGTTTCTTTTGGTATACCGAAGGCAACAGCCGCTACAACGCCTTGCAGACCGACCTCGTCAGGCGTCTGAGCCATGGCTTTCAGTTCCGGTTCAACTACACCTGGGCCAAAAACCTGGACATGAATTCCGGATTGACCGGTGCCCAAGCCAACAACCAGGCCCAGATGACCATGAATCGCAATGACGTTCGCCGGGACTGGGGACCCTCCGCGCTCAACGTCACCCATCAGGTGAGCATTTCCGGGCATTATGAGCTTCCCTTCGGCAAGGGAAAGCGCTGGATGTCGGGCGCAGGCTCGCTCGGCAATCACATTGTAGGCGGATGGCAACTGAATGCCATCACCACTCTATTAAGTGGATTCCCCTTTACTCCGCTGGCCGGGTCCAATCGCTCGGGCGATGCCGATACCCGTAACCCCGACCGTCCCAACCTCAATCCCACATTCACGGGATCTGTCGTTACCGGCAATCCGAATCAGTGGTACAACCCGGCTGCCTTCCTTCTTCCGCCATTCGGAACTTGGGGAAATTTGGGCCGCGGCGTATATCAAGGACCAGGGTTAGCCACCGTGGATCTATCGGTGTTTAAAGGTATTGCCGTTACCGAAAGGATCAACCTGCAGTTCCGCGCCGAAGCTTTTAACCTGCTCAATCACACGAACTACAGCAACCCGAATGCGACCGTGTTTTCCAGCGGAGCCGTCAACCCATCGGCTGGATTGATCAGTTCCACGGCCACCACTTCCAGGCAAATCCAATTCGGCTTGAAGCTGATATTCTGACCGCGCGTCGAACGCGCCGCTATCTAAGATCGTCGCGCTTCGGCGCAAGCACAGAGGTGAGTATTACCGAGACGATGCTCACGATCAGCGCGCCGAAAAACGCAGGCAGGAATCCGTCCATGTAAAAGCCCAAGTGGAAATAGCGCACGGCGATGCCCGACGCCAGCCATAGCGTGACCCCGTTGATCACCAGGACGAATAGTCCCAGCGTCAGAACGATCAACGGGCAAGAAAGGAACGCGAGAATGGGCCGCACGAAAGCGTTCACCAATCCCAAAATGATCGCCATTCCGGCAAATACCGTCCACGCCTCGCGTTCGACGCGAATACCAGGGACCAGCCAGGCAGCCACCACCAGCGCGACCGCGGTCACGAACCAATGGATCAGAATTTTCATGTCAGATGCTTGCTTAAAGCTTGGGCGCGTAATAACCGTGGCGCGCTCGCACGACCAGGTCCTTGCGACCCTTCACGCGGATGCTCACGGAGTGATACAGCCCATCGGCCTTGAGCGGCTCTGGGCGGTAGAGGACGTTGTATTGATGGCGCAGTTCATTGGCAATGTTTTCGAAGGACTGCGCAAGGTCCTGGGACTTGAACGGGAAGAAGGCCAAGCCTCCAGTTTCCTCCGCGAAGTAGCGCAGGACTTTATCGCCATCCGTGGGAATGCGTGAAATGTTGGTCGAGATGCTGTAAATCACCACATCCGCCTTGTGCGCCATTTCGAGCGCCTGCTCGCGTGAATAGCGGCTGTCGTTGTCCTCGCCGTCGCTCAGCATTACGATGGCGCGGCGAAACTTGTCGCGCGGCTGATCGCCCATCAGCTTTTCTTTACAGGCGAAATAAATGGCGTCGTAAAGCGCCGTCCCGCCGCCCGGGCGCAGGCTGTGGATTGCCTTAGAGAGCTGTTCCGTCGAATCCGTTAGGTCGGAAACCAGTTCCGCACTGTTGTCGAAGCTTACGACCATGGCTTTATCCTCGCGCGGCCGCACCACTGCATTGACGAAATCGGTGGCGGCGTCCTGCTGAAAGCGGAACCGGTCGCGGATGCTATTGCTGGTATCGATCAGGATGCCGATGCGCAGCGGTAAATCGGATTCGGCGGTGAACTCAAGAACGCTTTGCGGTTTCTTGGCTTCAGAAATTTCGAATTCATCTTTGGTGAGATCCGTGACAAAACGGCCTTTTTTATCGGAAACCGTGAACAGCATACTCACGCGCGTGACGTCCAGCGTGATGCGGGCAGCCGGATCTTCGTCGGCCGGGACCTGCTTGGCGGACTCTGTCGGCCGGAGTTGCGCGGCAGGAGGCGCTTGCGCGTACATGGCGAGCGCAAAACCCAACGTGGTTGCCAGTAGGTACTTCATATCAGCACTCCTAATTATAGAGTAGCTAGCCAGAGAGAGAGTTCGGCTGGAAAGGGCGCCTCTACATTCACGCGCTGATCCGTCGCCGGGCTGGTGAACGCGATCCGCCACGCATGTAGGAAGACTCTCGCCGCCGGCGGCGCGCCATATAATTTATCGCCCACCACCGGGTGCCCGACGCTCGCCAGATGCACCCGGATCTGATGCGTGCGTCCGGTACCGATGCGCACCTCGATATAAGTGTACTTCTCAAAGCGCTCCAGCACGCGATATTCGGTGAGAGCCGAGCGGCCGGTCGCCAACCGCGTCGTCATGCGAATGCGCCGTACCGGGTCGCGCGCGATTGGTGTCGTGACGCGCCCCTGTTCGGTACGTACCTTGCCGTGTACCAACGCCAGGTAGATCTTCTCCACTTTTCGCTCGGCGAACTGCGCCGCGAGTGCCCGATGCGCCGCGTCGTTGCGTGCCACCAGCAGAACTCCGCTGGTGCCTTTATCCAAGCGATGCACGATACCCGGCCGCTGATCGCCGCCCACTTGCGAGAGCGCCGCGAAGTGATGCACCAGCCGGTTCACTAACGTACCCGAGTGCGCGCCCGCGCCCGCGTGAACCACCAAGCCAGCCGGTTTATCGATCGCGATCACGGAAGCGTCTTGGTACAGGATTTCGAGCGGCAGGTCTTCCGGCGCGGCGAGAAGCGGTACGGAATCGGCAGGCGAGACTTCGACGCCTTCGCCCCCGTGAAGCACCAGCGACGCCTTGGCCGCGGCCCCGTTGACGAGCACTCGCCCTTCCTTGATCCAGCTCTGCAGGCGCGAGCGGCTGAATTGCGGCAGATGCTCTTGCAGGAAATGATCCAGGCGCTTGCCGGGATCACCAGTGAGATTCATGCGGACGCCGAAAATAGAAACACCGCGACTTCGGCCATCACGTTCGGAAACGCCTTCACCTGACGGCCGCCGGCGAGGAACATGCTGCGTTCAATTTTCCACCGCTGTTTGTTGGCCAATGTCGCGAAATCGTATACCGTCAGGAAATGAATATTGGGCGAATCGTACCACTCATGCGGAAACAGTTCGGTCTTGGGGGCCCCGCCGGTCCATAGATGCGCCCAACGTACGGTCCAGTGGCCGAAGTTGGGAAACGCCACAATCCCATGACGGCCGATGCGCAGCATGCTCTCGAGTACCTTCAGCGGGTGACGCGTCTCCTGCAGGGTCTGGCTGAGGATCACGTAATCGAAGGCACCATCGGGATAATCTTCCAGCGCCGATTCCAGATCGCCCTGATACACCGAAACCCCCCGCGCGATGGCCTTCTGCACGCTCGCGCCCACCATCTCGACCCCTCGCGCGTTCACCTGCTTATTTTCCTTGAGCCAGGCCAGCAGCAAGCCTTCGCCGCAACCCAAATCGAGCACCCGCGTGCCGGGCTCGATGAGTTCCCCGATGATGGCGTAATCGCTGCGCCCGTAGATTTCACGAACCCCCAACGGCGCCCTCCCGGAAGGTGCTCGCGAGGAACCCGCGAACGATCTCAGTTTGTTCTTTCACTTCCACCAGAAAAGAGTCGTGTCCATACACGGCTGCCAGATTCACGTAGGCCACGTCGCAGTTGCGGCTGCGTAGCGCGCTGACGATTTCGAGCGACTGGTAGCTGGGGTACAGCCAATCCGATGTGAAACTGATCACCAGAAAACGCGTCGAAATATTTTCAAACAGCGAGGGCAGCGATCCGCGCTGCGTCAGATCGTAAGTATCCATGGCGCGCGTGATGTACAGATAGGAGTTCGCGTCGAAACGGTCGACGAATTTGTAGCCGCGGTACTTCAGGTAGCTCTCCACTTCAAATTCGTCTGTCGAGCGCAATCGCCGGCCGAACTTTTCGCGCATGCTCTCGTCACTCATATAAGTGATGTGTCCGACCATCCGAGCGACCGCCAGGCCGCGCGCGGGTGGACGCCGCTCGTAGTAATCGCCGTTATTCCAGTCGGGGTCGGCCATGATGGCCTGCCGCCCGACTTCGTTGAAAGCAATCTGTTGCGCACTGTGGCGGGACGTAGAGGCGATCGGCAGCGCCGCCAACACGTGATCCGGATAAGCCACCGCCCACTCCAGTGCCTGCATCCCTCCCATGGAGCCCCCGGCCACCGCGAGCAGCCGCCGAATGCCCAGGTGGTCGATCAGCTTCTTTTGCAGGCGCACCATATCGGCGACAGTGATCGCCGGAAACGCCATACCCCAGGGACAACCAGTGGCCGTATTCACGGAGCCCGGTCCCGTAGTCCCCTTGCAGCCGCCCAGCACGTTGGCGCAGAGGACAAAGTATTGATCGGTGTCGAAGCCCTTGCCGGGGCCGATCATATTGGACCACCAGCCCCCCTCGCCCGCCGCGTGCGCATCGCCCGAAAAAGCGTGCGTAATCAGGATGGCGTTGCTCTTGCCCGCGTTCAGCGTCCCGTAGGTTTCGTAGGCGCAATCGATAGGCGCGAGCGTGACTCCGCAGTCAAGTTCCAATTCATCGAATGTGACTGTGGCAACTTCGGTGATCATCGGACGGGGATGTTACTAGTGTACAAGGTGATGCTTATCGCGTCGTCAGGTGAGGCGTTCCCGCCAGTAGTCAGGCCGCCTGCGGCCATGGGCAACGGCAGCGATCTCCATCATAGATTCGGTTTCGTGGAACACGGCGATATAAGGAAAGTGTCGGAGCACAATTCGGCGGGTATCGAACGCCAGCCGCGGAAACTCTTCGGGAGCCTCACGTATTCGTTGTATCGCAGAACGAAATTCGTCAAGGAATCGAAGCGCGGCCCGTGGACTGCGTCGGCCGTACCATTCGACAGCGGCCTCTGCTTCCAGCAGCACTCCCGGGTGAACCCGAAGCTGCTTCACTTGGAAGGCAATTTAGCCCAAAGGCGCCGCTCGGCTTCGTCCCATGGGATCAAATCAACGGACCCATTCTCGATTTCGAGCAACCGCTTTTGAATTTCATCGAGCCGAGCCTGCTCAGCGTCGTGGTCTACTTCCTGATCGAGGCTTGCGAGCAAGGAGTCCGCTAAGGCAGCGCGCCCCTCCGGCGGAAGAGACAAGGCGTTTTTCGGAAGCTCCGCAGCATCCTTTCGCATAATTCAACTGTGGCATTTGAAGGCTGACAGAAGCCCCGGCGCGCTTATATGGTACCGCCGATGCTGCGGACGACGCCTCCACTGTGTTCAAATAGAAGTTACCCCCGCAATCTGGAGGAATAAGCCCAATTGAACTCAGCAGTCCTCGCCCTGGAAGACGGCACGGTCTTCGAGGGCAGTAGTTTTGGTGCGCCCGTCGAGCGGACGGGCGAGGTGGTTTTCAATACCGCTATCACGGGCTATCAGGAAGTCTTCACCGATCCTTCCTACTCCGGCCAGATCGTGGTGCTGACCTATCCGCAGATCGGAAACTACGGCTCGAACGACGGCGACAATGAATCCGCCAAGCCCCACATAGAAGGACTGGTTGTGCGGGAATTTTCCCCGCTTTCAAGCAACTGGCGAGCGGACGAAACGGCACAGCAATTTCTTACCAATAGCGGCGTGCCGGTGATCTCCGAAATCGACACGCGCCGCTTGGTGCGCCATCTGCGCTCCCGCGGCGTGATGCGCGGCGTGCTGTGGGCGGGATCTACCGCCAGACCGGATTCTCAAACATTAGTCGAGCGCGCCCGCAATGCCCCTTCCATGGCCGGTCTCGACTTGGCGACGCACGTCTCGACCCCGCAAAATTACGATTGGAACCAAGGCATTGTCCGCGCCTCGCCTTCGGACTGCGAAGGTGAAGCAACCGAGACCCGCCACCACGTAGTCGCCTACGATTTCGGCATTAAGCGCAACATCCTGCGCCGCCTAGTGCATTCCGGCTGCCATGTCACGGTAGTTCCCGCAGGCACTTCCTCTGAAGATGTCATGGCGCTTAAGCCCGACGGGGTGTTTCTTTCGAACGGACCCGGCGATCCCGAGCCGCTCACTCACCAGGCCCAACAGATTCGCAAACTGGTGGGCAAAGTGCCAATCTTCGGCATCTGCCTCGGTCACCAGATCCTGGGCCTCGCGCTGGGAGGCAAAACTTACAAGCTCAAGTTCGGCCACCGCGGCGCGAATCATCCGGTGCTGAATCAGATCACGAACAAAGTGGAAATCACTTCGCACAACCACGGTTTTGCCGTCGATGCAGACTCGTTGAATCACAACGAGCTCGAAATCACTCACGTGAACTTGAACGACGATACGCTCGAGGGTTTCCGGCACCGCAGCCATCCCGTCTTCTGCGTACAATATCACCCGGAGGCCGCGCCCGGTCCGCACGATTCCCACTATCTGTTTGACGACTTCGTGAAGTTGATGGATCAACAGTAATGCCGCGCCGCAACGACATTCATCGCATCCTGATCGTAGGCAGCGGTCCCATCATCATCGGCCAGGCTTGCGAATTCGACTACTCCGGCGCGCAGGCCTGCAAGGCCCTCAAGGCCGACGGCTATGAAGTGGTGCTGATCAATTCGAACCCCGCCACCATCATGACGGACCCGGAGCTGGCCGACCGCACGTACGTCGAACCGCTCAGCGTCGAATACGCGACCGAAGTAATCCGGCGTGAGCGCCCCGACGCCCTCCTTTCGACTGTCGGCGGGCAGACGGGCTTGAATCTGGCCGTGGCTTTGGCCGAGGCCGGTGTACTCGAAAAATATGGCGTAGAGCTGATCGGCGCCAAAATCGATTCCATCAAGAAAGCGGAAGATCGGCTGCTCTTCAAGGACGCCATGAAGAAGATCGGCCTTGAACTGCCGCAGTCGCAGCTGGTGAATTCGATCGACAACGGTTTGGAATTCGCCGCGCGCATCGGCTATCCCGTGATCCTGCGTCCGAGCTTCACCATGGGCGGCGCGGGCGGCGGTATCGCCTATAACCGTGAGGAAGCCGAAGAGATTTTGGAGCGTGGCATCGACCTCTCGCCGGTGCATGAAGTCCTGGTCGAAGAGAGTGTGCTCGGTTGGAAGGAATTCGAGCTCGAAGTGATGCGCGATCAGGCCGACAACGCCATCATCGTGTGCTCCATCGAAAACTTCGATCCTATGGGCGTGCACACTGGCGATTCCATCACGGTCGCCCCGGCGCAGACGCTTACCGACCGCGAATATCAGATGATGCGCGACGCCGCACTCGCCTGCCTGCGCGAAATCGGCGTCGATACCGGCGGCTCCAACGTGCAGTTCGCCATCGATCCCAAGACCGGCCGGATGGTGATCGTCGAAATGAACCCACGCGTATCGCGTAGCTCCGCGCTGGCATCCAAGGCCACCGGTTTCCCTATCGCCAAGATTGCCGCCAAGCTGGCTGTGGGTTACAGGCTCGATGAAATCAAGAACGAAATCACGCGTTTGACGCCGGCCTGCTTCGAGCCCACCATCGATTACGTGGTCGTGAAAATTCCGCGCTGGCAGTTCGAAAAGTTTCCCGGCGCCGAGCCAGTCCTGGGCACCCAGATGAAAAGCGTCGGCGAAGTGATGGCTATCGGGCGTACCTTCAAACAGGCGCTCGGCAAAGGCATGCGGAGCCTGGAAACCGGCAAGGCCGACGGCACCACAGTGTATCTGGAACATTTGATCGAGGCACGCCTGATCACGCCCAATCCGGATCGCCTCCGTTACATCCGCTTCGCTTTCGAACAGGGATACACCGAAGCGCAGGTGCACGAGTTGACTTCCATCGACCCCTGGTTCCTGCGGCAGGTGCACGAAATGGTGGATCTCGAAAAGGAATTGGCCAGGGGATCGATCGACGCGGCAACGCGGGAGCAATTCCTGCTGGCAAAGCGTGAGGGCATCTCCGACAGCTTTCTGGCGCGGGCCTGGAAAGTCCCGCCGCTCGAAATACGCGCGCGCCGTAAGGCGTTGGGCGTCACGGCCGTTTTCAATCGCGTCGACACCTGCGCCGCGGAGTTCGAAAGCTTCACGCCGTACCTCTATTCGAGCTACGAATCCGAGTGTGAGGCGAATGTATCGTCACGCAAGAAGGTCATGATCCTTGGTAGCGGGCCCAACCGCATCGGGCAAGGCATTGAGTTCGATTATTGCTGCTGCCACGCGTCTTTCGCGCTGCAGGAGTTTGGAGTCGAATCGATCATGGTCAACTGCAACCCCGAGACCGTCTCCACCGATTACGACACCAGCGACCGCCTGTACTTCGAACCGCTGACTCTCGAAGAGGTGTTGAATATTTGCGACACCGAGAAGCCAGATGGCGTGATCGTTCAGTTCGGCGGGCAGACGCCGCTCACATTGGCCTTGCCGCTCAAGGCCGCGGGCATTCCGATCATCGGCACCGATCCCACCAACATCGATCTCGCAGAGGACCGCAAACTCTTTGGCAAGCTGCTCGATGACCTGAAGATTCCGTCGCCCGCCAACGGCTCCGCCACCAACGTTGACGAGGCTTGCGCAGTAGCCCGCTCCATCGGCTTCCCGGTGCTGGTGCGCCCGAGCTATGTGCTCGGCGGCCGCGCCATGGTGATCGCTTATGACGAGGACACCGTACGCCGCTACATGCAGGAAGCGGTTTCGTTCTCTCAAAGCCGTCCGGTGCTGATCGATCGGTTCCTTGAGGACGCTACCGAAGTTGACGTAGACGCCATTGCTGATTCAACCGGCGCCGTCCTGATCGCTGGAATCATGGAGCACATCGAGGAAGCCGGCGTGCACTCGGGTGATTCCAGTTGCGTGCTGCCGCCCACATCGCTCTCGCCGGAAACGCTCGCGACCATCAAAACCTATACCGAGAAGCTCGCCCGCGCACTTACCGTGATCGGCCTGATGAATGTGCAGTACGCGGTGAAGGATGGGAAAGTCTACGTTCTCGAAGTAAACCCGCGCGCGTCGCGTACTGTACCTTATGTGAGTAAGGCCACCGGAGTCGCACTGCCGAAAATCGCCGTCGGCGTGATGCTCGGCAAGACCATTGCGGATTTCACCGACGCCACCGGCGTCCTTAGCGTGCCGCAGTATTTCGTGAAATCGCCGGTGTTTCCGTTCAACAAGTTTCCTGGAGTGGACCCCACCCTTGGCCCCGAGATGCGCTCGACCGGCGAAGTGATGGGCGTGGGCGAAAACTTCGGCGAGGCGTTTGCCAAGGCCCAATTGAGCGCCGGAACCCCGCTACCCGACAAGGGCCGCGTCTTTATCAGCGTGAACGATCGCGACAAGCCTGTCGCCATCGCGCTGGCCAAGCGCTTTCATGAGCTGGGTTTCGAAGTCACCGCCACACGCGGCACAGCGGAAGGGATTCGGGCGGCCGGCGTGCCCTCGAAGACCGTGTTCAAAGTGAACGAGGGTCGTCCCAACGCGGTGGATCTTCTGAAGGCCGGTTCCATCGACTTGATCATTTACACTGCCACCAGCGGGGCGCACGCCTTCAGCGATGAAAAGGCGATTCGCAAAAATGCGGTGACTCACCGCATCCCGTGCATCACCACCATGAGTGGTGCTCGCGCTTCGGTCGAGGCCATCGTTTCGCGCCGCCGCGATCCGGTGCGCGTGTGGAGCCTGCAGGAAATTCACGGCGCAGGTGTTGCCGCGAAGGCCAAGATCTCTTAGGGGAAAGGAGCAGCAACGTGAAAGGCATTGTATTGGCGGGGGGTACCGGAAGCCGCCTGTTCCCGCTCACTAAAATCACCAACAAACATCTGCTGCCGATCTACGACAAGCCGATGATCTATTACCCGATCCAGACTCTCGTCGATGCTGGGATCAAGGATATTCTGCTGGTCACCGGAGGACGCAACTCAGGCGACTTCCTGCGGTTGCTCGCCAACGGAAAAGAATTCGGGCTCAAGCACCT
>JBDTTL010000127.1:0-11731 GCA_039930665.1 Acidobacteriota bacterium
GGCTTGTGCGATGCAGCCACGGGGTGTGTAAGGATATTCGGCATCCGCGACCTCGCAGATCTGGCCCAACCCGGCGGTAGTCAAATGTTCGGCGAAGCCGTTTAGCCAGGATTCGGCCTGCTGCCGCGCCGTTTCGCTGCGCTGGTTGACTTTCAGATAAGCCGTGATGAACGGGCCCATCAGCCAGGGCCACACGGTACCAAGATGATATGCGGTATCGCGCTCCGCCACGCCGCCTTCGTAGTGCGCCCGGTAGCGAGGGTCGTGGCGCGAGAGCGTGCGCAGACCCATTGGCGTCAACAATTCATTCTGCACCGCCTGCACCACACTGCGGGCTTTGTCGGGCGGCAGCATACTGTGCGGAAGGCTGACGGCAAAGATCTGGTTGGGGCGCATGGAACCATCGGAGTGCCCGTTTTCAACGACGTCGTAGAGGCATCCGGCCGATGGATTCCAAAAGCGCGCGTTGAAGGATTGGCACGCTTCATCAGCTAAGCCGGTGAATAACGTTTCAGACGACGGGTCGTCAAAACGCCGCGCGAAGTCCGCCATAACGCGAAGAGCGTTGTACCAGAGCGCTTGGATTTCGACCGGCTTGCCCGCGCGCGGAGTCACTACATACTCACCCACCTTGGCATCCATCCACGTTAATTGAACTCCAGGCTCTCCGCAGGCCAACAGTCCGTCGGAGTCAACGTGAATTCCATAGCGCGTGCCGCGCACGTGCCAATCGATGATGTCCTTTAGCTTGGGGTATAGGCGCTCGCGCACAAAGACGGCGTCACTACTGTAGTGCAGAAAAGCTCGAATGGCTTCGATGAACCACAGCGTCGCGTCGGCGGAATTGTATTCCGGCGTCTCGCCGACGTCCGGGAACCGGTTGGGGAGCAGTCCCTGATCCAGATGCTCGGAATAAGCCTCCAGGATCTGGCGTGCGACCCCGTAGCGCCCGGTGACCAGAGTCAATCCGGGGAGAGCGATCATGGTATCGCGCCCCCAATCCGTGAACCAGTGATAGCCGGCCACGATGGTTTTGAGGGAACCGCGCTCGACGATGAACTGGTCGGCGGCGACGGTCAGCGACCTTACCAGGGAATGATTGCCCGGCGCTGCGTCGACGATGGCGTCGCGGCGCCGGCGCTCGCCTTCGCGCAGAACCGGGGCAGACTCGGCTAGGTGGGGCTCGGTCGAGGCGATCACGGTGGCGCTGCGCCGCCTGCTTAGCTCGAAACGCAAGGTGAAGGGGTGGAACAGGTCTTCCTGATAATCGAGCCCGCGCTCCCGTTCGATGGGATATTCGAAATTCAGAAACCACTTGCCCTCTGTAATCAACTCCTGTGCGTTATGGGCGAAGAAAAGGTGCGGAAGGCTCGCGTAAGGTTGCATACTTATCAGGCCCTCTCGAGCATCGAGCGTGGGATTCAGCGCGTCGTTGTGGTGCGTGGTGCCGTGATAGTCGCGAAAGGCGATTAACGGGCGAAGCTCCAGGACGCACTTTGTTTTTATGGAATCGTCAATGGAACGGACCTCATACTCCGCCACTGTCGTATTCTCACCGTGAACCATGAAGATGCGCTTCTCGATCTCCAGGCCGCCCACGCGATAGAGGAACACTGGAAAAGGGTCCAGACGGAATTCTCGAAGATACTGATAACCCTGGGGATGAATGGCGCCGGGATACTGATTTGCCGCGAGTTCATATCGCTGCCCGTCAATCACCACCGTTTCTTCAAGTTTTGACAACAATAATACGCGGCCGGTCGGCGGCGTGGTGGATGCCGTAAGCAGCCCGTGATAGCGGCGCATGTTGAGGCCTATCACCGTCGACGAGGCGAAGCCGCCCAAGCCGTTGGTCTCCAGCCATTCCCGTGAAAGTGACAAGTCCAGCCGGGAGCAAATACTCTGATCAAAACGCACGATTTCTGACTTCATATTGCAACTCCACGACGCCACAGCGACCGTTCATCCGGCCGCACCCATGTATACCCACGATGTATACCTATATGGATTGTTTTCCTATCGACAAGTTACGACAATATCGAACAATCTTTAATGAATATTTGCTACAGACGAAACGCGCCCGATTTTGGGCTTTAGGGTGATGGCGTATTCGCCAGCAACCAAAATGCGGCCCACGAAGCATATACCGCTCACGCTCCATCTCGATCACTGCTTTCTGCAAACTCGAATCGATTTGAGTCGACGGGCGTAGAGGGAGCTTGACCTCTTAACCGTAAACAGAATACATGAAATTGCCGGCCGTGGAAATCACTCTTGGGGAGTAAAAGTGATAGGACTTACGGCAGTAGGAGGCGCGCCTTAGTGAGCGGTCTCACGTTCGGAAGAACGGTAGCCGCTCAGCAGCCATCTTCGCGGTGCTTTGACGGCTTAGTATTGATCCAGGCCCTCGGTCAATTCAATGTAGGCGCCGTCAGGATCCGTCAGGAACGCGATCGCAATACCCTTCTCCGGTATTTTCCGGTAGGGTGAGTCAAACTTGATTCCCTGCGCTTCAAGCTTCTTACAGAAGGCTTCCAGGTTCCTCACTTCAAAGCCGATGTGATCCATCGCGCGGCCCTTGATGGGATAGGAAACCGGCGCCCTGCGCAGCGGATCGATACTCAGGTTCATCCCCGGGACGTTTGCGGACCGGTGGTTGCCGCGCATCTTTCCATCCATCGAGAAAGTGGTCAAATACCATTGGCGCAATTCGTCGGGATCTTTCACCATATAGTGCAAGTGCTGGGCCACGGCCCATTGGGTTTGATCGCTTTGGGTTTGCAATTCGACCTTCACGCCATCCGGTCCGATCACGTAGGAATTCGGGACGCCCTCGGAGCCTTTGAACACCGGCAAGGTCATATAGCCCAAATCAGCCGCTCGCTTTAACATTCCATCCAGATCGCGGACCAGGAAACCGAAATGATCAATGGAACCGCCCGCAGTGCCGTCCGTAGGCTTTTGGTTGCGGAACAGGATCAGCATTCCCGGAACTTTCACGCCGTCCAGCGTATCGCGCTTCAGCGGAACGGCATCGAACATTACCGTCCAAAATTTCCGCTGCGCGTCCATGTCTGTCACATTCAGATGAACGTGACCCATAGTCATGCCGCCCTCGTTCGGTGGCTGAAGCTGGGCGGACGCGGACCCAAGGAATGACAGCGCCAAGGCTGTAGCGAGAAGCAGTCGCATGACAATTACCCCTTTGAATGAGTAGTATACACTTTCAATAATTGCCGCAGCGGCAGGGCGCTAGAGTCGTTCGAGGCGGGTCGAGGCGTCGCCGAAGCGATCGAGCTTGATCCCCATGCGATCCATGATTGACAGGTAGAAGCTGCACATCTTGCGGTTCTCATCCCCGGCCTTGTAATAATTGAGCGCGCGGCCAGTCTCAAGCGTGCCGCCCAGGCCTCCAGCCAGGACCAGCGGCAACCGGGTGTTGTCGTGCAAGCGCCCGATCCACAGTTCGGACAGGAACATCAGGCACGAGTTGTCGAGCACTGTACCGTCGCCCTCCGGCATGCTGTCGAGCTTGGTCGCCAGATAAGCCAGTTGGCTCACGTGAAAGCGTGAAATACGCTCGTAGGCATCCGACAGATTATTGTGGGATGCGGAGTGGTGCCCATCGCTAACTTCGAGGAACGGATAGTACATCGCCGAAAGATCGCGAGAAATGATCAGTGAAGCCACGCGGGTGCGGTCCGTCTGAAACGCGATGGCGATGATGTCGCACATCAGGCGCGCGTGATCGCGCAAATCTTCGGGTAAACCATTCTGCGGGCGGTCCATGGTAAAGGCGGGACGGTTCTTCTGCTTCGCGAGTTCGTCCGACTTATCTTTAACTTTCCGCATGCTCTCGATACGCTTCTCCACTTCGCGCACGCTGGTCAGGTATTCATCCAGCTTGGCCTTGTCGTCGGAACTGACCTTGCCGCTCAGCGTCTCGGCTCGATCCTTCACACGGTCGAGAACGCTAATGTTGCGGAGGGCGCCGCGATTCTCAAACAGGCTGTCGAAGGCCAGCGACGGATAGACTTCCACCGGGATCGGCGAATCCGGAGTCTGCCACGAGATGTGCGAGCTGTAGGCCATCGAGTAGTTGGTCTCGTGGTAGCCGGTCATGGGCTGGTCGCATGCGAGCACGATACTTGATAGCGCGGTGTCCTGGCCGACGGTATTGGCAATCATCTGGTCGACGGAGACGCCTGAACGGATGATGGCGCCTTTCTGAATCTCGGCGCCGGAGAGCAGGCTTCCGGTCTGCGGCGGGTGAATGCCGTGGCCGGTAGCGGCCTTATTAAAAAGTCCGTCGATCACATTGATTTTGTGCTTCAGCGGCTCGAGCGGCGACAAGGTCTTGCTGAGCTTCATGTCGGCGCCGGAGCCCTCGGCGCTCCAATGATTCTCATTGATGCCATTGCCCTGGAAAAGCACGGCAAAACGCTTGGGAAACGTAGCGGGAGCCGTGGGATCGCCAAATGCAGGCAGAGACTCCAGCCACGGAAGGGCGACCGCGACTCCAGCGCCGCGAAGAACGGCGCGGCGTGAAATGCGAGTGGAGGGGTCTGGCGTTGAACGGGGCATTCTAGTTCACCTTTCTTTGGAGCGCGGCGGTTTGGGGAGCCGGCTTTTCAATCGGCCCTGGATTTCGTTGGTTCAGGAACTGGGGGCTGGTGACAATCGTTTCCACCAGCGAACTAAAGCGATTGTTTTTCGCGGCGAGCCGGGTTTGCATGCGCTCGATCAGCGGTTCGTCGGAAAGCAGTAGGCTCCTGCTCAGCGCGTAGACCAGTAATTTGCGCTCCAAACCGTCCAGGAACTGGTTCTGACGATTTTCGCGGATATAGGCGAGCACGCCATCCAAGCCATCGCCCTCACTTCCGCCGGGGAAAACCGCCTTGGCGTCGATCGGGCGTCCGGCGAGATCCTGGGCACGTGCCTCACCCACCGGCCCGTAACCTTCAAAGGCTAGTCCGAACACATCGAAGCGCGCGTGACAGGCGGCGCACATAGGATTTGCACGATGCTGCGCCAGCATAGCGCGGATCGGCAGATCCGACTTTGACTCGTCCTGCGGCAATTCGGGCACGACCGGTGGCGGCGGCGGGATTACCTGGCCTAACACGCGGCGCACCAGCCAATAGCCGCGCTTCACAGGACTGGTGCGCAAGCCCGGCGAGTTCACCGTCAGGAAGACCGCCATAGGCAGCAATCCGCCACGCTGATAGCGGGTCGCATCGTCGACCCGCACCCAGGTGTCGTTCTTGGCTGGAGCTGCGGGGTCGCCCTGAACCTCCGGCATTCCATAATGCTTGGCGAGCACTGGATTCACGAACGTATACTTGCCGTAGAGGAGATCGAGGACCGATCGGTCATTTTGAAGCATATCTTCAACGAAGCGGATCGGTTCTTGAAACATCGCCTCGCGAAGATCGCCCGTGAAGTTGGGGAAGCGCTCGCGATCGACGCCATTGTGCTGCTCAAAGCGGCGGAAGTCCAGCCAGTTGCCGGTGAATTCCGTCGCCATTCCCCGCACGCGCGGATCTTTCAGCATCCGGCGAGCCTGCGCGATCAGCACGTCGGGCCTTTGCAAATCGCCGGCCGCGGCGTGGCCCAGCAACTCCTGATCGGGCATGCTGGACCAAAGGAAATAACTCAGACGGCTTGCGAGCTCGTATCCCGTGAGGGGATGTCCAGTGACCGCATAGGTGGTCCTCAACCCGGCCGGCTTGGCCAACGCTTTCGCGGAAGTGGCGGCGCCTTTTCCCAACGCGGTACGCGGGTCCAGATCGAGCCGATAACAGAAGTCGGGCGACATCAGAATGCTGACAATCGAATCGCGAATCGCCTCTTCATGCGACAGGGCGGTCTTCTCGCGCAGCGTCCGATAATACGCCAAAATATCCTCGCGCTCGGCCTGGGAGAGAGGCCTGCGGTAGGCGTGCTCAGCGAACTTAAGCAGGGCGTCGAGATGTTTCGGCTCGGCTTCCGCCCGTGTCTTTTCCAGCCCGCGCAGGGTTTCATTTACGTGATCAAAGTGTTCGCGGATCGCCTGTGGGGCGACGGGATCATTCGTCGGGTCAGCCGAGGTCAAGGCAACGTAAGCGTCCCGCAGTCCCAGGATGACCTGTGAGTCGGTGACCGCGTGATCCGCCGGGCGAGGAGAGGCAGCCTCAGCACCTTTGCCCAGAACCTCGCCGCTTTGATTGAAGAAGTACTGAACAAACGTACGAGCCGTGAAATCGGCGATGAAGTCGAACTCTTGCCACAGGCGATCGAGTTGCTTCTGGCCTTTTTCGTCGAGAATCAACTCCCTCAGAGGAGTATCGTCGCGGAAGAAGCCCATGACGCTGTGAAAGCCCGCGCTGAGGAGGCGGCCCTTATCCTCCGAATCGTCCGGGAAATAGCGTCCGCGCTCGGTGACATAGAAGGTGTCCGGAAATATCGAAGCGAAGCGCGCGAAGGAGGCTTCATAGAGGGTGCGCTGCGCGGCGGGAACCACCAGATCGAGATCGCCGGCGCGGCCATTCGCCGTGAGAGCGGCCCAGCGCGGCGCCGCTTCCTTGTGAAGCCCAGGATATTTCGGAATTTCGGGCACCACCGGGGGCGGGTCGGTATCGTTGCGCAGATCGTTGGGATCACTATCGCGGCGGTGCGAAGCGAATTGCTGCAGCTTCCAGTTCAGCAGGGGCTGCGATCCGGCGGGCAATCCTTCCACAACCGGCGCGGCGAACTGCATCGCCGTATCCTTCCGGATCTTGACAACGAAATCGCGCATTTCGATGCACTTCGCGCGGACTACATCCGGCTGGCTTGCGCCCGGGGGCGGCAGATCGCGCCACATGGTTTGAAGCTTGGCGATGGGGCCAACCTCTGCTTTGGTCTTTTCGGCGGGCTCCTCGATCAGTTGCCACACTATGGGCAGATATTTCGGGCTGACTTTGGAATCGGCCGCAACGGTGGCGAGTGTCGCTTTAGGCTTCCCCAGCGCGGCTCGGTACTTATAACGCCACGCGGCCTGGAAGTAATCGGCAAAGTCCGTAGGCTGACTGAAGTAGAAGTTGACAATGCGCTGAATCGGATACTTGTCGCGATCCGTCTCAGAAAGCATTGGGAAGGGCGAGAAGTCAATTCCGTCGGGCGTCAACACCATGTGGTCGCCCACTTCACGCGCCGCCTGCAAATACTTCTTGAGCAGGGCCGGCGACATGGTCAACGATTCGCCGGAGTTGTCGAAGCCGGAGGTATTCGCGGGATCGACAGGAAACTCGCGGGCCGGCCGAATATCCACGCCCGTCAAATCGCGGATCGTGTAGTCGTATTCGGCGTTGCTCAAGCGGCGCGCCAGCACCGGACCGGGATCGCCGGCGTTCTTGTGGGATTCGATGGAGCGCATGGCCTGGATCCAGTCGATCACCCGCTGGCGGTCCGCCGCGGACGGCTGCGGCATTGCTTTTGGCGGCATTTCTTGTGCGGACAGTTTTTCCAGAACCATCGCCCAGCGTGGATAGTCGCGGACCACGGCGTCCAAGTTCGAGTAGGACTTCAGATCCAACTGCGCAGTCGGAGTCGCGCCGCTATGGCAGGCAAAACAATACTGCGTCACGAAAGGCCGCACCGTTTGGGCGAACTGCTGTTCGATGGATGGGGAGGTGGCGGCCTCCACTGAGGGAAGCGCCCAAAGTGCGATGAATCCCGGCAGGAAGCGCAGCACGTGGGGAAAGTAGCGACGAGGTATGGGTGCTGAGGGGTCCAAATTGTTTTCCTGTCTAAATCATTGTCCCGCACCATTATAGAAGCGACTCCCGTGGACCGCAATGGGTGCCGAGCCTGTACAATTGCGCCGGTATTGCTTCGCAGCGTCTTCCCCATTTGGGGGCGAGGCCTACGCAAGTTGAATACCGTTTTCGAGTCCGTTCCTGAGTGTATGGCGCCCCACTCTGCTCTACGATTAAGAGTGACTATTTTTAAGAAACTAAAATTGTGGAGAGACACCCGCGCCCAGGACCTCATCGAATACGCTTTGATGGCCGGGTTCGTGGCTGTTGCCGCCGGTGCAACCATGCCGGGCGTAGGGTCCAGCATCAGCGCAATTTTTTCTAAGGTTGGATCAGTATTAAAACTTGCCACTACCCAAGGGAGTTAGATATTCTCCGACGGCGATCCCTGACACCGCGCGCCGTTAGCCGGACCAGTCCATCGGTGGCTTGGGCTACTGATCCGATTGCTCAGTCTCGCGTTTTGATATCATGGGCGGCGGTAACCAGGAGCGCTCCCATGACCCTCGCACTTATTCCTAGACCCTGCTTCAAGACGCTGTCCCTATTTGCTCTGGCCTGTGCAGTATCCCTCCCCGTGGCGGCGCAATCGCTCGATTATGAGGTCTTCAAGACCAAGGTAGAGCCCATCTTTCTCCAAAAGCGCCCGACCCACGCGCGTTGTGTCGTGTGCCATGCGCCGGCGAATCATGCCTTCAGCTTGCAGCCGCTTGACAAGGGTGCGACGAACTGGACCGAGGAGCAGTCCCGCAAGAACTTCGAGATGGTGTCGCGCCTGGTGAAACCTGGCAATCCCGACGCCAGCATTTTACTTCGGCAGCCGCTGGCCCACGAAGCTGGGGGGCAGGAGTTTCACTCGGGCGGACGTCAGTTCGCCACTAAGGACGATCCGGCCTGGAAGACGATGGCAGACTGGGTCAGCGCCGCCAAGTAAAGCGCGGCCAACCCGTATGTGCCTTTCGGCGCCTCCTCACAGGTCGTCAGTTGCACCGTTGCCGGGCGTCAACTCCAGGAACATCGCAGTCTTTTCCTTGCGGAAGGTGGCGAAACCCAGCCGGGCGAAGAACGAAGTTTGACTGGTGACAGCAAACAATTCCCTGACTCCGCGTTCCCGCGCTCTTTGCGTGCAGCGCTCCACCAGGACTGAAGCGAGTCCACGATCCTGGAAATCGGGATGAACCGCAAGGCTGCGGACTTCGGCCAATCGTTTCGAATACACCTGAAGAGCACAGCAGCCGACCAGGCTGCCGCCTGCGCTGGCGACGAAAAATGACTGCGCACGTGGGAGATTGCGCTGGACCAGATGTTGGGGAAAGAGCCGGATCAGGACGCGGATCGCCGCCATATCGCCGTTCACGGCGGGCCGAATTTTTGTGCGCATTTCAGTTTGGCGTGCCACGCTGGAACGCGACTTGGGACGCACATCGGCATGCAGATTTCGGCCCGGCACCATTCAATAGTCTCAAAAGAGGAACCTTAATGCGATTATTGTTTTCCCGTAGGGGCCAGAATCGTCGTGAGGTTTTGCCAGGAAACTCTCGCGACAGCGATGGAATCCCCCCATGCGGCCGCGTTCTCTTGCAGGAGGAAGAAGTGCTTCAGCCCGGCAGTTTCGGCGCCGGAGAATATCGTTTTGAAATCCACTTCGCCTAGTCCTACCGGAACGGGGTAAGTATATTGCCGACGCTGATTGGGAGTCGCGGCGGGATTTGCGTCCGCATTCTTGATCCCGAAAGCGTCCCGGACATCCCACACCGGGAACCTTCCTGGATACCGGCGAATGATCTCGGGAATGTTCCGTCCGGCGATGGCCGCGTATCCCAGATCGAGTTCCAATCCCACCAGTTCGGGATCGGTTTCGGAAAGAAACATATCGAAAAAGGTCGACTTCGATCCCGCCAGCAACTCGAAGTGCTCGACGTGGTTATGAAAGATTACTTTCATGCCGAACTTCCGAGCGGCCTTCCCATAAGTGTTGTAGTCCGCAGCGGCGCGCTTGGCCTCTTCCTCGGTCTGCTGCGGAGGTGTCGCTGGGCGCCGGCCACCCGCCGGCGGTCCCCGGAATGCGTCCCGGGCGCCTCCGCCAAGCGCGCTTCCTCTTCCCGGGGTGCCCACCACTGCCGGCTCCGCGTACTTAATTCCCAGGATCTGACAGGCTTCCAGATCCGCTGCCATGTCGGGCCCGGTGCTGAAGCCGAGATCGATTTGCGGCGCGGCGAGCCCGTGGCGATCCAGCATCGCCCGATACGCTTTGGGATCCAGACCGCTAAAGCCCACCGGGTTGACGAATTTGTAGCCGATTGCCGCGAGTTGTGCGAGCGTGGATTCGACGTCTTTCGCCATCTCATCGCGCACCACCGTAAGCTGAATGCCGATTTGGTTGCTCCAATCAACGGCCGCTTGCGCGCGGAGTTTGCTCGCGTAGCCGCCCACTGCGAGCGCGCCGCCGCAGCGGGCCAGTCCGCGCAGGAAGGTTCGCCGGTTGCTTTGGGAGCGATGATCTTTCGAAGCCACCATGATTCCTTAGAAACGAATGTTCATTCTAACCCGCGGAGGTGCGGCTAGGTTCACGCGCCAACGGGTGTCGGCTGGGACTTGCTCTTCGCGCCCTTGGTGAGCCACATGCGGACGCGGAAGAGCATCAACAGAGTGAGGATGCCACCGTACATCAAAGGCTCGCGCACATCCGATTTAACCAGCCAATAGTAGTGAATGACGCCGGCTAACGCGCAGAAATACACCAGTCGATGCAGCAACTGCCAGCGCCTGGGACCGAGACGCCGGACCATCGCCGCGGTTGAGGTAATCGCAAGCGGAACCAGCATCAGGAAACCGGCGGTACCCACGGTGATGTAAGGGCGCTTCATTACGTCCGCGAAGACCCCACGGGGGCTGAACATCTGGTCGAAGGTCAGGTACATCAGCAGGTGCACGCAGACGTAGAAGAACGCGAACAATCCCAGCATGCGGCGGAAGCGCGTGAGCAGCGGCTGCTCTAATATTTTGCGCAGCGGCGTCACGGCGAGCGTGATCAGCAGAAATCGCAGCGTCCAGTCGCCGGTCTTGTGCTCGATGAATTCGATCGGGTTGGCGCTGAGATCTCCCATGAACCCGCGCCAAACCAAGAGCAAAGCAGGAATCAGACAAACCGCGAAGAGGCCGCGTTTGGTCCAGGGACTGAAGAGAAACTTTTTCATTCGCCTGAGCCGATTTTGGTTCCTTAGTAATACTTGCGCAGGTCCATGCCGGTGTAGAGGCTGGCCACTTCGGGATACCCGTTAAACATCCGCGTATTCCGCTTGAACAATTCGCCGAGGCGGCGCTCCTGGGACTGCGTCCAGCGCGGATGATCCACAGTGGGGTTAACGTTCGAATAGAATCCATATTCGCGCGCGTTGCTGATATTCCACGTGGTGGGCGGCTGCTTGTCGGTAAGCGTGATCTTCACGATCGATTTGATACTCTTGAAGCCGTACTTCCACGGCACCACCAGCCGGATTGGCGCACCGTTCTGATTGGGCAGCGTTTCGCCATACAGTCCGACGGCAAGCAGCGCCAGCGGATGCATGGCTTCGTCCAAGCGCAGGCCTTCCACATAGGGCAGTTCGATTCCGGCGCGGTCGCCGAGCGGCATTTGCTTGCGATCGTACAGCGTCTGGAATGCCACGTACTTGGCCTTCGAATTAGGCTCTACATCTTTCAACAGCGCGGCTAGAGGGAATCCGATCCAGGGAACCACGATCGACCAGGCCTCGACGCAGCGATGGCGGTAGATGCGCTCCTCCAGCGGAGCGATTTTCATCACCGCATCGAGGTCGTAAGTCTTCGGTTTGTTGACCAGACCGCCGACTTGCACCTGCCAGGGAGACGGCCGCAAGGTGTTGGCGTAACGCGAAGGATCCGCTTTATCGGTGCCGAATTCGTAGTAGTTGTTGTAGGAAGTGATGTCCCCA
>JBDTTL010000128.1:0-11640 GCA_039930665.1 Acidobacteriota bacterium
ACGCTCTCAACGGGAATGGAACTGATCCCCGTCAACGTCTGGTAGGGAAATGGCTGCAGCACAAACAGGTTGGTAAGGGGGCCGGGACTCTGCGGGTCTGCAGGAACAGGCGTTCGGGTCAGGATGACTGCGTTGTTATCGGCGCCAAATGCCACGGATAGCACGGGAGCGTTCAGGTTCACGTCGTAGCGCAGACCGGCATCCAAATCAAAAAGCGTATATCCGCCGGTCTCAGGCGCGAAAGGGTTGGTTGAAAGAAGCGCGGGATCAGGCTTCTGATACTCACCGACCACCAGGAAACGGTGATTGGGCGAGAGGGCTACGGCGCTCGGCGGCATCGGAACAGTCAGCGGAGTGAGCAGGCTCTGGCTGGCAATGTCGACTTGTTCTACGCGATACGCGCTGAGGTTAGCGGCCCATACGACATTGCGGCGCTCATCGAACGCGATATCGGATACGGTGCCATTAACGGGCACGACACTGCCGAAGTTCGCCCCCAGGCAGGACAACGCGGAAATTAACCCAAATATCCCCCACGGGATACGAAACCTTACCGCCAGCATAAATCCTCCGACCCTCACGATCCTAGGCAGGCAAAAATCCATAGTAACCGAAAGTGGCCAAAATGTTTCAGCAAAGTAGGTACTGCCAGTACTCAATAGGACTTAGCGATCACAACCCGCCGGTCGACCGGGTCCCCGGTGACAATGCATTTTCCGGGTCCATCGTATTGGTCCACTAAGGGAATACATCGGATGGTCGCCTTGAATTCCTTAACCCGGGCGTCGCAGCGAGGGTCGTCCTTCATATGTGCCATCACGAACTTACCACCGCCTTTTTCGGCCGTTACCGGGCGGAGTATGTCCTCCACTTCGCTAATGGAGTTGGCCATAAGTGTATTTTCATTCAAGCGTTTACGGGCGGCGGAATAGAGGTCCCCCTGCATTCGCTCTAAGACTTGTGGTACCTTAGCCGCGATCTCGGCTTGGGGCAGGATCTCCTTGGTCCCGGTATCGCGCCGCTTCAACACGATATTGCCGGATGCGAGGTCGCGGGGACCAAGTTCCAGAACCACCGGTACGCCGCGCCGCTCCCAGTGATAAAACTTCGCGCCGGGGGTCTGGCCCTCGCGCTGGTCCACTTTGGCGCCGATATCCGCCGCGATTTTGTGCGCTGCTTCAAGCACGCTCGCGCGCTCTTCGTCCTTGCGATAAATCGGCACCAACACCGCTTTATTCGGCGCTAGTTTGGGAGGCAGCACCAGGCCCTTGTCGTCGGAGTGGCTCATGATCAAACCGCCTATCAGGCGCGTGCTCACGCCCCAACTGGTTTGCCAAACGTAATCGAGCTGGCCTTCCTTGCTCTGAAACTTCACGTCGAAGGCTTTGCCGAAGTTCTGTCCCAGGTCGTGGCTGGTGCCGGATTGCAGCGCCAATCCGTTCTGCATCATCGCTTCGATGGAGTAGCTGCTGAGCGCTCCGGCGAATTTTTCGGATCTGGTCTTCAGCCCTTTGATGACGGGCACGGCCATCACGTTCTCTGAGACGTCGGCGTATACGTCCAGCATCCGCAGGACTTCTTCGAGCGCCTCTTCGTGAGTCGAATGCGCAGTGTGGCCTTCCTGCCACAGGAACTCGGTGGTGCGCAGAAACATGCGTGTGCGCAGCTCCCAGCGGACGACGTTGGCCCACTGGTTGACCAGCATCGGAAGATCGCGCCAGCTCTGAATCCACTTGCCGAAGAAGTGGCCGATGATGGTTTCAGAAGTGGGCCGGATGACGTAGGGCTCTTCGAGCGTCTTGCCGCCGGCGACGGTGACCACCGCCAGCTCTGGCGCAAAGCCTTCGACGTGCTCGGCTTCTTTCTGCAGGAAGGTCTGCGGGATCAGCAGCGGGAAGTACATGTTCTGATGCCCGGTGGCCTTGAAGCGCATGTCGAGCTCGCGCTGAAGGCCTTCCCAGACGGCCCAGCCGTTGGCTTTGATAACCATGCAGCCCTTGACGATTTCGGCGGGCTCCGCCATGTCTCCGGCGAGGACCACGTCTTGATACCAGGCAGCGAAATCCTGGGCGCGGGCAGTGATGGGAGATTCGGCCATAATTTGGAGTGTTCATCCAGGGTACGACAGAATGCGGTCGTTCCTCGCGGTACGCTGGGTGGAAAGCACTCTGGCGCGAACTAAATCGATGCAATGCGTCATATTAGCCGGCGGACTGGGCACGCGCATGCGTCCGCTCACCGACGTTTGCGCCAAGACGCTGCTGCCGGTGGCGGGGCGTCCATTTGGCTGGCATCAGATGCAGTGGCTGGCGGCGCAGGGCGTCGACGATGTCGTCTATTGCATCGCGCATCAGGGTGACCAGATCCGCCGATACTGGGAATCGGAGCGGGCGCCGGTGCGCTCGCTGCGTTATGTCGACGAGGGGACCGAACTGCGCGGAACCGGCGGCGCATTGCGACTGGCGCTCGACGAACGAGTGCTGGACGAAGCGTTCTTCGTGTTGTATGGCGACTCCTTCCTGCCGGTGGAGTTCGCACCCGTTTGGAGCGCCTTTGAGGGCAGCGGAAGTCCTGCACTGATGACGGTGCTAAAGAACCAGGACCGATGGGACCGCAGCAACGTTATTTTCGCCGATGGCCGCGTGAACCTCTATGCCAAGGACGCCGAGCCCGGCACGCAAGCGCGCATGCACTATATCGACTACGGTTTGTCGGTACTGCGGCGCGATGTGATCGCGGGTATCGCGGAGAGCATCTTCGATCTGTCTGCCGTATTTCACCGGCTGAGTATTGAGGGCAGCCTAGCGGGATATGAAGTAACCGAACGATTCTACGAGATCGGTTCGCCCGAGGGCCTGCGCGACCTGGAAAAATATCTAGGGTCTTGAGCTAGGGGATGGGGCTGTCTCGCCGATACGGGTCTTGAAGTGACCCCGTGGAATCTCTCCGCCCGAACCCCGCGTTGACCGTTTCGGACTGGACTGCAGTCGATCCGGTGCCCTCGCAACTGGCCCGCTTGTCAGCGGTGCAAGTACATGATTTACGTTCGGAGTTACGCCTGCTGATTCCGGAAGGCGACGTGGCCGACCCTGAAGTATCCATCGTTATTCCCGCCCTCAATGAGGAAGTCACCATCGCCGAGTTTGTGGCCTAGTGCCGCGAGGGCTTGGCGAAGGCGCGGGTGCGCGGTGAGATTCTGATCGTCGATAGCTCGACTGACTCCACCTCTTCAAAAGCGCTGGCGGGCGGCGCGCGCGTGCTGCTAGCTCCGCAAAGAGGACTGGGCCGCGCGTATATCGACGCCATTCCTTACATCCGCGGTAAGTATGTTCTGCTGGGCGACGCCGATCTCACCTACGATTTTCGCGAGACAGCGCCGTTCGTCGAAAAGTTTCACGCGGGCTTCGAGTACGTCATGGGATCGCGCTTCGACGGGTACATCGAGGATGGCGCGATGCCCGCTCTGCACCGCTATTTCGGCACGCCCCTCACCGGATGGATCCTCAACCGCCTCTATTCCGCCGATTTTTCCGACATTCATTGCGGTATCCGCGGCATCACCCGCGAGGCTCTGATCGCCATGGATATTCAGTCGCAATCCTGGGAATACGCGTCCGAAATGGTACTGAAATCGGTGCAAATGGAATTGCGCCGGACCGAAGTGCCGGTACGCTTTCTGAAGGATCGCGAAGGGCGTTTGAGCCATCACAAGCGAGCCGGGTGGCTGTCGCCGTGGCTTGCGGGCTGGATCAATCTGCGCAGCATGCTGATTCACGGCGCGGAGTTCTTCGCGCTGCGCCCGGGCTTAGCCTTACTGGCGGTGGGACTGGTCATCACGCTGACCTTGAGCTAGGGGCCGATCACGATTGGCGGCTATGCTTTCTCGCTGTATTGGATGCTGCTGGGCATGACATTGAGCGTCGCGGGCTTGCAGAGCTTTTATCTGGGATGCCTGTCACAGTTGTTCCACGACTACAGCGGGCGCGCACGCGCGCACTGGCTGCGTGTATTTAGCTACGACCGCTCCGTGGCGGCCAGCGCCGGCCTCTCGGCTCTAGGCCTGGGATGCCTGCTCCCGTTGGTGATCGAGTACTTCAGCTACGGGTTCACGCTGTCGGCGGCGCCTGCGCGACCGGAGCATCTCGCGATTCTCGGTCTGCTCTGCTGGATCACCGCCTTCGCTAATTTTGTTTTTACGCTGGTGCTTCATGGCGCCGTGTTCTCCCTGAAGCAACTCGGCAGACGGGCGGCGAGATAGCCTCTCATGATGACTACGCCGAGCATGGAGGCAGCCGCTATTGACCGCGCCCAGCACTGGAGGCGTTGTGCAATGTTGGCTACGGGCTACCAATGGCTGGCGCGCCGTGAAATACTGGCGTGCGCGGCGATCCTCGGGCTGACGCTGGGGCTCCGCGCCACGCTGTTTCCGTGGATGCACGTACCTGCGCCCGCGATCCACGACGAATTCAGTTACCTGCTCGCGGCCGACGCGTACGCACACGGCAGGCTGACGAATCCGCCGCACCCTTTCTGGCAACACTTTGAAACCTTTCAAGAACTCCAGCGGCCCACTTACGCTTCAAAGTATCAGCCGCTGCAAGGGATGGTCCTGGCTTTCGGACAAAAAGTTTTTGGCTCGCCCTGGGCCGGCGTCTACTTGAGCACCGGTGTAATGTGCGCGGCGATCTGCTGGATGCTGCAAGGCTGGATCGCGCCGGATCTGGCGCTCCTGGGCGCGCTTGGTTGCGTCCTGCGCGTGGGTGTCCTCAGTTACTGGATGAATTCGTACCTGGCAGGCTCCGTGCCGGCGATTGGAGGCGCGCTCGCATTCGGAGCGGTGGCTCGCATCTGGCGCAGGAGGCAGTTCGGCCACTCGATCACCTGGGCGGTGGGACTCTCGACGCTTGCGCTCTCGCGTCCCTACGACGCCGCAGTGGTGGGATGTGCCACCGCCTCGTTACTTCTGTGGCAAGTGTCGCTGAAAATAATTCGCGGGCGGGTGGTCCTGCCTGCGCTCATGGTCTTGCTGATCTGCGCCGCCGGAATTGCGTATAACGACTATCGCGTGACGGGCCGCGCCTTGACGCTGCCCTATCAGGTGCATGACGGGCAATACGCCGTTGCGTCCATGTTCATGATTCTGCCGCTGCGCCCTGAGCCCTCCTATCGCCACACCATCATGCGCAAGTTCTGGGCGGAATGGAACGTCGGGCAATGGGTCGCGGCGCGGAGCAGTCCAGTTTCGGCGCTGCTGGTCAAGCTCTTTACCATTGGAGACTTCTTTTTTTCCTACTGGATTTTGGCGATTCCATTGTTGCTTTGGCCCTATTCTCTCCACACGGCGGAGGAGCGGGCAACGGTCCTTCTATTGGTGACCTTCGTCGTGATGATCGCGCCGCTCGTGGCTATCCAGCCGCATTACGCGGCGGCATTTGCCGGAGTGTTTTACCTGCGGTTCCTGCAAACCCTTAGACGATTGTGGCGATGGCGGCTCGGGAGGACGCAGTTAGGCCGGGTGTTGGCAATCTCCGCCGTCCTAATGCTAATGGGAGACGGCGTTGGTATGGCTCACGCACGAGATATTTTCAGCCGCGGCTTCGCACTCCGCAGTTCTGGATTTGGCGTCGCCCGCGCGGCGATGATGTACGCTCTCGAAAAAGAGCCGGGCCGTCAACTGATCCTGGTCCGCTATGCGCCCGCGCACGATCCGCAACATGAGTGGGTCTACAATCGCGCCGATATCGACGCCTCGCGTGTCGTGTGGGCTCGCGAGATGATTCCCGGAGAGGACGGTCCTTTCCTCGAATATTTTCGCGACCGCAAGGTCTGGCTGCTGGAGCCGGACCGGGCACCCGTCCATCTCGTTCCCTATGCGCGAGAGCCACAGTCATGACCGAGCTCGAAGTCTTTAGCGATGCGATCCGCACCAAGTCCTTCGGTGAAGGCTATAACCCGACACTCATCGACCGCTTCGGCGTCTGGCTTTCCGCCAGGCAGGTCCACCGCCAAGTACCCGACTTTCAAGGCCTGCGCATTGGAGACTTCGGTTGCGGCTATCACGCGGCATTCGTGCGCACTGTGCTGGATCAGGTGGCTTCGGCCACGCTCGCGGACGTCTCGATTTCGCCGGATCTCGAGGCGCATCCCAAGGTGACGGCCTTCCGCGGCGCGATGCCCGGCGTACTTACCGAGGTTCCGTCGGGAACACTGGACGTGGTGCTCTGTATCTCGGCCTTAGAACACCTTTGGAATCCCGTCCAGGCTATTCGCGAATTCCGCCGGATGCTGACGCCGGACGGTGTTTGCGCCCTGAACGTGCCGTCGTGGCGCGGGAAGCGGTGGCTTGAATATTCAGCGTTCAAATTGGAGCTGAGTCCGGCCGATGAAATGAACGATCACAAGAACTATTTCGACGTAAAGGACCTTTGGCCCCTACTGGTACGGGGCGGATTTCTGCCTTTCGATATCGCTTGCTTCCGACATAAATTCGGGCTGAATACTTTCGCCGTCTGTAGAACTCCCAAATGATGGCGAGCAGATCGCTCGCCGAACATGACGACTGGGAGCAGCACTGGCTGGATTATTCGGCAGCGGCGGCGCAGAATCCGGCGCAACAATATCGGCGGAAAATCGTGTGCCAATTGCTCAAGCGCAGCGGGTGTTCGGGCGCGGCGCACATCCTGGATATTGGTAGCGGCCAAGGTGACTTGGCGCTCGATCTGCGCGAAGCCTTCCCCTGCGCGGAACTCGCGGGATTGGAATTGAGCGCTGCAGGTGTGGCCGAGGCCGTCCGAAAGGTTCTCGGCGCACGATTCCTGCAATGTGACCTACTCGACCCTGCGGGCGACCCCGGCCCGCTGCGTTGCTGGGCGGAGTATGCGGTTTGCGCAGAGGTTTTGGAACATCTCGATGATCCGGCGTCATTCCTGAAGCACGTAGGTCGCTATCTGGCGCCGGGCTGCACGTTGGTGGTGACCGTGCCGGGCGGTCCGCAGTCGGCATTCGACCGCCATATCGGGCACCGTCAGCATTTCTCTCCGGCAATGCTGCGCGGGCTGCTCGAGAATTGCGGGTTCAAAGCCTATCACGCGACTACCGCCGGCTTTCCGTTTTTCAACCTGTACCGCATGGCCGTAATCTTGCGGGGAGATCGCCTGATCGCCGACGTACGGAGCTGCGCCGGCGGTCCGTCGAGCACTCTGGCGCGCGTCGTCATGAGCGCTTTCCGTCCGCTATTCTCACTGAATCTTTTGGGCTCGTCGCTCGGATGGCAGACCTTTGCGACCGCACGTTGGCGGGGGAATACGTGACATCCACTCGTACCTTTATTGTGGGCGGCGCGGGATTCATCGGCAGCCATTTTACAGACCGCTTGCTCGATGGCGGGGCTGCTGGGGTGACGCTCTACGACAATTTCTCATCGGGACGCGAATGGCATTATGCGCATCATCGTCATGACTCGCGCTTACGAGTGGTGCGCGGCGATGCAAAGGATCTGCCGGCTCTGCAGCAAGCCATGCGGGGCCACGACACGGTGATCCATCTGGCCTCGAATCCAGACATCGCGCGGGCAGCGACGGAACCCGACATCGATTTCCGCGAGGGCACTTTTCTCACGCAGCAAGTGGTGGAAGCCATGCGCGTGACGGGAACACCGAACCTGCTCTACGCCTCCGGCAGCGGCGTCTATGGGGATCTCGGCGCGTTCGAGATCGCAGAAGACCATGGACCACTTCTGCCGGTTTCGACCTACGGGGCTAGCAAGCTCGCCGGTGAAGCGATGATCTCTTCCTATTGTGCGATGTTTCATCTTCAGGCATCCGTATTTCGCTTTGGCAACGTGGTGGGTCCGCGGCAGACACATGGGGTCGGTTTCGATTTCGTCCGGAGGCTGCTGGCAGATCCAACCCAGCTCCGCATTTTAGGCAACGGCGCGCAAAGCAAGTCATACATCCATGTGGATGATGTTGTGACCGCGGTGCTGCTGGCTCACGGCAAAAGGACCAAGTCTTTCGAGGTTTTTAATGTGGCCACCGGCGATTACATTAGGGTTTCGGAAATCGCCAAGCTGGCGTTGGAGGTGGTGGGGCTCGATCCTGATAACGTACATTTCGCGTACACCGGCGGCGACCGTGGATGGCAAGGGGATGTGCCGGTGGTGCGACTCAACACCGACCGCATCCAAAGGCTGGGATGGAGCTGCCAGCGAAACTCGCGCTGCGCTCTGCATGCGTCGATGCAATCTCTAGCTCAAGATTCGCGGAACGGAAAGTTGTGAAGTAGAGAATCCGAATCGCCGGTTCGCCGCTAAGCCGTGGCGAGCTCCGCGCACACTACCGACAAGGCGCTTTCGAGTGCGTGCAACGTGTCAACGGCTTCGCTCATTTTCTTGCTTCGGCCCATCTGTTCCAGACGGAAGGCGGCTTCAACGGCATCCTTCGCGCCGAAGTTCGCCACCGAGCCTTTCAGCGCGTGGGCCGCGCTCTCGAGTTTAGCCGCGTCCCCGTTCTCAACCGCCTCTTGAATGGCCGCAAAGGCGCGAGGGCATTCCTTGATGAACAGTTCCGCAATTTCCCGCAGCAACTGTGTATCGCCACCGACGCGGGACAGCGCCACTTGGCGATCAAATACATTCTCCGGCGTCTGGGCGCTCAATCTTCCTCCACCGGCTCATACCGACGTTAAGCTGCTGCCATTGGGACCTTAAAGGCCGCCGACCCGCGATTTTCCTATGATACCCTGAACCAAGAGCCACCCTAGCTCAGTTGGTAGAGCGGCTGATTCGTAATCAGCAGGTCGCCAGTTCGATCCTGGCGGGTGGCTCCAGTGCTTTCAGTTACTTCCATCTTAATTCGGTTCCGGCAGTTTGACCGCCACTGGATTCAAAATCGCGTCTAATTTTGTTGCGGCGTCCTTCCGCATCTCATCCACGAAGTGCGGGTAACGGTCCACCATCGCCACTTCGTCCCCTCTCGAAAGACATCGACTGAAGCGCGCGGGCGATCCTACAGAGGCGTTTGGGAAGCTCTTAGGACTCTAATGGTCCAGGTCCCGGAAGCCGATCAGAGTGCTTGAAAGGCGGCCATCAATGGGATCTTATGTTGAGCCCGCTCGTAGGGAAAGCTTGCAGCCGCATCCTGTACTGCATCTCGCCCAGAAAAGGCAGGCGAAGGGAGTCGGCATCAAGGAGATTGCAAACTCCACACATATTTCCTTGCGCTATTTGGAGGCAATTGAAGCTGAGGATTTCACACAGTTGCCGGGGGGTATCTATGCCCTCAGCTACATTCGTCAATACGCTGCAGCCATCGGTTGTGACGAATCGGCAGTAGTGGCGCGCTATCGCAGCTTGCTTGAACCGGAAACGCCTAGCCAGGTCGGGCCATACTTGCAGTTCTCGAAACCTCGGTCCCACAATATTTTAGGAGCCTTTCTGCAGCAGGTGAATCTGTTCGTCCGCCACTCCTGACTGGCAACGGGCAACCTGGCCTCACACCGGGAATCAATTTCGCACGGGCCGAGAAACGGCTGACTCCGAGATGTCGACAGTGGCGGCCAGCGATTCGTGGGCCACCCCAAGTTCGTCTCGCCAGAACTGGATCCGCCGGCAACTTTCCGCCTTGGCGGCCTCGACGACATCGGCTCTCGTAAGCAGATGGGCGGCAAGGTGTCGCAGACAGTTCGGCGTGAGCCATGCGCAAACACCCAAACACGCTTCGGCGATCAGGATCATCAAAAGTACCGTATTCATTGGCCTGCCTCCGCATTGGGGTTCTGGGGGATGGGCACCTCTGGGCCCAAGAGGGTTAAGCAGCTTAGAGGGTCGTAGTACGCTGCATACATTTCTAGCGAATGGCCGAGTGTTGCAGCGTCGCGGGGCGGTAGCGATAGCGATAGCGAAGAGAAGCAGAAGGGCATCTGGCGGAGTCGGCGCCGGTCGCTCATTAGTAGTAACATGAGAGCCGGAGGCAAGCCATGAATTCACGACTTTCGTTTGGCATTGGCGCATTTATTCTGGCGGTTTCGCTTTCGGCCCCTGCCGCCTGGGCGCATCACGGCTGGGCAGGGAACTCAGATGAAGAATTCGAACTCACCGGCGTCGTAGATACCGGCGTTAGCCTTGCGGGTCCTCACGGGACGATGAAAATCCGGGTTGACGGTAAGGTCTGGGATCTGACGTTGGCCCCGCCCTTTGCGACCGATCGCGCGGGCTTGAAGGAAGGAATTATTCCGGTCGGAGCGACGGTTACGATCCATGGTCATCGCAATCGGGACCCCAAACGGCTGGAGGTTAAGACCGAGCGCGTCATCTGGAACGGACGCACCTTCAATGTCTATCCAGATCGCAAATAGGCGTTAGCCGGGGGACTGCTTGTACGAATTCATGACGTGGCTGGAGGGCTCGGCGCTAGGCCACGCCATGCGCGAATCCGGTGTGTGGACGTATGGCGTCGTGAACCTCTTCCATATCCTCGGGGTGGCCTCGCTTTTCGGGGCCGTTCTGGTCCTCGACCTGCGACTGTTAGGAATTTGGCGCAAGATCGCGCTTGCAGCAATCAGTGAGCCTGTTGTCCCGGTGGCTACGATTGGTTTTCTCCTGGCTACCGCCAGCGGCATTTGCTTGCTCGCGACCAAAGCAACCGAGTACGTCGCCAATCCATTCCTCTACATCAAGTTTCCTGCGATTGGTTTAGGCCTTGTGAACGTCGTCGCGCTCAATTCCATGTCGGCGTGGAGGCAACATAAGACGCGGGAGCTTTCTGCACGTGAGCAGTCGAAGTTGGCGGTGATCGGTGGAATATCGCTGTTCTGCTGGCTTACGGCGATTGCGGCCGGGCGAATGATCGGTTACTGGTAAACCTCTCGTAAATAAACACGCACGTGACCTCACACCGGACACGGGCTACACATGATCGCTTTGCCAAACGCTCGGATTTGCATATACTAAACTTCCATGAACCGACTCTACGGCCTGTTATTGACTGTGACTTCTGTTGGCCTTCTCGCAACCTTGTTTGCCCAGACTCCAGCGTCTGGACCTCGCATTCTGCCGGCTCGCACGATTCCCGTTCCTAACAGCGTAAGCCCGCAAATGCAGAAGTTGATCGCGGCTCCGCTGAGCCCGACCTGGAACGTGATCCCCAAAACGGCGAACGAGTGGAAGAAGCAAGTCGATGCCGCTGCGGCTGCCGCGATGGCGGCAATGCCAGCCTTGCGCCAAGCACTGGACGTCAAGGTAGAGCCGATGATCATCGGTGGGGTTAAAGCCCACATGGTGACGCCGCGGAATGTTCCGCCCGAGAACGTCAATCGGCTGCTTATCCATGTGCACGGCGGGTGCTACGTGAGTGGCTCCGGGGAGTCGGGAACTACCGAAGCTATCTACATGGCTGGGTTCGGGCACTTCAAGATCATCTCGGTCGACTATCGCATGCCGCCTGACCACCCCTATCCCGCCGGGCTCGATGACGCAATGGCCGTCTGGAAGGCCGCAGTGAAGATGACCAGTCCGAAGCGAATGGCAATTTTCGGCTCGTCGGCGGGCGGCGCTTTGACGCTGTCCATGATCCTTCGCGCCAAGAAGGAAAATCTGCCGTTGCCGGCGGCTATCGCACCTGGCACTCCCATGGCAGACCTCAC
>JBDTTL010000129.1:0-11615 GCA_039930665.1 Acidobacteriota bacterium
CATAGGGCCGATACAAAACTAAAGGGTAATGTTTGAGGTATAGTTAAAGGTCGCGAGGGACAGGTAATGGCATCCACAGTTTGGAAAGGGCATATCACGTTCGGGCTGGTCTCGTTCCCGGTTAAATTGTACAGTGCCGCGCGTAGCGAGAGCATCAGCTTCAACCAGCTTCACAAAACCGATGGCTCCCGGGTGCGGCAAGTTTTATACTGCGCCGCCGAGGACAAGCCCATCCCTCGCACCGAAATCGTTAAGGGCTACGAGTACGAAAAGGACCGCTACGTGGTCATTGAGGATGAAGAAATCAAGAAGGTGGCGCCGCAAACCGCCAAGGTGATGGAGATCCAGGAATTCGTCAAGGCGGACGCCGTAGATCCCATTTACCTCGAAACCTCTTACTACATGGCGCCGGACGAAGCCGGCGAGAAGCCATACGCCTTGCTGTTTGACGCGCTCAAGAAATCAGGGTACATGGGCATCGCCAAGGTGACCATGCACAATCGAGAGCACGTGGTGATTCTGCGGCCCGGCGCGAACGGCGTGCTGCTGCACACCATGTTTTACAGCCATGAAATCCGGAAGGTGGACGAGTTCCGTACGGACCTAAGTCTGGTTAAGGAAAAGGAACTGGCCTTGGCGCAAAGTTTGGTGGAGGCGCTAGCGGCCGAGTTCGAGCCGGATAAATACAAAGACTCCTACCGCGAAAATCTCCTGCAGATGATCGAATCCAAGAAGGAAGGTCGGGAAGTGGTGGCCACGCCCGAACCGCGGCAGGAAAAAGTGGTGGATATCCTCGAAGCCCTGAAGGCGAGCCTGGCTGTGACGAAAAAACCGGCGGCGTCGGCCTCGGCCGTAAAGTCCATCGACGAAGCCAAGCCGGCGAAACGAAGGGCGCGGGGATAAGCGGAACAACGGTCTTTTTTGCCTTGGTGCGACTCGGTCCGGCCTCAACCTGCGCAGCGAGTCCTATAATCTAAGTAACTCCGATGCGGAAGCGGTATCTTTTTTGGTCCGGGGTCGCGTTGCTGGCTATTCTGCTGACGCTGGTGGCGTGGCAAGTCTCCTTCAGCTTCGGCGAATACGGGCCGGCTGATGCGGCGCAGACGTTCGTCTTCTGGGCGATCTCAACGCTGATTTTCTTGCTCACCGTCACGCTCGGCTTCATGTTATTTCGCACTGGCGTCAAGCTGTATCTGGAACGGCAGGCCAATCGCGAAGGCTCCCGAATCAAGACGAAATTGCTGGCCGGGGCGTTAGCGTTGAGTTTATTGCCGGTAGTGTTCCTGGCGCTGTTCAGTTACGCGATTTTGAACCGCAACGTTGAGAAATGGTTCAGCCGTCCCGCGGAGGGTATTCGCACGGACCTGGTACAGAGCAGCAAAGCGCTGTCGGCGGAAGTGCAGGGCCGGGCGAACGTTCTGGCGCGCTGGATTGCTTCCATGCCGGAAGTGGCCGCGGATGGCGTGAATTACGCCCAACTATGCCGCGAGAACAATATTGCCTCGCTTGAAATCCGGAGGCCTGGTGCGCCTCCCAACATCGTATGTCCACTGCAACCGGGAACCACGGACGTTTACGTCGCCACCGCTACGCTGAGCGACGGCATGCTGGTGGTGTCGGTCCGTTCGGCAGAGGACATGCAAAAGACGCAGAGCGAAATCGATCGCTACATGGCGGAATACAGTCAACTGGCCGCGAATAAGAAAGAAATCCGCACCATGTATCTGCTGTTTATTCTGGCGATCGCGCTGTTCATCTTGTTCGTCGCAACCTGGATCGCGCTGCTGCTTTCGCGGCAGATCATCGCGCCTATCTCGGCGTTGCTGGTGGCGGCGGGCGAAGTGCGCAAGGGCAACCTGGGACATCGCGTTCGTACCAAGGCGATGGACGAACTGGCCACGCTGGTGCGGGCTTTCAACGAAATGATACAGGAGCTGGAAGCTAACAGCCACGAGCTTGAGAATCGCCGCCGCTTCACCGAGACCATACTCGAAAGCATTCCCACCGGCGTGCTCTCGGTGAGCGCAGAAGGGCGCATCCAGCGCGTGAATCGCGCTTTGCAAGGGCTGCTTCCCCCGGAGCAGGTGGAGCGAGCCGCTCACCTGAGTGACCTGTTTTCGCGCGACGATGCCTCCGAGATTCAGTATCTGATGAAGCGCGCCCGCCGCACCGGCATCGCCGCCAGCCAGATCGAAGTGCATACGCCCGCGCAGGTGTTGCATCTGGCCGTGACCGTTTCCGCGCTGCCCGCGCAGCCCCCGGCCGAGCAGAGTTTCGTGGTAGTTCTCGAAGACACCAGCGAATTATTACGCGCGCAGAAGGCCGCGGCCTGGCACGAAGTGGCCCGCCGCATTGCCCACGAGCTGAAAAACCCGCTGACACCCATCGCGCTGAGCGCCGAGCGCATCACGCGCATTCTCGACCGAATGGGAGAGCGCCTGCCCGGCTTGACGCCGGATTCGGAGCGCATCCTTAGGGAATGCGCCCGCACGATCTCGCGCGAAGTAGAATCGGTGAAGACCTTGGCCGACGAATTCTCTCAATTCTCGCGCTTCCCGGCTGCCCAACCAGTCCCCAGCGACATCAATCAAATCGTCAAGAATGCGTTGGCCGTTTTTCTGGGCCGCCTGAATGAAATCGACCTGCGCGTCGAACTGGCTCCCGGCCTCCCTCCCATCCACGCCGACCCCGAGCAATTCAAACGCGTCATCGTAAATCTGGTCGATAACGCCGCCGAGGCCATGCGCGAAGTGCCCGTCAAGCGCATGCTGGTTCGCACCGCGCCATCCTCGCCCGATTCAATCGAGTTGCTGGTGGCCGACACGGGCTGCGGCATTTCGCCCGAAGACAAAGAAAAGCTGTTCCTGCCCTACTTCTCCACCAAGGGCCGCGGCACCGGACTGGGACTGGCCATCGTCAGCCACATTCTCTCCGAGCACGGCGCGCGCGTTCGGGTCGAAGACAACCGCCCCGCCGGCGCACGCTTCTACGTGGATATTCCAGCGGTCGTCGCTGCCGAGGCGGAGGCTCGCGCGTGAAGACCACGCGAGTGCTCATCGTAGACGACGAACCTGGCATCCGCGAGTCGCTGACAGGAGTCCTGGAGGACGAGGGCCATTTCTGCGCTGCCGTCGAAAGCGGCGAGAAATGCCTGGAGGAACTGGCGCGCGCGAGTTACGACGTGGTGCTGCTCGACGTGTGGCTCCACGGCATGGATGGCCTGGAGACTCTGTCCCGCATCCAAGAAATCCCGTTCGCCGATCGCCCCGAAGTGGTCATCATCTCCGGCCACGGCACCATCGAAACCGCCGTGAAGGCCACCAAAATGGGCGCTTTCGATTTTCTGGAGAAACCGCTCACCATCGATAAAGTGACACTAGTGCTGAAGAACGCCGTGCAGCAGCGCCGGCTGGAGTTGGAACTGCATCGACTCAAGGAGTCGGGCGACGCCAAGCTGCGCATCATTGGCGAGAGCGTGCCCATGAAAGCACTGCGCCAGCAACTGGGACTGATGGCCGCCACCAACGGCCGGGTACTTATTTTCGGTGAGAGCGGCACCGGCAAGGAACTCATTGCGCACGCGATTCACGCCGCCAGCCCGCGCGCGGAGGAGGCTTTCGTCGAGGTGAACTGCGCGGCGATTCCGGAAGAGCTCATCGAAAGCGAGTTGTTCGGCCACCGCAAGGGCAGCCTCGCCGGCGCGCTCGACGACAAAATCGGCAAGCTGCAAAAGGCCGATGGCGGAACGCTTTTTTTGGATGAAATCGGCGACATGTCGCTCAAGACCCAGGCCAAACTCCTGCGCGCTCTCGACGAGCAGCGCTTTGAGCCGGTGGGCGCCGCGCAATCGATTCAAGTGGACGTGCGCGTGGTGGCGTCCACCAACAAAAATCTGGAAGAGGAAATCGAGCGCGGCAATTTTCGGGAGGATCTGTTCTACCGTCTGAATGTGGTCCCGTTCCACGTCCCGCCGTTGCGCGAGCGGATCGAAGACGTGCGGCTGCTGGCCGATTATTTCCTGCGCGACTTCACTACGGCCTACGGACGCAAACCCAAACAACTCACGGAGGACGCCTTCCGCACGCTCGAAGAGTATCCGTGGCCCGGCAATATCCGCGAGCTGCGCAATTTGATGGAACGCATCGTCATTATGAATCCGCAAACTGGTATCGACGCGCGACACATTCCGCTCGATCGTTCGCGCCGCGCCGTCTTCGACCGGCCCATGGAACGCTTCGGAAGTCTGCAGGACGTGCGCGAAGCCGCCGAGCGCGACTACATCCTGAAGAAGCTCGAAGAAGCCAAGGGCAACGTGAGCCGCACGGCGGAACTCCTGGGGCTGGAACGCAGCCATCTCTACCGCAAGATGAAGGCGCTGGGCATCGCTCCCAAGGAATAACGTGCCCGCGCCCACGCTTAGACAGCTCACCGGGGTGTTCTTGCGCATCGGCAACACGACGTTTGGAGGCGGGCTCCCGACCATCGCGGCGTTGCAGCGCGAGTTAGTGGAGCGGAATGACTGGCTCTCGCCAGAAGACTACGCGCTCGCATTTTCGCTGGCGCGTGTCACGCCGGGGACCAACGTGATTGCGTTCTGCGCGGCCGTGGGTGCACGAATCCTGGGATTTCGCGGCGCACTGGCGGCAACGCTAGCGGAAACCGCACCCTCGGCGGTGCTTGCCATATTGATGACGCAAGGCTACGAAACCTGGCGCAGCAACGCCTGGGTGATGGCCGGAATCGCAGGGACCATCGCGGCGGTCGCCGGCATGATGTGGGCCAGCGCTTGGTGGATGTTGAAACCGTATCTCCGCGGCGTCGGCGGCGCGCTTAGGAGTTTGGTGATTACGATGGCTGCATTTGCCGCCTTCTGGAAACTAGGGCTCGGCCCCGTCTCCGTGATCGGCTTGGCCGCAGTCGTCGGCGTGTTATGGAAGGAACCGGAGAGCGAAGCTGCGCTACCTACGGACACCGATCTATGAATCTCTTCCTGCTGTACCTGCTGTTGTTCAAAGCGGTGATCACTTCGTTCAGCGGCTTGGCCTCGCTGCCTATTGTCCGCAACGATTTTGTCGTGAAACGCCACGTACTCACGGATCGCCAGCTCAATACCGCCATCGTCGCCGGCCAAACCGGTCCCGGCCCCAATGGCTTGTATCTGGTGAGTGTCGGCTATTTCGCCGCAGGGCTTCCAGGCGCCGCCGCTGGTTTGATCGCACTGATCACGCCAGCCTTTGTCATCATTCCCTTGATGAGCTGGATCGGCAAATATGCCGAGATCCCGCGCATCCGCAGCGCCATTCACGCTGTGATCCTCGCCAGCGCCGGACTTCTGATGGCGGCCGCGATCCCGCTGGCCCGCGACGCCGCCGCCGGCCCGCTCGCTATCGCCATTATCGTTGTCAGTTTTGTAGTACTCGCATTCACCCGAATCGAAACCTGGTGGGTGATGCTCGGCGGCGCCTTGGTGGGTCTCGGCGCGAAGCTATTGGGTTAACACGGGCTCCACCGCGCCCCAAACCGCCAGCGCCACATCGGCTGCTTCACGTGATCCGTCAATGAGCTTCACCCGCTTAGGCTCGTCTTCGGCGAGCTGATGGTACGCCGCCCGAACTTTGCGGTGAAACTCCAGGGACTGCTCGTCGAGCCGCGTCTCCACATCCTGGGTCCGCTCATTGCGGTGATGCGCGCGCGCCAATCCGGCCTCCACGTCGATGTCGATCGCCAGCGTCAGGTCCGGCACCAGGCCGCGGCATGCGATGCGATCCACTTCGTACACCACTTCGGCGCCGAGGCCCCGTGCCGCCCCCTGATACACCAGCGTCGAATCGGTAAAGCGGTCGCATAGGACTATCTGCCCCGCTGCGAGCGCCGGCAAAATCGCTTGTTCCACATTCTGCGCTCGGGCCGCGAACATCAACAGAAGCTCGGTGGTGGGGCACAGCTCCTGATTTTTCGTATCCAAAAGTACGCGGCGAATCTGCAGGCCGATCGCCGTTCCGCCGGGCTCCGCGGTTTCGAGCACTGTGAGATTCTTCCCGCGCAGCTTCTTGCCCAGCATCCGCAACTGTGTGGACTTGCCGCTGCCTTCGGGGCCTTCGAAGGTGATGAAGAGGCCCCTCTTGGTTGGGGAAGATTTAGTCATACACGAAGTGCAGAACTTTTTTCAAATCGTCCCACGCCTCGCGCTTGGCGTTTTGATTGTACGGCCGCAGCAGATACGACGGGTGATACGTCACTATCACCGGAATATCGTGCCACTTGTGCCAGTTGCCGCGCAGACGGGTCACGCCATCCTTGGTCGCGAGCAGCGCCTTGGCTGCTGTCGAGCCGAGCGCGCAAATCGCTTTGGGACGCAGCGCCATCAACTGGCGAAATAGAAATTGCCCGCACATTTTCATTTCCTCGGGCAGCGGCGTACGGTTCTCCGGCGGCCGGCACTTGACCACGTTGCAGATATAAACGTCGGCCCGGCTGATGGGGATGCCTTCCTTCGACGCCGTGCCGTCAATCATCTGCGTAAGCAGTTGTCCCGCGCGGCCCACGAAGGGAAGGCCCTGCGCATCTTCGTCGGCGCCCGGCCCTTCGCCTACGAATACCAAACGGGCCTGCTCGCTGCCGGAGCCGAAGACAATTTTGTTGCGCTTCTCGCACAGCCCGCAGCGGCGGCAATCGCCGATGTCCTCGCGGATCTTGGCTAGCGTGTCGCCGGCCGGAGCCAGAGGCGGGAGTTCGATCGGCGAAGACGAGGGTGAGGCAGCCATCGAAACTGTGGGAGTGATGACGGCGGCCGCCGCCGGTTTTGTGGGCGGCTTCCGCCGGTAAAGGTTTTTCACACCGAGATCCTGGTAGAAGCTGAGATACTGGCGCAGTTGTTCAGGAGTCATCGAGAAGCGTACAAGGCCAGGCGCAACCGCAACGCCTCGTCGAAAATGCGCGCCGCGACCGCGCGTTTGGAGGCGCGCTCCACCGGAATGGTCTCGCCCGTTCGCGTCACCAGCACTACTTCGTTTTCGTCGGACTCAAACCCGGTCCCAGGCCGCGAAACCACATTGCCCACTACCATGTCGCAATTCTTCTGCTGCATTTTTCGGCGCGCTTCGTCGATCATGTTATCGGTCTCGGCTGCAAACCCGATCAGCAAACGGTCACCCTTCTTTGTGCCCACCTCAGCCAGAATGTCGGGTGTTGGCTCCAGGTCGAGAGACAGGCGCGCCGCGGTCTTCTTCATCTTTTGCTTTGGTGGATTGGGAATATGATAGTCCGCAACTGCCGCGGCCTTGATCACAATCGTGGCTTCCGCAAGACGCTCCATCACCGCCTGGCGCATCTCGAGCGCTGTGCGCACCGGGACCAACGTCACCCCGCGCGGCGGCGGCAGATTGACGGGACCGGACACTAGCGCTACCAGAGCGCCCCGCGCCACCGCTTCTTCCGCCAGCGCATAACCCATCTTGCCGCTAGACCGATTGCTTAAGTAGCGCACGCCGTCAATAGGCTCCTGCGTAGGTCCCGCCGTGATCAGGATGGTTTCGCCTTCCAGATCGCGCCTCGGCGTTTTCGTTTTGCTGGCTGCCAGCGCAGCTTCCGCAATGTTCGCCGGTTCTGCCAATCGACCCGGCCCGATCATCCCGCAGGCGAGCAACCCTTCGTCTGGCTCGACGATCACATGTCCCCGCGCGCGCAGCACGTCGATATTCGCCTGCGTGGCCGGATGGTTCCACATGTTGGTGTTCATTGCCGGAGCCAGCACCACGGTTCCGGTGAATGCCAAATAAGTAGTGGTTAGCAGATCGTCCGCCAGGCCATGTGCGAATTTCGCGAGCAGATCGGCGGTGGCGGGCGCGACCACTAGCAGCTGGTTCTCTTGCGCCAGGCGGATGTGGTCGATTGCGCTTGCCAGAGTATCCTCTGCGCTAGCAGCCGAAAACAGGTGCGCGTGCACCTTACGGCCGGTGAGAGCGGCGAACGTGAGCGGCCGGATAAACTCTTCGGCCGAGCGCGTCATCACCACGTCCACTGTGAATCCACGCTCCATCAGTGCGCGCGCCAGCTCCGCCGCTTTATATGCGGCAATGCCTCCGCCAACGCCCAGCGCGACGTTCATGGATCCTCTTTATTCTTCGGCGAGCGCCGGCAGGGTCTTGTCGATAGCCGTGTCTTCGTAAGGTACCAGCCCGCGGCGTACCTCTTCCATCGCCACCACCGTGGGTTTCTTTGAGGTGGTAGGCAGCATGCTGCGGGCGCCGCCCTGCAGTTGGCGCGCACGCTTCGCGGCCACAATGATAAAGCGGTAGGCGCTGGCTTCCGGATCGTCCGGAATCACGTTTTGCGCCACTTGCTTCAGATTTGACTCAGCCATTTTTAGGTTCCTTTATAACCTTACAAAAAAGATTCCAATATCGGACGAATCTCGTTTTCCATCCGGTCGCGCCGGCTCCGGGTAGCCTTCACGATAGCAACCAGAGTTTCTACCGAAGCCACCACTTCCCGGTTCACCAGCACGTAGTCATACAGAGAATAGTTGCGAATTTCCCCGGCGGCATCGTGCAGGCGGCGCAGGATCACAGCTTCCGAGTCCTGACTGCGCGCTCGCAGCCGCTCTTCCAGGATCTGCCGACTGGGCGCCAGAATAAATATGGATACCCCGGCCGGAATTCTCTCTTTTAATTGTCGCGCACCCTGCACGTCGATGTCGAGCACCAGGTCGTAGCCCTGGGCGGCGGCGCGATCTAACTCGCTGATATGCGTGCCGTAGTAATTGCCGAAGACCTCCGCGTGCTCCAGGAACTCGCCGTGCGCGATACGTTCCTCGAAATCTTCACGCGAAATGAAAAAATAGTCCTCGCCGTCGCGTTCGTTGCCGCGTGGATAGCGCGTCGTGTAGGAGACCGAAAAGCGCAGCTTAGGAACCAGCCGCATCAGTTCGCTGACCAGTGTCGATTTGCCCGATCCGGAGGGCGCCGAAATAATAAAGACCGTAGTCATTCCCGCTTCATTCGAGGTTGAGCGATTGCTCGCGTATTTTTTCGATGGCGGCTTTGGCGGCTAGGGCCAGGTCCGTGATCTTCATGGCTGGCTCACCCGCGCCGCTGGTCTTCGAAAGAATGGTGTTGGTCTCCCGATTCATCTCTTGTAGCAAAAAGTCGACCTTCTTGCCTACCTCGCCCCCCGCATCCAGTAGCGCGGCTAATTGCCCAGAGTGGATCTTCAAGCGTGCCAGCTCCTCGCCGATGTCGCTGCGGTCGGCCAGTATGGCAGCTTCTTGCGCCAGCCGCTGCGGGTCGATCTGAATGCCTTTGGCCACATCCTGTAGGCGCTCGGCCAGGCGCTTCTGAAAATATTCCGAGGCTGCTGCGCGCAGTTGCTCCATTTGTTCGGCTGCGGCGCTCAAGCGTTGGTTGTGGCCGCGCAATTCATCGCCAATCTCGCGTCCCTCGCGCGAGCGGAACTCGTTCAACTCGCCGAGAGCCCGCCTCAAAGCCTCTTCGAGAGTGCCCTCGGCTCCCTCCGGCGGCCCTGCGCCTTCGGCTGCGGTGAACATCCCGGGGATGCGCAGTGCCGCGTTTAGGTCTGGCTGGGATTCGAGGTCGTTGGCGGCGGATTCCTCGCGGAAAATTCGCAGGTAGTCGCGCAGGAATTCGCGGTCGAGGACCAGGGCTCCATCGCCTGCCGCCGCTTTGGGAAGCGACACGCGCACTTCCACGTGCCCGCGCACCACGCTCGATTTCACTATTGCCCGGACGACACTCTCGAGCGGCTCCAGCGCCGACGGCACCTGGATCACCAGATCGAGACTGCGGTGATTTACACTTTTGGCGCTAACCACCAGTTCGCTATCGCCCAGTGGAGAGCGCACGCGCGCGAACCCGGTCATGCTGCGCAGCGGAATAGACATTCGAGGATCTCTCTATTATGGACGATCCGCTTCGCGAGTATGGACGATCCGCTTTGCGAGCGCCTATAAAGATAAAAGCCAGGGCCGGAGGGCTACGAGCCTGGTCTTTTCGAGCGCCGGAGCTGAATCACCGGGATCAATGAATTGGAGGGCTCCTGCGCGCTGGGGCGGGCGCGCTGCGAGGTGATCTCGGTATTGAGGCTCGAAACGAACGCCTCGATCTGGCGCTGCATTTCGGACATCTTCTCGCGCATATTCAAAATGATTTCGACGCCGGCGAGGTTCACGCCAAGATCCCGCGTCAGCTTGAGGATCACCTCCAGCCGCTCGACGTCGTCCTCGGTGTAGAGGCGCGTATTGCCGTCGCTGCGCGAAGGCTTGAGCAGCCCTTCGCGCTCATAAAGGCGCAAGGTCTGAGGATGGATCTGGTATTGCTCGGCAATGGCCGAAATCATGAAGGCGGCTCGTTTTGCTTTGGCAGTTCCCTTAGACATGGGATTACACCTTACTCCAGATTTCCGCCCGCGGGTCGGCGGGGTTGAGCGTCGCGTACTCGCGCAGCAATTCCTTGGTGCGTTCGTCGTGCACCTGGGGCGCCTGGACCACGATCTCGACGATCTGATCGCCACGGGCCGAGGTTCGCGAATTCTGCACGCCCTTTTCACGCATGCGGAACTTCTGTCCGTTCTTGGTGCCCTGCGGAATCTTGAGTTGCGCGCGGCCATCGATGGTGGGGACTTCAATCTTGGTGCCCAAACCGGCCTCATCGATACGCACCGGGACAGTGATTAAAATGTCGTCGGAATCCCGCCGGAAGAAAGGATGATCTTCGACCCGCACCGTTATATAGAGATCGCCCGCCGGCGCGCCATGCGTTCCCGCGTTGCCCTTCCCGGCCACTCGCAGGCGAGAGCCTTGCTGCGCTCCCAGGGGTATGCGCACCTCCACCGCCTCGGCGTGCGAAATGCGTCCGTCGCCGTGGCACGTGGGACACTTGTTGGTCAGACGCCCGGTGCCCTCGCAGCGCGGGCAGGTGAGGCTGAAGCGCATGGCGCCCGCCATCTGCGTCACGTTGCCGCTGCCGTTGCATTCGGGGCACACGGTGTTGCCCCCGGAACGCGCACCGCCGGTGCCGTTGCAGGTGACGCAAACTTCCTGCCGATTGATCTTGAGACGCACCTGGGTGCCGCGAATGGCCTGCCAGAAATCGATACTGAGGCCGTATTCGAGGTCGGTGCCCTTCTCGGGAGCACTCTCCTGCGGCTCATGCTGGCGTCCGAACCACTGGCTGAAGATATCCTGAAAATTCGCCGATTCACCGGGGCCCCCCGCCCCTGAGGGACGGCTGCGCGGGCTGCCCGACCCGGCCGAGCGGGTGAAATCGGAGAAGTCGAAACCTCCGAATCCCATGTTCGGACCGGCTCCAGGGGCTCCTGCCCCCGCTCCGGGACCGCCAGCCGGCATTCCGTTTTCAGAATAGAAGCCGTACTGGTCGAACATTTCTTTCTTCTTCGGCTCGCTCAGAATGTCGTAGGCTTCCTGAACCTTCTTGAAGCGGTCTTCGGCCGACTTGTCACCGGGGTTCAAGTCCGGATGATGTTTGCGCGCGAGTTTACGGTAGGCCTTGCGGATTTCATCCGCGTCGGCACCGCGCTCCACACCGAGGGTTTTATAGTAGTCGTTCTGCGGCATACGCAGTGGGGGTGCCGGGCCTCGC
>JBDTTL010000130.1:0-11527 GCA_039930665.1 Acidobacteriota bacterium
CAATCACGACCAACGACGCATCGCACTACCCTTCGTTTGAAGAAGTCAGCGCCCGCTACGCCGAGCTTCGCAGAAGAAATCTGGTTTTGCTCGATTCGTTTAGCGAGGCGGATCTCGACAAACCGACACCGTTCCAGCCCACGGGCCTGGAAGAACATTTCGCGACCTACGGAAGGGCTCTGTTAACTCTCGCCGTGCATCAGGGTCAAGTGATCGACGCAATTCGCGCGGCAGGCCGGGCTGGAGCCGTCGCCGTGCAGGTCAGCGCAACCAGCTTAAGCTTCGGTTGTTAAAACGCACGCCCTATCGAGAATCGAAACAGGAATTATCGTTCTCGATAGGGCGGAAAGCCGGGAGGGTCTTACCCGCCGGTTTATTTCTTCACGAACTTCTTCACGTTCCCGCCGTTCACTTCGCCGACGTAAATATCGCCTTTGGAGTCGACGGTTACCGCCGTCGGATTGCTGAGCCCCTCAATCTTCTCCAGTATTTTGCCATCCTTGGCGTTCGCGATATACATGCAGTTGTTCTTGGTTCCATCCACCACGTAGAGCTTGTCGCCTTTCACGAACACGCCCCAGGGGGTGCCCAGGTTGGTGAACTGTTTTAGGAACTTGCCATCCTGATTGAACACCTGGACGCGGTCGTTCGAACGATCGCCGACGTAGAGCAGTCCCTTGGAATCGATCGCGATGTCGTGCGGCACGTCGAACTGGCCCGGGCCGGTGCCTTTGCCGCCCCACCATTTAATGAAGGTGCCGTCTTTTGAAAATTTCACGATGCGGGTGTTGGGGCCTTCGCCGTCGGCCACGAAGATGTTGCCGTTTTTCGCCACCACCAGATCGGCCATGCCGTCGAATGTGTCGTGCGAATTGTTGTCGCCCTTGACGCCTTTCTTGCCGAGCGTCAGCAGCAGTTTTCCTTCGGGGCTGAATTTGTAGGCGACCATGTCGCCGCGGTCGGTGGCCCAGACATTCCCGTCCCGGTCGGTACGAATAAAGTGGGTGGTCTTAATCATGCCCTTTCCCCACGCACGCAGGAACTTTCCGTTTTTGTCAAAGGCCATGATGGGCATGTCTTCGTTGCGATGCAACACGTAGACGTTGTCGTGCGAATCCACATCGACGCCGGTCGCCGCGCTCCACTTGGTGACGCCGGGCGGGAATTGGGCCCAGTTTTCGACCACTTGGTAGTGACTGTCCTCCGCTTGTACTCGGGCGGGTTGAAAAGTTGCGAAAGCTCCTAACGCTACGGCAATTGCGCTAATAGCGGAAGCATGCTTTATCGTGCTGGTCATTCGTTCTCCTTGAAAATATCTGCCATTGATCATCATAAAACAAAACCGCGGATGGGCGGTCAAAACCTGGTTGTGCAAAACCGGGCGGACCATTTTCAATAAGACTTTGGAGATCAACTCGATCAACGAAAAAATCGGCCAAATCGGCAAGCTGGAGGGCATGGTCCGATGGTAAGGGTGCGGGAAGCTCCGTAGTCGCGTCTGGCATCGTCCTAGCCCCCGGCAAACGGAAACGCACAAAATACCGCTTCCTTACGTTAGATTGACGTCCTGCCAATAATGCGAATTTCATCAGACGCGCAGCGCTTCGAGCGGCATCTGTGCGTTCTTGGCAGCGAAGTCCACCGACGAGCGAATTTGCCCTTATGGAAAATGCGGAGATCCGCCGATCTGTAGATCTGAGGGAGCTTGTTGCAGTGCCGAATCCGAGATCGCCCATTACAGCTGCTAGGCTAGCGCGCCGACCCTGGTTCCGAGCCACGATCCCCAAAGAAGGCCGCTCTAAAGTAGGGGCCGCTGGAGTCCGTCGATGGCAGTGACCAATTCAGGAAGGCTTTCCTTGATAGTGGTTTTATCGCTAGCTGGGATTGTGGGCTCCCTACTCGGAGCATGGGATTTGAACCGGGCAATAGTGCTCTGCCAGAAGCTCTATAACGTCGATACTGTCAGCCTTGAGGTTGAGGGCGACCTAGCGGACGATATGGAAGGAGGCCGACGCGCACTGCTGACCGCGCTCGTGTCAGTCGATCGGGACAGCAAACTGTCTGCAATTGAGGAAGCAGGGGCGGCCCGCCAAAGGGTTCAGGACGCGCTACGGCGCCTCCGATCACTGGATTCGCCTGACGTCCGCCGGCTTTTGGATCGGTTTGAGCGCTCCTGGTATGACTACGAACGAGTAGCCAAGCAGATTTTCCGGCACATTCGCGAAGGGGATTCTGTCACTGCTATCGAGGTGGAGCGTACTAATGGCCAGCTAAGTTTTGGCTCGACGCTCCGGAACCTACGGACCCTAGAACAAGCGCTGGAGGCTCATGCAAAAGTCGACTCCGCCCAAGTGGATCAAACTCTCAAATATAGCGTTTGGGGATTTGCCGAATTTGGCGTCGCACTGCTCATCTTTCTCGTCGCGTTGGCGAAGGCGACGCGGGAACGGAGCAAAGCCCTTGTAGCGCTGCAAGCGAGCAACGATGCCTTGGCCGTCGCCAGAGATGTAGAGGAGCAGCGAGCTGCGATTCTTGAAATGGTAGGTGCCCATGCGCCCTTGGGTCGAACCCTTGAGGCAATTGTGGAATTACCTCGAAAATGTGGTTTTTGGGCGGGAGGCGCTATCTGGGTCGCGAACGACACAGACATTCAGCTTCAGGCCGCCGCCAACCTTCCGGACCAGCTAGCGGACGTTTTGCGGACGCATTCATTCTCCCTTAATCGTGACGTTTCTGTACAACTTGGTGAGCTCGGTGGGAGTACTTCTGCGCTTGCCAGACAATCCGGACTTACGACCCTTGGTCCGACCGCGTTGCACGATGGCGATGGGAACCTCATCGGCGTCGTCCAACTATTTGCTCGCGAGGACATGGCAGAGAATGTCATATCGGTCGCGCGCCACATGGAACAACTGACGTCTGTGGCCATCGAGAATACTTTGCTTTACGAACGGCTGGCATTCCAAGCGCAGCACGACACACTGACGGAGCTGCCCAATCGGATGCTCTTTCATGACCGTCTCGATCAAGCAATCCACATGGCTCGCCGCAACCGAAAGAAGCTGGCGGTAATGTGGATCGATCTTGATCGATATAAGCAGATCAACGATACACTTGGTCACCGCGTCGGCGACGAATTGCTGGTTGAGGTTGGGCGGCGGCTAAAAGCCTGCTTGCGCGAGACGGACAGTGTTGCGCGCGTGGGCGGAGACGAGTTCACCGTTCTGATTACGGAAGTCACGGATGCATCCACTCTAGAATTAGTGCCGTCCAAAATCATACACGCCATCGCCCAACCGATGACTCTAGCCGGACACGAGATCACCATCACGGCCAGCGCCGGAGTCAGCCTGTACCCCGAACATGCAGATGATCCCGGAGTTCTCATCCGAAACGCCGACTTGGCAATGTACTGTGCCAAGGAAGCCGGACGAAATCAATATAAGCTCTTCCGCGCCGATCTGGGAGCCGCTGCTACACGGCGTCTAGAGATTGAGCGCGAGCTCAAGACCGCCCTGGAGCGCCACGAATTCACCCTGGCGTATCAGCCGGTGATGAAGCACAACGGCCAATTGGATGGGCTGGAAGCGCTACTGCGCTGGAACAATGCGGCCATCGGCGAGGTTCTCCCCGAAGAATGCATTCCGATTGCGGAGGAAACCGGCTTCATCGTGACCCTCGGCGAGTGGGTCACCCGGCAGGCGTGTTCCGACGCCGCGAAGTGGCTCGCCGCAGGTTACGAACTGGGGCGGATTGCTGTCAATTTGTCCGCTATTCAATGCATCGATAAGAATTTCAGTGCAATGGTCGAGCGGGCGCTTAGAGACTTCAAGCTGCCTGCCTCGAAGCTCGAATTTGAGGTCACCGAAACGGCGCTTATTCGAAATCTAGAAAAGGCAATTGGCAACATCGAATACCTGCGCAATCTTGGAGTGCGATTCGCGATTGACGATTTTGGTACTGGCTACTCATCCCTCAGTCAACTTCGCACCTTGCCGGTTGACTGCGTAAAAATCGACCATTCATTCATCAAGGACCTTGAATATGAAGGAAACGGGTGCACAACAATGGTTCGCGGTATTATTGGCCTCGCTCACAGTCTGAAACTTGAAGTCGTCGCCGAAGGAGTTGAGACAGAGGAGCAATTTGCTGTCCTCCGCACCTTAGGCTCCGATTTCAATCAAGGGTTCTATTTGCACAGACCCATGTCATCTGAAGCGGTCGTAAACCTCCTTCAAGAAGGTCCGTTAGCAATGTCGGAAGCTCTGAGGTTGCTTGCAGCTTCTACCGCGATTCTAAGCCCGAGCGCGAGCCCGGCTGAAGTTGAAACGCTCCTGGACGCATAACCCGCAAACCATCGATTTACCCTCGAAGGTTACAGGCCTGACTCGGCCTACCCTATTTCGTCGCCCGCTTGATCTTGGCCCCGATCATCTCCACCAGCCAGATCGCGCCCTGCCGCGATACTACTCGCACCAGGATCTGGATGCACTGCTGGCGCGCACGGCTGCGCTCCCCCACAGTTCACTAATCTCCGCAGCGTTCCACTTCGACCAGGCAACTGTAGAACGCCGGTCCGCCGCCCATGTCGGTAAGGCGGTCGGAGGTGAGCACGTTGACATTAGCGGCATCCTCGGCGCGCTTATTCCAGCGCACGGAGGGAGCGCGGGCGACGCCGGGTTGCACAACGCCATCCACGTCGGCGCGCAGCATCAGGCTGCCGCGGTCGTTGAAGATCCGCACGCGGTCACCGGTCTGGATGCCGCGAGCCTCAGCATCGGGACCGCTCAGGTGGAGCAGCGTTGTATCCGCGTCCACCAGCGGACGATTGCCGAAGGTAGAGTTCATGCTGTCGTCGTTTTTCGACGAGATCAGTTCCAGGGGATAACGGGCGCGCAAAGATGCGTCACCGAAGCGCGATTCGATAGGCGGGGTATAGTCGAGTGTCTCTGCGCCGAACTCGCATTTGCCGGACGGAGTGCCGAACCCGCCTTCGGCAAACGGCAGAAATGGAGTTCCCGGCTCCGAAATATTCAGACGAATCGAGTGTTCCTGATCCAGGCGCTCGATCGTGATGCCGTCGAGGAACGAATGTCCGGAGCGGAGCAGCGAACGCATCATGATGTCTTCAGAATCGCGGAAGCACTGATCGTCAAAGCCCATCCGTAGGGCCAGGTCGCGGAAGACCTCTACGTTGGAGCGGGCTTCGCCGGGGGCGTCGAGCGCCGGGCGAGCGAGTTGCAGGAAGTAATGGCCGTAGGAACGGTAGAGATCGGTGTGCTCCAGAAACGTAGTGGAGGGCAGCAGAATGTCGGCGTAATCGGCGGTATCGGTCTGGAACTGTTCGAGCACCACAGTGAACAAATCGTCGCGGCGCATTCCGGCGAGAACCTTCGCTTGATTCGGCGCGATGCTCGCGGGGTTGGAATTGTAAACCACCATCGCCTTCACGGGCGGCGCGTCGAGTTCGGTGAGCGCCTTGCCCAGCTCCGCCATATTGACGATGCGCGCTTCGCGGCCGAGCGACGAGCGCTCCTGCAATTCCGGCATTTCGAGAGCCTTGGTGTTGAACTGGAACGCGTGCGACGTGCCGAGTTGAATACCACCGCCGACTTCCTTCCACGATCCAATGATCGCCGGAAGAGCGGTGATCGCGCGCACGGCCGCTCCGCCACGCTCGCTGCGCTGCACGCCGTAGTTGAGGCGAATGACGGCAGGGCGCGTGCTGGCGTACTCGCGCGCAAGCTGTACGATATCGTCGGCGGCAATGCCGGTGAGCGCGGCTACGCGAGCCGGATGGTACGCGCGGGCGAGTTCGGCAAGCTGATCGAAGCCGTTGGTGTAGCGCGCAATGTAATCAGCGTCGTGGAGATTCTCGCCGACGATCACGTGAATTATGCCCAGCGCCAGCGCGGGATCGCTGCCGGGGTTGATGGCGAAATGGCGATCGGCCAGCGCGGCAGTGCGGGTCTTTACCGGATCGATCACCACGAGCTTGGCGCCTCTGCGGCGGGCTTCGACAATAAAAGGCCACAGGTGGACGTTTGTGCCGTGAATATTCGCGCCCCAGGCGATGATGAGCTTCGCGTCGCGGAACTGTTCGGGCTCGGTGGAATAGCGCAGGCCCAGGGTCGCGTTCTGCGCTGCCCCACCGGTGCTGGAACAAATGGTGCGGTCGAGGCGCGACGCGCCCAGGCGATGGAAAAAGCGGCGGTCCATGCCGGCGTTATTGAGCAGTCCCATGGTGCCGGCATAGCTGTAGGGAAGAATCGACTCGGGGCCGTGCTCCTCGGCGATTGCAGTCAGGCGGCGCGCAATGGTGTCCAGCGCCTCATCCCAGGAGATGCGCTCGAAGCGGCCTTCGCCTTTCGCGCCGGTGCGCTTTTGCGGATGGAGCAGACGGTCAGGCGAATATTCACGCTCCAAATACTGCGCCACTTTGCCGCACAGGAATCCGCGCGTGACGGGATGGGCGGGGTCGCCGCGCAGGCGAGTGGCGCGGCCGTCCTCGATCGTGACCAGCAGGGAACAGGCGTCGGGACAGTCGAGCGCGCAAACGGAGTGCCGGATCTCCATACACGCAGGATAAACCAAGCCGAGGGAGCGGGGTGGGGCGCCCTACTCGCTCACCAGTCGTGCGATCCTAGACCCATAATGAAAATCGCAACCCTGGTCATCCAAATGGCGGTGCGCATCTTGGGGCTGGTTCTGTTGGTGCTCGGATTTATGTTCTGGTCGGGGCATGGGTTCGAATACATCCCGTTGCACATGCATTTGGGTGAAACGCTGGTGGCCCTGCTGTGGATCATCGCGATACTCGGGCTGCGCGCTGGCGTCAGGGTTGGGTTGGCGCTGGGAGCAATGTTCTACGGGTTGTTCGTGGTGGGCTTCGCCATGAACATGGGAAGGTTTTTGCCGGGCAGCGCGCACGAAGTGATTCGGGTGGTACATTTGCTGTTCGGCGTCGGCGCGATCGGGCTGGTTGAAATGATCGGGGCGAAGATCAAGCGGGCAACGAGTTAGGATAGAAGCGGTATGCGAGGCGCGAACCTAACAGTCGCGATCCTCCCGAGCACCACTACTGCCAAAATTTTCTTGGCAGGCTCGATAGGCCGGCGGGAGCTAAGCTTCGGAAGCAAGAAAAGAAAGAGGTCCGTGCAGTTTCAAAAAGCGGCCGGCGTTCTCCGCGATTCACTTTTTATCGAACTTGAAGTTCAGGACGGCTTCTTTGCGATTATCGAAAAGGCTCAGCTTCTTGGTCGCCGTCATGTCGCCGGATCTTGCCGACAACTCGTAATCGATATCGTTGCGTAAGCCTGAGAAATGATATTGCCCGTCGTCCAAGGTAATGAACGAACGCACTTGCAAGGTGCGCATGTCCTTTAGTTGAACGACGGCGCCGCTGACCGCTTTATCGTCGGGGCTTGTCACCGTTCCCATTACAGACCTGGAATTGGCCTCTTCCCGGCGCTCTTCGCGCGACTTCTGCTGGGCGAAAATCCCCCCGCAAAGAATCAAGGCAATTGCAGCGAGCGTCAGCGCACGTGTTCCGTTCCGCTGTCCAGTCATGGTTTTGCTTTTCGCTCCTATCATTTGGACTCTGCCGGCAGTGTTAAAGTTACCTCAATCCGCACCTCGCCCGAGACCGAGGCTTCCTTTTCAACGTATTGAAACCCTTTCATCGCCGCCCCCACAACAAATGTCGCCGCCTCGGGAGGGACGCGGAACGCAAACTCGCCGCGCCCGTCGGATACAACTTGAAGCTTCTTCACTTTGGGCGCATCCTTCACCGCCAGAGTCACCGTCGCACCCGGCAGCGAGAACCCGTTCTCGCGAAACACCGTACCGGCCACTACCGCGTGAGGGGCGTCGTCCTTCAGTGGAGGCTTCGCCGCGGCGCACACCAGGAGCGCGCACAATAACCCGATGACGAACTTACTTCCAGTCTTCATCCTCGTCTTCGTCTTCCTCGTCGTCCTCGTCGTCTTCGTCCAGATCGTCATCGTCCGCGCCTTCGGCCTCGTCGTCATCGGGAGCGTCGGAAACCAGTTCCAGCGGGCTCACGCCGCTCACGTTCAGATTTGCGCCACACTCCTCGCAGATGAGGGAATCACCTTCATCCAACTCGTCCTCGTCAACATCTATGACCGCATCGCAAAGCGGGCAGTTGACCATCGCTCCCTCCTCTTTCTTCGTACCGCGCACTCCAGGCGCAAATTACTGGTAAGCGCTCCTACCGTATGCCCAGATCTATATTTACCATGACCGCGCCGCGGATCGCGGCTAAACGGGCTGCGTCAGTCCGGCGGCGTTCTCCAGATCCGTACTTGACATGGTAACCAGGGTCTTCTCCAGGTCCTCACCAGATGCAATCATGTGCGTCAGATGGCGGCCGGCGAGCTTCAGGCACCACGGGTCAGTGAGGGCACGGCCGGTCTTCGCAGCCAGATCCAGCAGCAACTGGTGCGGCAGAGCGATGATCTTCTCCTGCTTTTCCTCGCTCTCGGTCCACACGCTGAACTTCACATCCACGGTGTTGGCGTGGCGGATGGAGATGCCCGTCTGCAGCCAGCGGAATTCCACCTCCCATGTGCGGTCAAAAGGATCCGGGCCGGCTTGAAAACGGCGAAAGTTGGCAGGCATTGCTCTTTAGGGTAACAAATCAAGATTAAAAGGCGAGCCGATGGGGTGGCGCGATTTTGGTGGAGGATCCGCGATTTCGCTGGGAACGCTGACCCTATTTCTCGGCGGCGGGCAGCATCACTGATTTGGGGTTCACTTTGAGATAAGCGTTGACGAACTTTGCGATCTGCTCATTGACGCGATCGCGGATGCTGCGAATGTCGGACTTACCGATGCCGCCTATGGCCCCGACGTGCCAGGTGACGGCGGTAGGCACGAACGTGTCGGGGTTGCGCGTCAAGTTGGCCTGTTGCTCGAGGTTTACATCGATGCTGAAGGGCCAGACGTCAGTGGTCGTGCTGCTAGCCACACTGACACTGATATAAAGGGTAGGCATTCCTGGTGCCTTGAGTCCCTCATCTTTGCTCAATAAAGGAATCCCGGCGGCGCGCAATTTTTGCTCCGCATCGGCCTGAATGTCGGCCGTTTTCAGGCCAGCCTGTTCTTCCGGCGGGTTCAGATCCTCGACCAGGACGAACACGCCCTTAAGCCCCTTAATCGATGCTCTGTCGATCTCGCTGTCGCTTGCCGTTGCGATGGAGCCTAAAAGAAGCGCACAAGGCAAGAAGAAACGAAGGTTAAACATAGCTGGCCCGATTTTATCACTACCGCGGCGCGAGCTACCGCCGGAGGACTTGCCATCCGGCGTAGCCTCGCCGCGGGGACCAGAATAAGGCGGCCTGCGCTACTTTTTTTCCGGCAGCCGAGTGGTTTGACGAGCCACGATCTGCCAGCCATTCGGTCCGGGACCTTTCACCAAGACCCACAGGATGTTGAGGTGGTTGTCATGCATGTCGCCCGGGGTGCCGTTGCGCAGTTCGGTAACCCCGCGCACCAGTGCGACATTGCCGTAAATCCGGATGTTGTTGTCGTGGAACGTCTCTGATTCCGTCATCCCCTTGCCGGCGGCGGCTTTCAAAACTTCCGCTTTGTTTTGAAGAAATGCCGAAGAGTGGCTATAGGTCAGATCGGGAGCATAAATCTTGTCGAGCGCGGCTATGTCTTTCTTAATGCTGGCTTGCGCCATCGCGTCAAGAGTGGCCATGACAGCCTTCTCGTCCTTGGCGTCATTGTTGGCCGCTGGCAGCGCGACGGCCGCCGAAAGCACTCCGCAGAGAACCGCTAAAATTGTGTTTTTCATACCCAGGAGCTTACAGGATGCGGGGCGCTGTGTCCACCCCATCCTGCACGATGTGCTGTACGATGTCTGCCGAAGCGGCCGGGGGGGCGGGTTACGTTGGATTTTCATGAGTCAGGCGCCAGAGAATATAGCTCACCATGAATTCGGCTTCCGCTGGGGCCAGGGCGAACCCGAGGGAAGCAGCCACGTCGGCGACCGATGTAACGCTAAGGTGCCCCTGATTCGCTAATTCGTCTACGGCTCGAACGACTTCTCGTTCGTGATCTGTCGAAGGGTCCATAAGAACGGAGTCCTCCGATCCCGCTACTAAAAAAGTAACTATAACACGCTCTCGCGCCGCTTTCGACGGCCCCGCTCGCCGGGTTCCGGCACAGCCGACGCTCCCGCTTTTGAGGTATCCGACCCGTCGCACCATCTGCCGTTACCGGCGTTGCGCGCGGGTCGACGCTGTTCCTTGCAGACCAGGCTCCTGCAGACCAGGCTACAGACCAGGCTCCTGGACACCACCGCTGCTTTTCGATAACCTACCCTTAGGTACACAGCCTCGCGGTAGAGGCAACAGCTCGCCAAGGAGATTCGGATAATGAAGCGTTTTTTGATTGCATTCGCGGTGATCGCGGCTTTTGCAGTGGCGGCTTCGACTGACGCCCTCAACACCCTCACCAAGAAAGAAGCGGCGCAAGGGTGGAAGATGATGTGGGACGGCAAGACCTTGGACGGTTTGAAAGTCTACGGCAACGCCACCTGGACCATTAAAGACGGCGCGCTGGTTTCGGGCGGCCCCGGCGGCTGGCTAGGCACCGCAGACGATTATTCGAATTTCGCGCTGAAGGGCGAGTTCCGCACCTCCGAGCCACATATCAATAGCGGAATCTACATCCGCCGCAGCCGCGACGCAGGCGACTCCCACATGATGGGCTACGAGATGCAGATTCGCAACGCCTTCCCCAACGATAAGCCCTACGACGGCAAATCCGACAATCACAATGGGTATTACACTGGTAGCTTCTCAGGCCACCTCAAGAGCCACAAAGAGCCGGTCATCGAGATGGGCAAGTGGAACACCGTCGAATTGACTGCGGAAGGCGATCACTTCGTCGTCGTCATTAATGGGAACAAGGTGCTCGACGATCACCAGGCGTCCTTCAAGACCGGCGCCATCGGCCTGCAGCACACCGGCCAGCAGATCGAATTTCGCAATCTCAAGATCAAGACGCTCTAAACTTCATGCAACAAGTTGATACCCGGCGCCAGACCGGCGCGACGCCAGTGGTGACCCTGGCCGGCCTGGTTGCGCTCTTATTTACGGCTTACGTTTTGCGCGGCGCAACCGCTTCGGCGCAGCAGCTCACCTTGGAGATCAAGGATTACGCCACCTTCCCCATAACGGGCGCTGCCAACAAGGGCACCAATAACGTCGCCGGTCTGCTCGCGCGCACTAATTTTCTGCGCGACGAGCCGGGCGGGGGTAGGCGCTTTTTCGTAAACGACTTGAACGGGCCGTTGTATATCCTGGACAAGGAAACCAAGAAGATCACTACCTATCTGAACTTCAACGGCCGCGGCGGCGAGGGCGGTCTGTTCCACAAATTTAGCTTTGAAAACGGGCAGGGAAACGGTTTCGTCAACGTTCTTTTCGATCCCGACTAACGTATACGAAGGCATGGCATTTCAGAAAGGCAGAAATCCGATCGACAAACTCGT
>JBDTTL010000131.1:0-11499 GCA_039930665.1 Acidobacteriota bacterium
AGTTCGATGGCCCCGAGAGTCTGGGGCTGAGCGCACGCTGCATCGCCCGGGCAAATGTGGGACCGCCGCTGCTTCCGGCGGCCTATAACAGTAATTTGCAGATTGTCCAAGGCTCCGGGTATGTGGTTATCGAAGCTGAAATGATTCACGATGCCCGGGTGATTCCCACCGACGGGCGGGCGCATCTCGATAAGAACATCAAGCAGTGGATGGGCGATTCGGTGGGCCATTGGGAGGGCAACACCCTGGTGATCGACACCACGAATTTCACGGATCTGAACCCCTTCGTGGATGCCCGGAACGTGCATGTGGTGGAACGGCTGACGCGCGTCGATCCGGAAACCATTCTCTACCAGTTCACGGTGGAAGACCCGGGGATGTGGACCAAACCGTGGTCGGGCGAACTGCCCATCAGTAAGATGGACGGACAGCTTTACGAATACGCCTGTCATGAAGCAAATTATGGATTGGCGAATACTTTGAGTGGAGCACGTGCGACCGAACAGGAAGCCGCCAAGAAGGCGGCGAAGTAGTGCGATTTTATACGAAGGGGCGCCAGATGAGAAGGAAGCTATTAGTCTTGATGGCTGGTCTTGGACTGCTCGCAGCGGCGGTGCCGGTGTGGGCGCATCACGCATTCGCGGCGGAATTCGACCAGAAGAGGCCGCTTAAATTGAAGGGGACGGTGGTCAAGTGGGAAGTAACCAATCCGCACTCCTGGATCCATATGGACGTCAAGGGTGACGATGGCAAAGCGGTCACCTGGATGATTGAAGGCGGAAGCCCGAACAACTTGTACCGGCTGGGCTTCACCAGGGATTCGCTTCCCCCCGGGGCGGAGATCGTGGTGGAGGGTTATCAGGCGAAGGATGGTTCGAGTCGGGCGGTCGGCAAGAACGTCACGTTTACCGACGGCAGGCGACTGTTCCTTGGCCTGCAGGCGCTGGGCGGCGACGGCTCGGGCGAGAAGAAGTAAGCTCCTTCGGAGGCGACTTCGTTGCGCCTACTTTTTCAGCGGAGCGGGTTTGCCGAACTTGGCTTCGTCAATCGGGACGTTGGTTTTGATTTCGGTCAGTACGATGGAATCGCGTCCGTCCAGCCATGCGTAGGTGATGTGGAACGGCAGCTTAATTCCGTTGACATCGCGATAGTCGGCGAAATCGATTTGCGTGGGAACGCGGCCGATGGGCGAGTGGCCGTAGCGCAACTCACGCAACAGCAGGCCGGTCTGCTTATCGAAGTAGAGCGTCACCAGAAGACCACGCGGTCCGGTACCCTGAACCACGTCGACGCTGTGTTCCTGCAACGCCACATCCTGCTGCAACGAGGATTGGCTGGCGGGGGCCGGAAGATCGGTGATGGAAGTCGGCGGGCCGGTTTTCAAATTCGTGAGAATCGTCTTAATCTGGCCGGGAAAGGAGAGCTGCGCGTCGAATCGGGCGCCTTCCAGGTCTCCGCCGCCTAACTGGAACTCGCCCACGACATTAAGCGGCGTTCTCACCCAACCGGTGCGTCCATCATAGCTTCTGATCTGGTCGCCCCGGCCGGTCTCTTGCTTGAAGAGGATGATGGTGGCGCGCTTGTCGGGAGCTTTCGCGACCAGCTCGACCGCGCCACCGCCGCCGAATCCTCCGAACCCGACGCTGGTGCCTGTGCCCACAAAGCTGGTGAGGCCGGCGAGGCGTTGCGCTCCGCCGGACGCCTGGATGTATTTATCCAAAATCGACTCGGGGGAGGGAAGTCCGGGAAGCTGCGTAATGACGTCGTCTGGCTCGATGTTGGGCATGCCGTAGATGATGTCCATGGTCGGCGTGGTCATCGGTTTATCGCGGTTGCGATGGCAGGTCCAGCAGGTCACCACCTGACGTCCCTGGAAGTTGGTTTTATTGATTTCAGCGACCATGAGCACCATGCGGCGCGCGATTATCTTTCGCGGAGTATCGGCGGCCCAATCCACTTCACTGGTGCCGGCATTGGTGTGGCAGTCCGCGCAGTCGAACTGCAGACCGGCGGTCATGAGCCCCATGGTCTCCATGAAATCGTCGACGGTGATCCCGCGCAGAGCCTGGATGTTCTTGAATACCTGTTCCGCGAGAAGCGGCTTTTCTGCCGACGCGGGCTGGGCGGCGGCCGGGCCGACCCCCAAACTGGCGCCAATCAGCGCGAGGGCCGCGAGCATTCGTCTGGACATGTTGTTGTATGGTACATTCCTTTCCTTGGCGGTGCAAGGCTGCGCGAGCCGTGTCTCGGCGCGCGCGTGTTCCGTTATACTGATCCAAACTGGAGGATGAGTATGAAATTGCTCCTGACCGTCGCGCTGGCTGCAACCGCTTTCGCCGAAACTCACCAATTTACGCCGACGAAATTCTACAACACGTTCTCCGGCGCGCATCCGCCGGTACTGCATATCAAGTCCGGCGACCATGTGGTCACGTCGACGATAGACGCGCGGGGATTTGATTCTGCAGGCGTGCAGCGCGGACAGCGGCCGAACCCGGAGATCGGACCGTTCTACATCGACGGCGCCGAGCCGGGAGACACGCTGGTGGTTCACCTTTTGCGGCTGGAGACCAATCGCGCCACCGGCTGGTCCGCATCGCTGCTTGCGCCCTACACTGCCGATCCGGATTTTTTGCGGGCGGAAGCGCTGCGCGAACCGAAGATGGCGACCTGGCATATCGACAAGCAAAAAGGCGTCGCCTATAGCGATCCGGCCGACTTCAAGGGACCGCGGATTGAATTGCCGCTGCGTCCGATGCTGGGCTGTATCGGGACGGCTCCGGACAACAAAGCGGCGATTCCGACGAGTACAGCCGACAACTTCGGCGGCAACATGGACTACAACGGCATGGGCGCCGGCGCTACGGTTATGCTGCCGGTGTTCGAGCCCGGTGCGCTGTTATTTTTGGGCGACGGCCACGCGCGGCAGGGCGACGGCGAAGTGGTGGGGAGCGCGATTGAGACCTCGCTCGACGTCGAATTCTCGGTGGATCTTGTGAAAGGGAAGAAGATCAACTGGCCCCGTCTTGAAACCCAGGACTACATCATGGTGCTGGGCAGTTCGCGGGCCCTCAATGAAGCGTTGCAGCACGCCACCACTGAGTTATTGCGCTGGCTGATGGACAGTTATGGGTTCGACGAACGCGGCGCGAGCCTGCTGCTGGGCCAAGGGATGGAGTACGAGATTTCGAACGTGGTAGACCCGGAATTTACGATCGTCGCGAAAATGCGCAAGCGGTATCTCCCCGCACCGCGTTAAGCGTGCGGCTTTGTGCGCCCGGTAGACGTCGCCCCTTGCAACCCTGGATGTGCCATCGAGAGGCGCGGTTCCTACCGTTTCACCTGGATGTCTCGAAGGTAGCGTGCCAGGTTATCGATTCGGACACGGCCTAGATCCTGGTCGCGCTCCACGTGGGAAAAGATGGGCCCCCACACCGGCATTTGGCTGCTGCCATGTCCGGCCGGCGACAGGCCCTCGCCAGAGATGATTTTTTCTATTTGCATTAGCGGAAACGTCCCGCCGTTGCGGGCCGCAATGCGGGTTAAGTCGGAGGGTTTCACTTTGAGTGACGCCGTCATGGGGCCGTCACCATTCGCGCCGGCGCCGTGGCAGGACGCACAATACGCTTTGTATAAATCCGGCCCCTGAATGGAATTGATTAGAGGTTCCGGTTTCGCCTTCTCTCTGCGCGAACTCTGCGCCGCACAGACACTTTCGGCGAACAGCAGTGCGCCCAAAGCCAAACAAGCCCGATATCTGGTGATCACATTGGCTCCTTGTGCTTCCATTATGCTCGCTGCAAGCGGAGGTCTGTCGACCCATGTGGTTGGGGGGGTGAGAGATTTCACCCAGGGTTGGCGATTTCACCTCAGCTCAACCGGTATGGAGGTGCTTCAAAAGGTTCGCGAGTCTAGCGCGGGGCCGGTGCGGTTCGCGAGTGGAGTGAACGAACCGATTCAGCACGGCCAGAGCACCGCCCATGGCAGCTACGAGCATGAGCGGACCTACGAAAAGTCCGATGCCTGTAAGGATAACTTCAAATAAATGTGTCCACATCAGAAAACTCACCGCAACTATCTATGCAGTTTGCCTGCCATTTATTGGACGTTATCAGCGGGGATTTGAGTTACCGGCACGTTCGTCAGGGAACTCGAGCGCCCAGTCACGATCAGCACAGCGGTTAAGGCGATCGCTGCGGCCATGGATAACCAGACTCCGGGCATGGCGCGGTTGCCGGTGGCGTGAATCAGATAGGTGCAAATGGCTGGCGTGAACCCGCCGAATACGGCTGTTGCGAGGCTGTAGGCAAGTGCGAATCCAGTGGTGCGCATGCCGACGGGCATGATTTCGACCAGCAGCGGGGACATGGCGCCCTGGTAAGCGGCGAAAAGAAATGCGAACCATACCTCTACCGCAAGCAGACGCTGGATGGAAGGCGCGGCGGAGAGCCAGGCCAGCGCGGGATACGCGGTGAGTATGGCCGCGGCGGTGGACAGAATCACAATCGGACGGCGGCCGATGCGGTCGGATAGCGCTCCCGAGGAGGGTAGCAAGATGAAACTCGACAGACCCACGGCGAGGGTCACCAGCAGCGTGCCAGTCGGTGGCAGGTGGAGTTCGGCACCGCCGTAGGTTGGCGTGTAGACGGTGGCGAGATAGTAGGACACCGTACTGAAGGTCGACATCATCATGCCGAGCAGCACGATTCTCCAGTTAGCGAGGACGGAATCGAGGATCTCGCGGATTTTCGGGTGCCGCTTCCGGGCAAGGAACTCAGGAGTCTCTTCGAGTGAACGCCGGAGGAACAACAGCAATGGAAGCAACAGGCATCCGGCGAGCAGCGGGATGCGCCAGCCCCACGCGGCCATCTGGTCGGCGGAAAAGTAGGCCGCGAGAGCGATTCCCGATGCGGACGTAAACATCACGGCCGCTTGCTGGCTGCCGGACTGCCAACTGACGTAGAATCCCTTTTGGCCCGGCGGCGCGATTTCGGAAAGATAGACGGCGACGCCTCCCAGTTCGACTCCGGCCGAGAAGCCTTGGAGCAGGCGGCCCAACAAAACCAGCAGTGGCGCGGCCAGGCCGATGGCCGCGTAGCCCGGAAGGCACGCGATCGAAAACGTGCCAAACGCCATTAAGCTGAGCGATAGGAGCAAGCCTGCGCGGCGGCCGTGATTATCGATATAGGATCCGAGAACGATGGCTCCTAAGGGGCGCATTAAGAAGCCGGCGCCGAATGTCGAGAGCGATAACATCAGCGAAGCGTATTCGCTGGTGCTCGGGAAAAAGATGTGCGCGATGGCGGGGGCATAAAAGCCGAAGATCTGAAAATCGTACATCTCCAGCGCATTGCCGGAGGCGACACGCAGAATGCGGCGGAGGTTCGTAGCGCGGGGCGCGGATTGGCGGGACGAAGCGATCAAGAAAAGCTCTTGTTCAAGAATACACGTAGTATTCCGTCCAAAAAAGCTAAAGACAATTGGCTCGCAGGTGAACACAGATGCACACGGATAAGAAACGCCGGCGCCGAGGGCTCACTCTTTGAAATCGATAATGTCGCGTTTGGCGTCGAGCTTGGCCGGGTCCACGCCGGGGACTTTCTTCAGGTCGTCGAGCATCTTGAAGCTGCCGTTCTGTTGGCGATATTTCACTATTGCCGCCGCCGACTCGGGCGAAATATCGAGGACGGCTTGCAGCTCTTTTGCTTCGGCTTTATTCACATTCGCATGGGCTGGAAAGTTTTTGGCGAGATACTCGATAATTTTGTCGCGCTCGGGCTGGGTTACGTCGGGCGCTTCCTGCAACATTTCCAAAACTTTGTCAGACCACAGGAGTTTGGTCAAATGTTGCTCGGCAATGCGCTCGGTGGTGTGACAGGCGCTGCAGACAGCCTCTACCAAGTTCTTCTCGGGCCCATCGGGCAGGCCTTGGGCGGTGGAAGGGAAGGCAGCGGCAGTGAGAGCTATCGCTAAAAAAGGAAGCCTTAGGTCCACAGCTTTGGAATGAGGTTCCCGCCGGTGACCGTGGGGCGCTCCGCGCGGCCGTTGTGCATGTAGGTGGTCTGCAAATGATTCAGACCGAGCAGGTGAAGAATCGATGCGTGAATATCCCAGACATGGTAGGGATCTTCCGCTGCGCGGAGGCCGAGGTCGTCGGTGCTGCCGATGGTCTGGCCGCCCTTGACGCCGCCGCCCGCCATCCACATGGTGAAGCCCCAGGGGTTGTGATCGCGGCCGTACTTATCGGGACTCTGCCCGGCGATGATTTCCGCGAAGGGGGTGCGGCCGAATTCGCCTCCCCAAACCACCAGCGTGTCCTGCAACAGGCCGCGGGCTTTCAGATCCGCGAGCAGTCCGGCAACCGGCTTGTCGGAAGCCTTGCACCATTTGGTGTGGTTGGCTTCGACGTCATGATGCGCGTCCCAGCCGGAACCGGAGCCGGCATAGACTTCGACGAAGCGCACGCCGCGCTCGACCAATCGCCGGGCCAGCAGGCAGTTGGTGCCATAGACCTGGGTCTCAGGCTCGTCCATTCCATAGAGCTTCTTGGTGGCGTCACTTTCCTGAGAGAGATCGACGGCTTCGGGCGCCGCAGACTGCATCTTGTAGGCCAACTCATAGGAGCGCGTGCGGGCGTCGAGTTCGGTGTCGTCGTCTTTCCCGCGACCCCAGGTGTCGTTCAGCTTTTGGAGGAATTCGATCTTACTACGCTGCTGCTCTTCAGTGGTGCCGGCGGGCGGCTTTAGATTCAGGATGGGCGTATCGCCCTGGCGGAACAGCGTGCCTTGATAGGTTGCGGGCAGGAAGCCGGAGCCGTAGTTCTGCACCGAACCCAGAATCTCTTTGTCATCCTGCATGACGACGAAGGATGGCAGATTGCGCTGCGCGCTGCCCAATCCATAAGTCAGCCACGCACCGAGCGAGGGACGCCCTGCGAGAAGCGACCCGGTATTCATTTCGCAGACGCCGCCCACGTGATTCACAGCGTCGGTGTGGCAGGACCTGAGGAATGCGATATCGTCGACGTGTTCGGTGATGTTCGGCAGCCAGTCAGAAACCCACATGCCGCTTTGGCCATATTGTTTGAACTTGCGCCGGGTGGGGAACAATCCGTCGCTGGGTTTCGAGCCTTGCGCGGTAAGAAGGGTCTCCGGATGAAACGAGGCCGGCATCGGCTGCAGTGCGTACTTTTCCAGCATGGGCTTGGGATCGAACAGATCCACGTGGCTGGGACCGCCTTCCATGAAGCACCAGATGATGTTCTTGGCCTTGGGCAGCAGATGAGGTTTCTTGGGAGATAGAGGATCGACACCGGCGGCGTAGCCATCCTCCGCCAGCATCGCAGCGAGCGCTATGCCCGCAAGACCGCTACCCGCACGCGTGAAAAACTCGCGGCGGCTGGAAACATTCCAGTGCTGCTTCAAAGTGTCCAACATTTTATCTGCCATGGTTTTTGTCCCTCTTAACCCGATCAGTTAACGTACAGAAACTCGTTCGAGTCCATCAGCGTTTGCGATAGATCGACGAGGGCCGCGGCTCGAGCGGGATCCACACCCGGCGGCAGATTCGTCGGCAGCGGCGGCTTGACCTTTTCGCCGCCCGCCAGGCGCTGCGCCATAATTGCGCTCTGCTTGGCGAGGAAATCCGAGGCGAGCTTTTTCTCTTCCGCGCTGGGCTCGCGTCCGTAAGTCAGCTTAAACGCCCGTTCCACTTGAGCGTCCGGAGTCAAGCCGGTGTCGTTCAGGATACGGCCAGCAAGGGCTTGGGCCCAATCGAGTATCAAGCCGTTGTTCAGCAGGTCGAGCGATTGTGAAGGTGTGACGGTGTTCTTGCGAAAATCGCAACTCTCGAAAGTGTTGGCGGAATCGAATTCCTCCAGCATGGGATAGCGGAGGTTGCGCCGGACGAAAATGTAAACGCTGCGCCGGTTATTCTGCGCCTCATCCTTTTCACTGCTCCAGCGGCCGTAACTTGACTTGGCCGAGATGGTCCCTGGAGGAACGGGCGGGAAAACGCCGGGGCCGCCCATCTGGGTATTCAGCAGTCCGCTGACCGCCAGCATGGAATCGCGAACCGCTTCGGCTTCCATGCGATGCCGGCCATAGCGCCACATCAGCTTGTTGTCGGGATCGGCTTCCGCGGACTTAGCCGTAAATTCCGACGATTGCTGATAGGTGTTCGAGAGCAGCATCATGCGGTTTATTTTCTTGATGCTCCAACCGTTGTCGATGAACGCCGTGGCCAGGTAATCCAGCAACTCGGGATGAGTCGGCCGGGAACCCATGCGTCCGAAATCGCCCGGCGTAGCGGCGATGCCACTGCCGAAATTGTAATGCCAGATGCGGTTGACCATCACGCGAGCGACTAGCGGGTTCTTAGGATCGGTGAGCCATGCGGCCAGCGCGCTGCGGCGGCCGGTGGAGTTGGCGAGCGGAGTAATCTTGGCGTCGGAGGGATCGAGAATCGACAAGAATCCGGGCTGAACTTCGTCACCCTTCACATCCAAATTGCCACCTTTCAAAATATTGGTAGGCGGCGCGTGAGCGCTAATGTCGACCATGAATTGCCCCTCGGCCGGCGGCGTGGGCTTTATGGAATCGAATTCAGTGAGCTGTTTTTTGAGGTCGGCATAACGCTTGGCGTCGCTTTCATTGAGGTTGCGCAGCGCTTTGGCGTCGAACGCGGCATTGATGGCCATAAGGCCAATGGCCGTGTGGTTCATCATGGCTTGCACGGGATCGCGCTTGGCCGGGTCCATGAAAATGGCCTGCTTTACTTCAGGTTGATAGTAATCCGATCCGGTCTTCATTTTCTCCAGCCGCAGAGGCGCTTCGATGGTTGCTATCTCGGCACGGATGTCTTTGGTCTTCTCTTCCCAGGCCGTTTCTTGCTCTTGATACTTCTTGCGCGCAACGGCATCCTCAATGGGTAGCGGCCCGTCACCAGTGCCGGTATTGGCGAAGAAAGCCTGCATGCGGAAGTAATCTTTCTGCAGGATAGGATCGAATTTGTGATTGTGGCAGCGAGCGCAGCCGAACGTCAGACCGAGGAACGCTTCAGCGGTCACTGTGGTCATGTCATCCAGCGTTTCCTGGCGGCGAAGGAACAGAGTGGAGGAGTTGCTTTCGTCGATCCAGTGCCGGTTGAAACCCATGGCTACGAGCGCCTCGGTTTTTCCGGGATATAGCTCGTCGCCGGCGATCTGCTCCTTTATGAAACGATCGTAGGGCTTGTCATCGTTGAAGGCTTTGATGAGGTAGTCGCGATAGCGCCAGATATTGGGCCGCGTCTCATCGGCTTTGAAACCGTTGCTGTCGGCATAGCGGGCAACATCCTGCCAGTGGCGCGCCCAGCGTTCGCCGTAAGAAGGCGATGCGAGGAGCCGGTCCACTACTTTCTCGTAGGCGTTGGGCGATTTGTCACTCAAGAACTGCTGAATCTCTTCCTGGGTAGGCGGCAGGCCAGTCATATCGATGGTGGCGCGGCGCAGGAGTGTGAGGCGATCGGCGGCGGGGTTGGGCGTAAGGCCCTTCTCTTCGAGTTTCGCCAGGACGAAGGCGTCAATGGGAGTTTTCACCCATGACTGATTTTTGACCGCGGGCACGGCCTGCTGTTTCACCGGCACCAACGACCAGAAATTGCGTTGGGGGGGAGTAAAGGTATCGGACTCCGCCGCGTACACGGCGAAGGCTATGGCGAGAGAAGCGCACAACACAGCGGCTCGGCGCATCAGCACCTCCTTAGGATTTTCGCATTTTAAGATAGCATGCAGATATATGGGGGTCAAGCAGGGGTATCCATTCTCCGTCAGCCTATTGACACTTGGCTTAACTCATGATAAGAACTAACATAGCGTGCGCGTGTACCGCGTTTGACTACGGGGCTTTAGAAGTCAAAGGGGACTAGGTTAATCGAAGGGTATTTGCGCCTGCGGAAGTATGGCAGACGCGCAGGGGATTTGGGTGCGCAGCTTCAAGTCAGGTCAATCAGACATGAATGGGGTGAAAAGGAGGCTTTGGTGGTAAAGAAAGCAAGTCTTGCAATAGCATTGGTGTGCATGTTGTCCGCGGTGGCTTTCGCGCAGGAGGCCGGCCAGATTGTTGGCTCGGTGCGGGATCAGAGCCGGGCGGTAGTTCCGAATGCGACGGTAACGGTGACGGAAGTCGGCACGGGCCAGACGCGCACGGTAAACACCGGGACTAGCGGTACGTTTACTTTGCCGAGCCTGCGGCCCACGACTTACACCGTGACTGCGGAAGCGGCCGGGTTCCGAGCTTACCGGCAGACGGGCGTCACGCTACTAGCCAACCAGAGTCTGACTATCAACATCGCGATGGAGGTCGGCGCGGTGACCGAGACGGTTACGGTGGCCGGCCAGGCCGTGCAGGTGGACACCAGCACCTCGACTCTGGCGGAGGTAGTTGACTCGGCGCGAATTATCGAACTGCCCTTGAACGGGCGCGACGCTGCCAAGTTGGCCACACTAGTGGCCGGCACAACCATGATCTCCACCAGCACGGAGACGGGAAAGGGCATACCGGGCAACTTCTATCTATCGGCGAACGGCTCAGGTACCGGACAGGTTTCCTACCGGCTGGATGGCAACTCCAACACCGATTTCTACTTTCAGTTGAATCAGGAGTTCCCGTTCCCGGACGCGCTGCAGGAGTTCAGCATCCAGACCAGCGGCTTCAGCGCGCAATACGGCAACAACGCGGGCGCGGTGGTGAACGCGGTGACCAAGTCGGGAACCAACGATCTGCACGGCGGGGCTTTCGAATTCGTCCGCAACCGTGAATTCAACGCCCGCGACTTTTTCGGGGCGACAGCCGACTATCTAAAGCGCAATCAGTTTGGCGCTTTCGTGGGCGGCCCGGTTTACATTCCCAAGTTGTATGACGGAAAAAATAAGACCTTCTTCTTTTTCGGCTGGCAGGGAACACGGCTTCGCAACATCAACGCTGCCAAGAACGCCCTGGGGCCGACAGTAGATGAACTAAATGGAAATTTCGCGACCTGCGGTGCACCGTGCGACAAGGCTACGATCAAAGATGCCGCGGGTATCCCGTACCCCGGCAAGCAAATCCCCGTCAGCCAGTTCGACCCGGTGGCTGTGGCTTTCGCCAAAACATTGATGCCGGCTGGGCTGACCGGCACCGGCTCCTACACCTACCAGACTGGTGTCAAGCAGGATCTCAATCAGTACATCATGCGAGGCGACCATCAGATCAACCAGAACGACCGGCTGGCGCTGCGCTATTTCTTCGACGACTTTACCAACGCGGCGAACTTTGATCCGAAAAACTACGTGAGTTATTCCAACGGCTCGGGTACGCGGGTACAAAACGCGAACATCGGTGAGATCCACATCTTCAGCCCCACGGTGCTGAACGATTTCCATTTCGGCTATGTGCGGCAGAATTCTCACCGCGGTCCGCCCCCTGGTGTTCCGACGTTTCAGACCCTGGGCATGACATTGAATCAGGGAATTCCCGAGGC
>JBDTTL010000132.1:0-11475 GCA_039930665.1 Acidobacteriota bacterium
AGCGCCCATTAGTAATCGGCCCCTTGGTCGCGGCCGCCGGGTTTGCCCTATTCGCGAGACCTGGCATCGGCGGATCCTACTGGACCACCTTTTTTCCGGCCGTGATCGTTCTGGGCTTGGGCATGGCCATCAGCGTCGCGCCGCTGACCACCACCGTCATGAGCAGCGTCGCCGAAAGCCACGCCGGAGTGGCATCAGGAGTCAACAACGCAGTATCGCGTGTTGCTGGATTACTGGCGGTCGCGGTTCTCGGGCTGATCCTCGGCAGCGTCTTCAATAGCACGCTCGATCCGCAATTGAGCGCCGCGTCCCTGCCCGCAGCCACGCGGACCGAAATCGACGCCCAACGCCCCAAGCTCGCCGCGATTCAAACGGACGATCCGCGCGGGCGTCGAGCCGTCGATGAATCGTTCGTCGCCGGCTTCCGTGTTGTATTGTGGATCGCGGCCGGGTTGGCCGTCGTCAGTTCACTCAGCGCCGCGTGGCTGATCCGCACGCAGGAGTCCGCTAAGACTCCAGCTTTGCGTCCAGAGTGATCTTGGTATTGAAGAGTTTGGAAACCGGACACCCGGTCTCCGCGGCCTTGGTTGCCTTGTCGAATGCCTCGGCGGTTGCGCCCGGGACCTTGGCTTTCAACTCCAGATGGCTTTCGGTGATCGCGAAGCCTCCGTCTTTCTGTTCCAGCGTGATGGTACACGACGTCTCGAGGCTTGTCGCCTTCAAACCCGCTTCCCCAAGTTGCGCCGAGAGCGCCATGGTGAAGCATCCGGCATGAGCGGCTGCCAGTAATTCTTCCGGATTGGTTCCGGTCCCTTGCTCGAATCGGCTCCGGAACGAGTAGGGCGTGGTCGCGAGTGTGCCGCTAGCGGTTGAGATCGTGCCCGTGCCGCTCTTCAAATCGCCTTGCCACTTGGCTTGCGCGGATCGTTTCATCTTGTCGTACCTCCAGACCGATTGTCGCGCAGTCACTTCGTAAGCGCTAGCAACGCGATCAGTTGCCCTGGCCGCCGCTCTTTAGATCGGCTTTCGACGCAGCCTCGTCCTTGTGCGGCGTGACTTTGTCGGGATCAATACGAATCATCAGGTACCGAATGTGATCGTCGATGCGGGTGAACAGGTGGCCTGTGCCCGCGGGAATTACGATCACGTCGCCCGCTTTGAGCTGGCGTGACACACCGTTGCGGATAGTAGCGCCGTTGCCACCGGGGCCGTTAAGCAGACGCACCGCGCGATCATCGGCGGCGCGCGGCTTCAGTTCCGTAATGTCGGGGCCCGTCATGAGCGTCGCTGTGCCGTCGATGATGTGATAGACCTCGCTCACTAAAGCATGCTCGGCGACGGACTGCGGTGCCGGCGCCGTAAGCTTCCCGCGATAAACCACGCCGATGTCAACGTTGAGCTTACCGATATCGAGCGCACGAACCTGCTGGTCGCTAACCTTCGTCCCTTCGACGCGCTTCAGATACGCCTGGATCTCATCGCCGCTAATATACGTTCCGGGGCATTGATTGCAACTTGGTTTGGTGCCTTGCGCGAAAAGCGGAACTACGATGGCTCCCGACAAAAATGCCACAGCGAAGTAACACACCATCACTTGCCTCCCGGCCAGACTACGCCCTGGTCTTTCTTAGTCACCGGCGCGAGGCCTTTATACAGGAACCGCTGCACGCGCTGGCCGCGATAAGTCTCAGTCGTGTAAATGTTTCCCTTCGAATCGGTAGCGATGCTATGCACACCGTAAAACTCGCCGGGCTGGCGTCCGCCCTCTCCGAAGGTGGTCAGAACTTCGAGCGATTGGCGATCGAGAATGTGGACGCGGTCATTTTCGCCATCGGCGAGATACAAATATTTCTGTTGCGGATCCTTAGAGAAAGCCAAATCCCACGCGGATCCCGAGCCCAGCGTCTGTTTCTCGATGAATCCTTCCTTGATGAAAATCCCGTCGGGTTTGAAGACCTGGATACGATCATTGACGCGGTCGCAGACGTAAAGCTGGTTGTCGTTTGAGAGATCGGCGCAGTGCACCGGATTGCGGAACTGCTGCGCGGGCGGAGCTTTGGGATTGTAGCGCCCGATATCGGCGTCGTCAGGCTTGTGCCCGTAAGCGCCCCAATGGCGCTTGTACTTGCCAGTATCGGCGTCGAAGACGATGACACGATGGTTGCCATAACCGTCGGCGATATAAGTTTCATTGGCCTTAGGATCGACGAAAATCTTGGCCGGCAGGCGCAGGTTCTCGATATCGTTGCTGCCTTTGCTGCTCTTGGGCTTGCCGATCTGCATCAGGAATTTGCCGTCCTGCGTGAACTTGAGCACCATGTTGTCGGAGAAGCTCTGGAACGCGGGCGCCTTGCCCTTGGCGCCTTTCGCCTCAGGTTCTTCGTCCGAGCCATTGATCGCGCCGCGCGCGCTCTGCGGTCCGCGGCCGTTTCCGCCGATCCACACGTTGCCTTTGTAGTCGACGGTGATGCCGTGGTTCGAATCCGGCCAGTTGTAGCCTGGTCCAGGCCCGCCCCAATGGCCGATGAGATTGCCGGCCTGATCGAACTCCAGCACCGGCGGAGCGGGCGCACAGCACTGTGCTATGGGTGGGTTCGTCGTGGCATGGGTTTCCCCGGCTTCGAGCGAGCCGGCGCGATGAATGATCCAGACATGATCCTGCGCGTCTACCGAGACGCCAATGGTCTGGCCGATAATCCAATGGTTCGGCAGCGGCTTGGGCCACAGCGGATCCACCTCGAAGCGCGGCGCGGTGGCGGCGGCTGCTTCAACCGCGGAGTGTTTCTGCATCAGCACCGAACCAACACCGAGCGTCCCCGCGAGTGCCAAGAGTCCCAGACCAGATCGATTGCGCTTCATACCGATGAACCTCCTTGCGGGATTATAGTCTGATTGCCGCCGCGATGGAAGCCGCGAACGCTCCCACACCGAGTGAAATAGTATACTGGGTTCGGCTGAAACCACTATGCAAGTCTCTGTGCGTTTCGTGGCGATTGCCGCTCTAACATTGGGCGCGACGGGCCTCTTCCTGGGGCAAACGCCGGTGCCTGTGCCGCTGCCTGCAAGCGACGAGATCTACGCCTGTCCCATGGACCCCGACGTTCGGAGCCATGCTCCCGGCAAGTGTCCACGCTGCGGCATGATCCTGAAAGCCGGTATTCCCGATCCCGTGGAATACACCATGGACTTGAAAGTGACGCCTTCCGCTCCGAAGCCCGGGCAGTCCACGCGGTTGCGATTCTTAGTTCGCGATCCCTGGAAAGAGCGGCCCGTGACGAATTTTCAGATCGTGCACGAGAAACTGTTTCACATGTTCGTGGTCGGCCAGGACCTCAAGTTCTTCGTTCACGATCATCCGATCCTCGAAAAGGACGGCGTCTTTCACTACGACATTGCTCTGCCCGCGCCGGGCATGTACCGCATCCTGGGCGACTTTTATCCCGACGGCGCGACACCGCAATTGATCGCGAAGACGCTGCTGGTGGCGGGAAAGCCGCCCGGTCCCGTCACACTCGACCGCGATTATTCCGCCAAAGACGGCGGAAACATGCAAGTGGAATTGGTGACAGACCCGCCGCAGCCCATCGCCCACACCAAGACTCTGATGTTCTTCCGCGTGAAGCCGGCCGACGGACTGGAAAAGTATCTGGGAGCCTGGGGCCACATGCTGGCGGCGAGCGACGATCTGATCGACCTGATCCATACTCATCCTTTTCTGGCGGATGGCGGCCCGGAGATTCAGTTCAACGTAATCTTCCCGCGAGCCCACACGTATCGTGTGTGGGTGCAGTTTCAGCGCAGCGGAGTGGTCAATACCGCGCACTTCGACGTGCCGGTGCAAGATCTTCAGTAGCGGTTTTAAACTGGCGGCGATCCGGCGAGAACGTGCTCATACAAGCGCTCGTACTGCGGAATGATGCGATTGGTGCAGAACTGATTCAACGCGGTGGCGCGGCCCGCTGCGGTGATCCGCTCATGCAGCGCGTCATCGGTTAGCAACTCGACCGCGCGGACGGCTTGCCCGGCGATATCACCCACCGGCTCCATGAAGCCATTTACGCCCTGCGTGATCAGCTCCGGCACACCGCCGACGTTGGTCGCAACCGTAGCGACGCCGCAGGCCATCGCTTCCAGCGCAACTAAGCCAAAGGACTCCATTTCGCTGGGCATCAGAAGCACGTGAGCCAAGGGAATCACGCGTTCCACGTGATTCTGCTTGCCCAAGAACGACACGTGCGGCGTCAACTTTAGCTGGCGTACCAGATGCTCCGCTGCGCCGCGATCCGGACCGTCACCCACCATCAGCAGGTGCGCGGGCGTGTGCTTGCGCACTTCTGCCAGGATGCGGATGCAATCCAGCACACGCTTGACTGGACGAAAATTCGACACGTGGATCAGCAGTTTCTCGCCCTTGGGCACGTACTCGACGGCGCCCGCTTTATCGGGATCGGGGTGGTATAGATCGCAGTTGATGAAATTGGTGATCACCCGGATTTCGTTCGACACGCCGAAAACCTCGATCGTATGTTTGCGCAAGTCTTCGCTGATGGAAGTGACGCCGTCGGATTTTTCGATCGAAAACTTAGTAATGGGAAAGTACGATGGATCGGCTCCCACCAGCGTGATATCCGTCCCGTGCAGCGTGGTGATGAACGGAAGCCGCCGCTTGGGAGCCATCATCTGCTGTGCCAGCATCGCAGAGATCGAATGCGGAATCGCGTAATGCACGTGCAGCAGATCGAGATCGTAAGCATCCGCTACATCCAGCATGCGCGAGGCTAGCGCCAGGCAATACGGCGGGTACTGGAACAAGGGATAGTTCGACACTTCCACTTCGTGATAGTGGATGCGCGGGATGCCTGGGTCCAGTCGAATGGGATTTGCATACGTGATGAAGTGGACTTCGTGCCCGCGCGTAGCGAGCTCCAGGCCTAGCTCCGTGGCGACGATGCCGCTGCCGCCATAAGTGGGATAGCAAGTGATTCCAATATTCACGTTGAACTTTCTACCAAAAGATCACATTTAGGATGAAGACGCAGGCTCCCACGATGCAAGCCAATACACCGGCACGCTTGTACCAGGGCTCCTGTGCGTCAATCACTCGCGGAGTGAGGCTGTAGACCAGGCCGCGCAACTCCTCCTCCGGTCGCGCGCGTGTCGCCAGGCTGACCAGCAGCGTCACCACGAAGCAAGTGCTCCACGCGAAGATCGCCATCCACAAGTTCTGCGCCATCGTCGAAGGGAACTGATGTACGATCGCGATCCAGCCGCCCTTGTCTTCCGCGAGCGTTAAGCCGTGTACCGCCGCCGCCGCCGCCGTGCCGCTCAGCAGGCCGACGAATGCGCCATGGCCCGTGGTTCGTTTCCAAAACATTCCCAACAAGAACGTGGCGAAGAGCGGCGCGTTGACGAAGGAAAACACCAACTGCAGTACGTCCATGATGTTGTTGTAACTCTGCGCCAGATAGGCGGCGGCGATCGAGAGCGCCACTCCCACCAGGGTGGTCCAGCGGGCGACTCGCAGATAATGATGGTCGGGAGCGCCGGGGCGGATGTAGCTCTGATACAGATCGTAAGTAAACACCGTGTTGAACGCGGTCACGTTGCCCGCCATGCCGCTCATGAAGGAAGCCATGAGTGCGGTCAGCCCCAAGCCCAGCAGGCCGGCCGGATAGAAATGAACCATGATCGTCGTAAGCGCGAGATCGTAATCGTATCCCGCTCCCTTGATCGGCAGCGAGTAACCCACGTTCATTTTCGTGAGAGCGATGGCCGCGATGCCCGGCAGGATCACGATAAACGGCATCACCATCTTTGGAAACGCCGCGATCAGCGGAGTACGGCGCGCGGCCGACATCGAGTTTGCCGCCATGGCGCGCTGCACTACGAGGAAGTCGGTGCACCAATATCCGAACGACAGCACGAAGCCGAGCCCCGCCAGCAGTCCGAAGGCTTCGACGCCCATCGGATTGTCCGCGGAGGAGCCGGTGTATTTCCAGGCATGCACCATCACGGGGCTCAGGCGCGCCGACATCCCGGCCCAGCCTCCGGCCTTGCTCACGGCCATGATCGCCAGCGGCGTGAATCCGATGATGATCAGGAAGAATTGCAGGACCTCGTTGTAGATCGCGCTGGTCAACCCGCCCAAGAACGTGTAGACCAGCACAACTGCCGCGGAGAGCAGCACGCTCTGCTCGAAGCTCCATCCCAGCAGCAACTGGAACAGCTTTCCCAGCGCGTACAATGAAATGCCCGAAGAGAACACGGTCATCACCGCGAACGACGCCGCGTTCAACGCGCGGGTTTTTTCGTCGAAGCGCAGTTTCAGGAATTCCGGCACGCTGCGCGCCCGGCTCCCGTAGTAAAACGGCATCATGAACACGCCGACGAACATCATCGCGGGAATCGCGCCCACCCAGTAAAAGTGGACCGTCATCAATCCGTACTTGGCGCCGGACGCGCACATCCCCATGACTTCCTGGGCTCCCAGATTCGCCGCCAGGAACGCGAGGCTGGTGATCCACAGCGGAACCGAGCGATGCGAAGTGAGGAAGTCCTCGCTTGTTTTTACGCGTCGCCGCACGATCCAACCGACCGCTACGACGAACAGGAAATACGCGCTCAGAATCGCGTAGTCGAGCGGACCAAGTGTGATTGTCATCGAATAGGACGCGCCATATCGATATGGGCATCGGCACCGGCGTCTGCTAATTCTATGTCAAATCCTTACGCTAAATCCGCGTCGCGAATCGGCAACTTGCGGAGGCGCTTGCCGGTGGCGGCAAAGATGGCATTGGCAATGGCCGGCGCAACCGGCGGCGTGCTGGCTTCCCCGCCCCCGCCTGGCGCCGCGCTGCTGGGCACGATGTGCGTTTCAATCACCGGCATTTCGGTGATGCGCAGCATGTCGTATTCGTGGAAGTTGCTCTGCACGGCTCGGCCCTTCTCGATGGTGATGGCGCCTTTGAGCGCGGCCGTCAGTCCGTAGACAGCACCGCCTTCGACCTGCTGCTGCAGGATCAGCGGATTCACCACCTGGCCGCAATCGATCGCGCAGGTCAATTTATGCAACTTGAGTTTGCCGCTGGTCACGGAGACTTCCGCGATCATCGCGGTGTAGCTGCCGATGTTATTGATCAGTCCGATGCCCTGGAAGCGGCCGGCCGGCGCTTTGCCCCAGTTGGCCTTCTCGGCGGCGAGATTCAGCGCGGCCAACAGTCGCGGGGAATCCTTGAGCATGGCGCGCCGATATTCGAGCGGGTCTTTCTTGGCGGCAGCCGCAAGTTCATCAATGAAGCTTTCCATGAAGAACGTGTTTTGCGACGCACCGGGCGCGCGCCAGTAGGTGACGGGAATGCCCGCTTCTCCGCCCTGGTAGGCGACCAGAAGATTAGGGATCTTGTACTCGATATCATCCAGGCCCGCCACGGCGGTCCCTGGAAGCCCGTTGCGCGCGAACCCGAAAGGCGGCGTCGCGACCTTGACTTCCATCGCGGCGGGCATGCCGCTGGTATCCAAGCTCGCCGCGAACTTCACCATCGCGGCGGGGCGATAGAAATCGTGCTGCATGTCGTCTTCTCGCGACCACGTAAGCTTCACCGGCACCTTCACAGCCTTGGCGATCTCGACCACCTCGGCCACATAATCGACCGTCCCGCGGCGTCCGAACCCGCCCCCCATGAACTGCGAATGGATCTCGACCTGTTCCGGCCGGAGTCCGCTCACCTGTGCCGCGAGATCGCGCGATGGCGTCTGCATCTGCGTGGGCGCCCACACGTCACACCCATCGGCACGAACGTGCGCCGTGCAATTCATCGGCTCCATGGGAGCGTGAGATTGGAAAGGCGCTTCGTACACCGCCTCCATTTTGGTGCCGGCGGATGCCAGCGCAGTTGTGGCGTCCCCTTCTTTGCGTGCGATTTTGTCGGCGGGCTTCGCCACCAGCTCGGAGAACATTCGCGTGATCGCCGCGGTGCTTTGGTTGGCGTTCGGGCCTTCATCCCACTTGACGTCGAGCACCTTGCGCCCCTGCATCGCGGACCAGGTGCTATCGGCAATCACAGCAACGCCGTTCGAGATTTGAACCACGTCTTTGACGCCCGGCACGGCCTTAGTCTTGGACGCATCGAAGCTCCCGACCTTGCCCCCGAATACGGGGCACCGCGCGAGCACAGCGTAAACCATACCCGGCCGCTTCACGTCGATGCCGAAGTTCTGCCGGCCTGTCGACTTGGCGCGCGAATCCACGCGCTTCACAGACTTCCCAATAAGCTTGAATTGCTTCGGATCCTTGAGCGGCGCGCTGGCGGGAATCGGCAGCTTGTCGGCGGCTTCGCTAAGACTTCCGTAGCTCAGCTTCACGTTGTTGGACAGGTTGATGACGAAACCATTTTCGGTGCGGAGCTGCGCGGCCGGAACGCCCCACTGCTGCGCGGCGGCTTCCACCAGCATCGCGCGGCCCTTGGCTCCCACCTGGCGCAGCGGCGTATACAACGTGCGAATACTCATGCTGCCGACCACGCCTTGAAATCCGTAAAGCGCCGGATCGACCGGAGCGAATTGAGTACGCACCTTGGCCCAATCGACGTCCAGCTCTTCGGCAAGGATCTGCGAAAGCGAGGTGAGAGGGCCCTGACCCATTTCCGCTTTCGGGATGATAAACGTGACTGTTTCATCCTTACTTATATGGATAAAAGCGGACGGCTTGAAAACCGGTGGCGTCGGGAACTGCGCCTGCAGCAGATTCTTCTCCGGTAGAGCAAAGCCGAGCATCAACCCGGCGGCGCCGGCAGTGGTGGTCTTGAAGAAGTCGCGGCGATTTACTTTCGAGATGGAAGTCATGCCTTGCCTCCCTTCAGGTCGGCGGCCCGATGGATGGCGGAGCGAATGTGTCCGTAGGTTCCGCAGCGGCAGATATTGCCGCGCATGGCTTCGTCAATATCGGAGTCGGTCGGCTGCGTCTTCTTCGAAAGCAGAGACGCCGCGCTCATGATTTGCCCGGACTGGCAGTAGCCGCACTGGGGAACATCCTGTTCCACCCAAGCCTGCTGAACGGGATGGCTGCCATCCACCGAAAGGCCTTCGATGGTAGTGATGGTCTTCCCCGCGACATTCTTAATCTGTGTAATGCAGGAGCGCACGGCATCGCCGTCGATGTGCACCGTGCACGCGCCGCACATGGCTATGCCGCAGCCAAACTTGGTGCCGGTCATGTTCAGGGTATCCCGCAGGACCCATAGAAGCGGCATTTCGGGAACCGCGTCGACGGTTTGCGGCTTCCCGTTTAACGTGAATTTAATGGATGCCATGCGAAGACCTCCTTGACTCTCACAGGATAGCGCCTGTGACCGGTGTCCGGAAGGCGCGCGCGAGGCCCGCTGCGAGACCATCTGAGAAAATCCTCCACAACCAAACGAACCCAAGCCGGTAGGGCGGAAGCCGGCTTGTAGGCTTCACTTGCAGATATCGCACGGGTGAAGCGTCACGCACGTCAGGGAGGTGGGCTAAATACTCGAGAAGTGAGGGGAAAATGTTTCTGCAGGACAGGTGAACGGACAGAATTTAGGGCGGGTGAGATGGTATGGACGGGCAGATTCGAACTGCCGATCTGTCGCTTAGGAGGCGGCCGATTCGTTACTTGGCCACGCACAACGGCTGGCGCCTGGGTAGTGGCTCAATTTCAATTTAGAAAAGTTTAACAATTGGTATCAAAGATCAGTAACGGTAGGGGTTTGGCCGCAGTGCCTGAACTCGTCACTCCTGTTCCGGTTTCACAAAGAGCTTGTCCGAAGACATCGCCAGCCGCCTTTCCCTATACGTAGCTGTATAGACATCAATAAAGCCGGATGAGAAATCTATCCACACATGCCTTCGGTCGGTCTCTTCCTCGCAAGCATCGAATACTTCTGCTGGAATCACCAAGCGTTTCACCGGCTTGATGGAGGTGGAAAAGAGTCGCATGCGTAATGCCGCCAAACGTTCTCTGTCCTCACGAGTTGCAAGGGTCAACGCATCAATCGCATTCAGGTCAAATCCGAGTGTCCCATGGAGGGCTAGATCAGCGATTACGCGAAGGTGCCCCACATCGACAAGGAATAATCTCACTTGGATGTCTTCCCGGCTGGCTGGATCTCCAAAAAGCTTAACCATTTCGGTGGATAGAGGTACTCGCCCTGCATCCACCGTTACCTTGTTCAACCGATTCGCTCTCCCTAGACAACCAGCTTATACCAGAAGAATAAAAAGAGAATAGTACTGAAAATACATATACTTAATCTATTGACTCTTACCAATATCTACCATATGATATACAACATAAAGTAGTAGAATTGGGTGGTCCGCAATTACTGGTGGACCGGTTGCTTTTTAGACATGCTAGATCCACATCTGATACCCTGGGAGGTCGAATGAATGCCCGATATGGTAAAGCTAAGCGGTAGTATTGAAGACGGTCTAATTCCCGCTGAAAAGATCGTCCGCGTGGAAGATGCGGACGGTGCGACCGAGGAAATCACGGTCTCTACTGGCAGCATCAACGATAACAGACTGGTTGCCTCGGTAATTGGAACAGATGGTGATAGGGTGTTGATTGAACTCCCACGCGAAAGTGCTTCGGGGCGCTGGAGAATGTGGGTCAATAAGGCGAACGCTGTAGGAGCCTAAACTAATCGGAGCGCAGATGGTTCTAACGGATCGCGAAATACAAGTCTCAATTCAGAACAAGCAAATTATCGTTGATCCTCCCCCAGCCCCAACCGCCTTCAGTTCTACCAGTCTTGACCTGAGCCTTTCGAAATATATTCGCATATGGAAGGCCGCGACCATAAAAGGAATCGAGGACAAGATCGTATCTCCGGGGGCAGCCGGTTACAAATTTAATGACGTGCTGCGAGAGTATTCAGATGGCAAGGAAATAGGTGCCGATGGGTACGTTGTCGAACCGGGGACCTTCGTACTTGGTTGGACACTTGAAACGATTGAATTGCCTATCCTCACACGCGTCGCCGCCAGAGTCGAGGGTAAGAGCTCTCTCGCGCGGCTTGGTATCGGTATTCACATTACCGCTCCTACGATCCACGCTGGTTTCCAGGGGCCCATCCAATTAGAGATCTTCAATCATGGATTAGTGAGAGTAAAGTTGCTTACGGGTATGCCGGTATTCCAACTCATCTTCGAGCAGACGCTCGGCACGCCAGCTAAAGGGTATGCCGGACAGTTCTTCGGACAAACGCAAAAGTAGCGGCGGAGGGCTTCATTTCGGGTACCCAGCGGTATCATGATGCTCAAAAAACAATCCCTTTCTGGAGAGCGAATTTATCTGTGTCTTTGTCCGTTCTTCCCGCTCGGCCTCGCATGAGCCACTACCGGCGCCTGTGGGCGCTTTGATCGGTCGCCGGTTCAGTCTTCGCTTGTGAGCGGAATGGTAGGGACGGGCAGATTCGAACTGCCGACCTGTCGCTTAGGAGGCGGCCGCTC
>JBDTTL010000133.1:0-11448 GCA_039930665.1 Acidobacteriota bacterium
TTGGTTTTGTCTTTCGACAGTTGGACGAGAGTGCTCAAAGTATACTTGTAGACTTATAGGATTTCCGCGGCCCTATGCCGGTACAGCATTGAGAATGGCGATTGCCGGTTTGTTGCCGGCAAGAGTGAGTATTTCCTTCGTGTTCGGAATGGTCTCCAGATCGTACGCCTGCGGGCGGCACGGAATCAGGACGAGGTCTGCGCATTTCGCGGCAGCAAGGGCGGACTGTTCGTTGCGGGCGGGTGTATCGATGACGGCAAAATCAACTCCGTTCTCTTCCGCCTTCGCGAGAGCGGCGGCCAACCGGGCGGGCTGGGCATCGATGACGACGGGGCTGTCGCCTTTCCGCCGGTCCTTCCAGTTACACGATGTGGCCTGCGGATCAAGATCGATGATGATTGAAGTCATGCCGACCTGCTCGGCCGCAACGGCGAGCGACACGGCGAGTGTGGCCTTGCCGGTTCCGCCCTTCTGGGCGATGAGAGCAACTGTATACATGTCTACTTTCCTCCTGTGAGAGTTCGAGACTTCGATGGTTGACTACGGGGCGACTTCGAATATTCCTGAATGTGCGTGAACGAGATTTATATACATGTCTACTTGCCTATGTTGAGCGTTGGAGCGCCCGAGATTTTCAGACAGTGAGAGAGGGAGAGAACGAGGATTCGAGACTTGGAGACTTCGAGGATTGGACGCTTGGAAACTTCGAGACTGTGCGACGACGAGCGTTTCCGGACTGGCGGTAAGGCTGATTCGCTCGTTGCCTACAAGTAGAACTGTAGCCCCGATGGGGCGCGCGGTCAACGGGGCTGCGGGCAGAGAAAGAGCTTGGCTTCCGAAGCGGGCAGGGCGCCCGCGATTGAAGCTCACATTCTAGCGTTTGCGTCTTGTAGCCTTGTCGCCAGTGAGACAAGTAGACAATGAGAGCCGTACGAACATCTGCTCGCTGTCAAAGAAGGGGGAGCCGCGAGGGGCGTTTTCAGCGGCGCGTTTTGAAAACCCTCTGGCGGGGGGAGGCGGCCGACTTTGCCGCCGTGGGGGTAAACCCTCCCGCCCCGGCGTCCGCCCTCGGGGGCGGAATGAGAAAGTGGGGGACAGAAATGTTCTCGGAGTTTCCGGCTAGCGTTCAAGCCCCCAAACGTCCATCGCGAGCGTGCGCAATTCATCGAGATCCTTGAACGCCGCCTCATGCCGGGCAACGAGGGCTTTGTGTTCGGTGAGGGCGCTTTCCAAATAATGTTCATGATGCGGGGAGGGGCGGTGTCGGCGTTGAGCATATAGGCGATCTGATTGAGATTTGATCCGGACTTCCCCAGTTCGGCGAGGCTCTCCCTCAGCGCGTCCTTGACCTTTGCGGCGGCTGCCAGATACGCGGTGAGGGCGTTGTCCTTCATGGTCGGCTGGCGGCGGCGGGGCAGGGGGGCATCCAGAAGCATGGCCAGGCAAATAGCGCTGGGGGAGAGTTCGACCGCATTGGCCTTTTCGACAATGACGGCCTTCTGGGCGGGCGTGCAGTTGACCGCGATTCGCGCCGCGGCTTTCCGCTTCTGGCTGCCGCTTCTGCCGGTTTTCATGAGACGGGCCTCCGGCGCGCGCATCCAATCGGCACGGTTGGGCAGGGGCACCGGGGCGGCACGCCGCCGAGTCGCGGGGCAGGGGCGCGAAAGCCCCGCTGCGGTCGATGGGCGCACAGCCCTCGGGCGGGTCCATGGCGGCACACGCCTGGTCGATGAGGGTCCAGGGGGAGAGCGAAGTCTTCCCCGGTCTGGAGGTCCATGGAGGGCACGAAGGCTCTCCTGGTCGAAGCCGCTGACGAAACAGCGGCCAGGTGGCCGGAGGGTGAAACGCCTCCCGGTCGGAAGTCCAGAAGGCGAAGCGCGTCTGGTGAGGTCCACGGAGCAACGCTCCTGGTCTGGGGGATCAAACGGGGGACGAAGTGACCCCCTTTGCAAGATGAGCGACCAAAGGGAGCGGTAGCGCGTGGAACACGCGCATCGATCAGGGCGCGCAGCGTGTCGCCGACGACCTGTCCGGCGCGTTCGCCGAGTGGGCCGCCGAGGTGCGCGGCACGAAGTGCACGAATGGGAGCGCCGTGCTTCCAGCCTTCGCGGTGGAATGTCGTGTCAATGCCGCAACCGGCTTCAAGATGGATGCCCGTCTGGTCGACGAGACGCATGTATTTCTCGTGTTCGTTGCGTTGATAATATTGCGCGCCCAATAAGCGAAAAGGTGCCGACGTCTGCGGAACGATGAACGCGCCGTAAGTGGCGAGGTGCCCGGCGATATCGATGATCTTGTATTCGAACTCGAAGCCGCTGTAGCGCGGTGCCTTGCCCGCGTGCCTGACATTTCCGAAGGGTGGATTCGCAATTGCCGTCGTGAAATCGCGCGGCAGGTCCTGCCAGATGTCGAAGATGTCGGCACAGATCCAGCCCGCCTCGGGCAGAAGCTCCCGGCCCACGCGGACATAGTCCGGATTGATCTCGACGCAGGTGAGTTTGGGCATGCTTTCAGGATCGTGATGCTGAAAGTGAAGCTTGCAGAATGAGAGAACCCCGATGCCGGCGCAGATATCGATGATCTTCGGGCCGGGGACTTCGAGCTTGAAGTCGTTGGCCAGATCGAGTGGGGTGAAGAACGCGCCCGCGCGGGTGTTGTCATGCACGGCCGCCTCATTCCAGTTTTCATAGACGACGATCTTGTCGTCGAGCGTCAGAACATCTTTCTGAAGCAATGCCTCCGCCTGAAGATGCGCCTTCGATTGTGCTTTCGTTAGTTTTGCCATTTAGAGCCTCCTTGGGTTTGCTCACTACGGGCGCAAGGAGGCCGGGCGGAAAAGCGGGACTGTCACCGGAGGGAAACGGCCAACACGGGAGCGAAGCGAATGGAGCGGGCAGCGCCGTTGACGGTATCGCGCGCGCGGCCAAGGTGACCGAAGGTGGGTGAGCAAGACACGGAAGGCTTGAGAGAATTGACCGGCGCGAGAGAGCCCGGCGCGCGCCGAGAAGACAATGACAATCCTGATGCAAAAGGTGCCGGCGTCGAGTAGACTGAGGCGTCGGGAGCGGTATATGTTCAGCGCGGTTTACTATCCGCATACGGCCATTCGCGACGAGAACTTTCTCAAGCATGGCCTTCTCTACTGGGACGAAATCGAGTTCGTCTCGCCGTTCCATGGATACGATGTCATGCCGCGCTACCCGGAGACCGTTATCCGGGAACTGGCAAAATTCACGAAGCCTCGTGTGCCGACTGAGGAAGAGAAGAAACGCGCCCATGACCAGATCATGGGTTTGCTGGAAGACGGCATGCCGCCGTGGCTCACGATCCCCAGGGACAAGGAGAGCGACGACAACCGCCGGTACTCCCTGTTCAGCAAGAAGCTGCTGCACGAGACCTGGCAAGAACTGGAGAAGAGGAAGCTCGTCAGGATGGAGCAGGGGCATGGCGGCGACGACTATGTCAGCCATACCTATCTCGGCCTGACAATGATGGCTATCCTTGCGCGCTGCTGCGCGGGGACGCACAAACACACCATTACCGACCAGAATGATTCATATTTCACGCTACTCAAGCGCCTGCAATTCCTGAGCGGCGAAACCGACGCCGGGCGGGCCGCGGTTGACAAGCGATCGGGCGCGACCTACCGCCGGTGGCTTGACACGCTGGGCGTCGGGAAGGGCCAAGCGGAGGACAAGGCGCGGGAGACTCTCGTGTCGATCACGCTCGATGTCATCGACGCGAAGAGCCTGTCCGTCGACGACCTCCTGAAACTCAGGAACGACGAGATGCCGCATCATGCGATTGCCACGGGCTACGTAGACCTGATCTTGTATCCTGCTGAGATCGTGGCACATCTGTCCCGAATGAACATACCGCCGAGAACGTCGCGTTGAGCGGTCGCAAGAAGTGTCTGCGCCTCTTTGTATTCCAGACGTGGCATGGATTCCAGCCCGAAACTTCTTCGGCTATTCCCCCGGCGCCAAAAACGTGGTCGGATTTTGACTTTTGAAAATCCAGCTTTCGGGCATTTCGCGATGTCACCCGACCATGGCCCGGAGTCGATCGTTTTAGGCCAGCCGTTGGGATAGTTCCAGGGCATCCACGCCGCGGGGTTGGCCGCCAGTTCGACGGCGTGACGCTGCAACTGGCTGAGGTAGTCGAAGGCATTGGCACCGGCCAGTTCCGAGGTATGGATCAGGCTCATGAATAGATCGCGCTAATTCTGAACGAAACAGCTGTAACGCAACAGCGGATTTTAGTCTCCTTTTTTCTGGGGTCTGACCGACCACTCGCAGGAACGTCAAACAGAAGGATCATTTAGATATGGCCATTGGAGTAAAGCATGCCCGGGCGTGGGCAGAATGGGAAGGCCGCCTAGTCGACGGCAAGTTTCGACTGCTTGAATGTCTTCACAGCACCGAACGCAGTGCCGTTTTTCACACCGAACGACCTCAGGGCGAGCTTCGGAAAGCTGCGATCAAGCTCATTGCGCTGGATGATCTTGGCGCTGAAGCGCAACTAGCACGTTGGAAGGCGTCCGCTCTACTCCTTCATCCTCATCTCATGAGACTGTTCGAGATGGGTCGCGTTCAGCTTGGTGACCTTTCCTGTGCATACGTCGTGATGGAGTACGCAGAAGAGGACCTATCGCAAGTTGATCGCGCGCTGACCGTTGCCGAAGCGAGCGATATGCTCGGAGCAGCCTTGAAGGTTCTCACCTATCTTCAAAACAAAGGATTTGCGCACGGTCATTTGAAGCCTTCAAATTTTATGGCGGTCGGCGATCAGCTCAAGATCTCCAGCGATACAATTCGGCCGATCGGAGAATGGTCAAGCGACCTAGATGTGCCGTCGCAGTCGGACCCACCTGAAATTACAGACCAGGGCGCCTCATCCGCGGGCGATATTTGGTCCCTCGGATTCAGTCTCGTGAATGCCCTAACACTGCCTTCGGCTGACGCCGTGCCACCGTCCTCACTCGATAATCTGCCTGCGTTGTTTCGCGCAGTCATTACCGGCTGTCTACGCCGCGATCCGAAACAACGGTGGACGGTGCCTAACCTCTCAGCATTTCTGCAAAGGAACGTCGAAACGCCGCCGCCCTCACATTACACGTCGTCTTACGCAAACCGCTGGAATCGACGCTATCTCTTGGCAGCTGTCGTTGTCGGTATAGCTGTCGCGGCAACTTTCATTGCGTCCCGCGTCATTGGTCATCGTTCAGTATCAGAGCCGTCGGCATCGGCAAGCTCGATCTTACAGAATGAACCCACCGCAACACAGTCGCAGGCGGCTTCCGTTGCGAAGACAACAGTCCAAGGAACTCGCGGGGTGGTGCAAGATATCCTGCAGAAGGTTTTGCCAGATGTGGCGGCGCAAGCTAGAAACACTATTCGCGGGAAGATCAACATCCGCATACGGATCAACGTCGATGCTACTGGCTCTGTGATAAATGCTGTAAACGAGTCACCAGGGTCGAGTCGATTCTTTGGCAATCTCGCGTTGCAGGCCGCTCGGCAATGGAAGTTTGCGCATAACAGTTCACGTGAATGGATCCTCCGCTTCCAGTTCGTTCGAGATCCCAACAATGCGGTTTCTGTGCAAGCGACACCGTCCAAATGAGCATCGACCTGCAGCCGTCGATTTGAGTTGGCATATTTTCGGCTCGATAAGCAGCAATAACGGTAGCTATGGTGAGCCCCACGGAATTAGTATGTGCTCGATTCGCTTAACCTCGCACAATTAAGGAAATTCCTCGGTCAGCAATCAGGATCCGCAGGCGGTGTATACAATACAGAAGGAATCGCGGGTAACGATCAGGAAGGACGAAATCGGATGCGAACTTCATTGGCGCTGGTTATTGTAAGTTTAGTTCTCCCTCTCCGGGCGGTTTACGCGCAAAATGATTGGCCGACATTCGGGCATGACCCGGGTGGACAGCGATATTCGCCGCTGAAGCAGATCAACACGACCAACGTAACCAAGCTGGCGCTTGCATGGAGTTACCAGATGAGGAAGGAGGGCGAACCCTCGCGACTGATCCAGTCGATCCCGCTGATGGTCAACGGTGTGTTGTTCGTCGGCTATCCGCCTAATCGCGTGGCTGCGCTGGAGCCCGAAACGGGCAAGGTCCTCTGGGAGTTTGAGGCGAACTCAGCAGAACGAACCAATCTTGGGTCAATGCGAGGCTTGGCATATTGGCCGGGCGACAGGCAGATGCCTCCGCAGATTCTGTTCGGTACTCCAGGTGGCGAACTCTATTCCCTTAACGCTAAGACTGGCCGGCTGAATCCGGGTTTCGGTAATGAAGGGATCGTGAACTTGAGGACGCCCGAGATCATGAACGGGTTTCCAAACATCCGCTACGGCATGAATTCTCCTCCCTTTATTTATAAAGACCTGGTATTCACGGGCGCGCATACTATCGACGAAACCGGGTCAAAGGGACCCGCGGGCGATGTGCGTGCTTGGGACGTGCACACAGGAAAACTCGTATGGACTTTCCACACCGTGCCAAGGCCTGGTGAAATGGGTCACGAAACCTGGCTGGGGGACTCCTGGAAAAATGTGTCTGGCGCCAACGTGTGGACTTTTTTCAGCGTGGACCCGGAGCGTGGAATTCTCTACATGCCCCTGGGTTCCGTTAACAACGACTACTACGGCACAGATCGTCCCGGAGCTAACTTATTCGCCAATTCCATCGTGGCCGTGGATGCCGAGACCGGGAAGCTAAAGTGGTATTTCCAAACCACTCACCATGATCTGTGGGACTACGATTTGCCGGTCCCGCCCATGCTGTTCGATGTGGTCAAGGACGGAAAAAAAATTCCAGCGGTAGGAGCGATGAACAAGAATACTCTCCTATTCATGCTTAACCGCGTTACCGGAGAACCGATCTACGAAGTGGAGGAACGTCCGGTTCCCAAAGGCGATGTCCCTGGCGAATGGTACTCTCCAACTCAACCTTTCCCCGTCAAGCCTCCGCCATTGGTGCGATTGAGTTTTAAATATCCTGACGATATCGCGAAGGTCACTCCGGAGCATGAGGCCGCCTGCCTTGAACTGCTCGGGAAAATGGACGGAGGGCGCAACCGCGGCCCATACACGCCATATTCCGCGGAGGGAGCGCTGGTCATGCCCTATGTTTTGGGGGGCGCGACATGGAGTGGCGGAGCATTCGATCCGGCCCTCGGATATTACATCATCAATACGACGGATTCTGGCGAAATGGGGTATATCCGGCCGCAGGATTCAGATCCAAGCGGCCCTGCTAACTCGCCCAGATTGTTCGGACGTCCCCGTGGTCTTCCTAGCGCATCGGTGAAAGGGTGGCCGTGCTGGCAGCCGCCGTGGGGCCGGCTGACGGCGATCAATGTGAACACGGGCGACATCGCCTGGCAGATCCCATTTGGCACGATGGAAGGAGTACCCGCTGAGCTAAAGACTGGCGCCCCCAGCTTAGGCGGCGGCCCCATGACGACGGCTGGCGGACTCATTTTCATTGGAGCCGCTCGTGACAGCATGTTCCGCGCCCTCGATACGAAAACCGGCCAGGAGTTATGGAGTGTGAAGACTCCTGAGGTCGCTCACGCGAATCCAATATCGTATCTCGGCAAGGACGGAAAGCAATATATTGCTGTTTCCGCGGGCACTACATTCCTAACGTACAAGTTGCCCTGATCGGCGTTTGCGCGCAGGGTTCCAAGAAGTCGGCCGATCTGACAAGTAGTGTTCCGCGCGCCCGATTTCCACCATTAACGGTAGCTAAATAGTCCAAACATCGCCGAGCGAGCCAACTATAGCCTGTGCGGAGTGCGGCCGTGGAATTGGCCGGAAACACCAACTTACGTTACTTGGCACCGTACACGGCCACCATGAAGCTTGCGGGGATCCTAGTGGCTTTTCCCTGCCCGGTTGTCGGCAGTACAAATTTGTTAGTGGAAAGATAAACTTTCCCTGTCTTCAGATCGAGGGCAAGAGTATTTGTGCCCTGGAGTGTTTCCAGATTCTGAACCACGCTGTACCGGTCCGGCGCGTCCTGATGAATGATGGGAGAACTCCAGATCTGGGCGAATAGCCCAACTGACAATACCGTGGTGGCGCAATTGATCCCCGACCGGCGCAGGCCCATTGACGACCCGGATGGGCGGTCTTAAGATCCAAAGTGAGTATTCCTCTGAAATTGTTTTGGCACCGTGCGTCGCGAATCCTGCTTCGGTTCGCGATCGCGATACGGGATTCTCCGTCCGGCCCGCTTCCAACGACTCATGTGATCGTTAGCGGTCCTCGTGATAACAAGTCAGGCACAATCTTCGTGAAGAGCAAGCGTCCCGGCGGTTGAATCTATTTCTCCTTGCCGCTTTCGGGTAACGCAAACGCGACATAACTTGTCGGTGGTCGATTTTCGGCGGCCGCGCCGCCCAGCCTAAGGTGTGAGTCCATAATGCCCCGCACATGAGTCGACGCACAGATGACTACATACTGGCGCCCACCTACCTCATAGGTGATAGGAGTACCGTTTCCAGACTGTGGGAGAACCGTTTCCCACAGCAGCTTGCCTCTCTTCTTGTCAAAGGCGCGGAACTTCTTGTCGAAATTCGTCGCACCGATGAAAACTAAGCCGCCAGCAGTGACAATCGGTCCACCGTAATTGTCTGTACCGGTGTCTTTTATGCCGTTCGCAGCCAGTTCGGGATACTCGCCAAACGGGATCTTCCAGGCATATTCGCCAGTACTTAGATCGATAGCATTCAGCGTTCCCCACGGTGGCACTACGGCTGGATATCCATCGGGATCGAGGAATTTGTTATATCCAGTAAAGCGATAGGGCATAACCTCGGCCGATGGCGCTGCGTGGCCTGGGAGTTCCTTGTCCAGGCCGCCCAATACGTATTCGGCGATGCCGGCCCTCTGCGCCGCACTCAGGTTGGCGAACGCCGGCATGCGGCCTGCACCTTGTTCTATAATCGCCGCGATTTCCTCCGCATTCCGTTTACCGCGCAGGTCAATCAGTGAAGGAATTGCCCCGGCGGTCCCCCTCATGTCATCGCGATGACATGAGGCGCAATTGGAAAGATAGAGCTGCCCCGACGATGTACCTCCCCTATTCTCAACCAGCCTGGTCCACCACGGCGAATCGTTTGCGTTCACATATAGCAATCCAGTTTCCGGATCGAATGCCGATCCGCCCCACTCGGCGCCTCCGTCGAAGCCGGGGAAGAGAACCGTGTCTTGCCCCAGAGCGAACGGCAAGAACTGTCCGTCACTGCGCAGGGTTCGAAATTTCTCCACCGCCCATTGGTGAGCTTCAGGCGTGCGGTTGGTCAACATGTCTTCGGTCAGACGCTGGCGGGAGAGTGGGGCTGGCTTGGTTGGCAAACCCTGCGTTTCGGCTGCCTTCTCACCTGGAACCGTACTCGGAGGATAGCTGCGCAATTCAATTGGGAATAGCGGCTTGCCGGTCGTGCGGTCAAGTAAATAAACCCATCCCTGTTTAGATGTCTGGGCCACTGCATCGATCACCTTCCCGTCACGCTTGATAGTAACCAGAGTGGGAGGCGAGTCGAAATCGCGATCCCATATGTCATGCTTCACTGCCTGGAAATGCCACACGCGCTTACCCGTGTCCGCCTTCAGGGCGATCACGGAATTCGCGAATAGATTACCCCCGTGGCGATCGAACCCGTAGAAATCGGAAGAGGCGGAACCAGTGGGCACAAAGACCAACCCACGCTTCTCATCTAGTGCCATTCCCGCCCAGCTATTGGCTGAACCGGCATAAGTCCACGCATCTTTCGGCCAAGTATCATACCCAAACTCTCCCGGATGCGGGATGGTGTGAAACGTCCAGCGGATCGTTCCAGTTCTCGCATGGTAGGCCCGAATGTCGCCGGGAGGCGATCCCCGCGTTTCGCCCATTCGTCCGCCCACAATATACAGGTTCTTGTAAACCACGCCAGGCGTATCTATTCCAAGCGATAATGTTTCCGGATCGCGCCCCAGGCCTTGGCGTAAATCGACACGCCCGCCTGTTCCGAACCCCGCCACCGCCTTTCCGGTGAGGGCATCCACTGCATAGAGGTATAATCCGACCCCCACGAAGATGTGCTGGGCCTTGCCATCCGTCCAGTAGGTGAGTCCGCGGTTAGGGCCACGCCCTTCGATGCCGGAATCAAATTGCCACAACAGTTTCCCGGTTGCTGCATCCAAGGCAAACACCTTGTGTGACGGAGTCAGCCCATAAAACACTCCGTTCACCATGATGGGCTGGGTCTCGGTTGCGTAGGTGGCCGTTTCCTTTGTGTCGAAAGTCCAGGCCACTTGCAATTGATTCACGTTCTCACGCGTGATCTGTTTCAGCGGCGAATAGCGCGTTTGCCCCCGCCCTCCGTAATAAGGCCAGTCCTGGGTCTTGCCTTTGGCGTTATCAGTAGACTGAGCCAGAGCATCTTGTCCAAACGACACCAAAAGGCACAAGCCCAATCCAAGCTTCAGCATCGTAACGGCTTTAGCATGCATCGATCAAGAATCCTCTTAACTCACGGAATTGAGGCATGTGCCTCGGTCAGCACCGTAACGCTTTGGTACGGTGACGAACGATTGTACCGCGCGCTGGTGTGGGTGGCACTCTGATTGAGCGCGGCCGCAGGGTCGGGTATGCTTATGCACATGTCTTCCCGCAAGCTCTTCGCGATGACCCTCCACGCCGTGTTGGCATTTGCCGTTCTGGCTCCCAACACCTATTCCCAGACTCGCCCAAAGCCCCCGCAATCCGTCCGGCTATATGTCTTCGACAACGGCATCATCAAAGACACTGATGTCACCCGGTACCACTTCACGAAAGAGGAGATCGCGGAGCCCGATTTTGTGGTGTGCTCGTACTTGATTGTGCACCCCAAGGGCACGCTGATGTTCGATGCCGGGTCAATTCCCGATGCGAACTTCAAAGAAGGTGTGACGCCAACGACGCTGAATCACTTTGTCGCGACCAAGACGCTTAAGTCTCAATTGGCGGCTCTGGGTTATGCGCCGAAGGACATCACCTATTTCGCTTTATCGCACTACCATGGCGACCACATTGCCAACTCCAACGACTTCGCCGGCTCCACCTGGCTGGTCCAGAAGCCCGAGCGCGACACGATGTTTGCGGAGAACGGCCCGGCGAAGAACCAGTTACCCCTTTTCAACAAGCTCAAAGACAGCAAGACCAAGATTCTCGATGGCGAGGATTTCGACGTATTCGGCGACGGCACGGTCGTAGTCAAGGCTGCCTACGGACACACGCCCGGGCACCAGGTGATCTACGTGAAGCTGGCCAAGAACGGTGCGGTGCTGCCGGCGGGCGATCTGTATCACTACCGCGAAGAGCGTTTCACGGACAAGACCCCGGTGTTTGAGTTCAACGGTGCGGAGTCGCTGGCGAGCCGCGCCAATATCGAGGCATTC
>JBDTTL010000134.1:0-11432 GCA_039930665.1 Acidobacteriota bacterium
AGCTGGGCATCTGGCTAGTCTTGATCTCCAAGGGCTACCGTGTTCACTGATGGGAAACCAACGCACCTTTCAGGCACTACCCGCCCCCCTGGCTTGCCCATCTTGATGAGCTATGCTCTTCCTATGAAACTCTGCCTTGCCGCACTGCTTCTCCCGGCCGCGCTCTTCGCCCAGTCGAACTCGCTCCTGATTGAGGATCTAACCTGGACCGAAGTCCGCGATGCGATTGCCGCGGGGAAGACCACGGCCATCTACTACGCCGCGAGCATCGAGGAAAACGGTCCAGGAGTCGCGCTCGGCAAGCACCTGTTCATCGCGCATCACACGGCACAGAAGATCGCCGCACAACTTGGCAACGCTCTGGTGTATCCCACCATGCCCTTCGCGCCCAACGGCGATCCGGTTCTAAAAAACGGACTCATGGAATTCCCCGGCACCATCAACGTTTCCGAACAGGCGTTCGGCCTGATCGCCCACGACGTCGCCATGAGCGCGATTTCGGCCGGCTTTAAGAATGTCGTCCTCATGAGCGACCACGGCGGGGGCGGGCAGGAAGCGCTGAAGCGCGTGGCCGCCGATCTCGACGGGCTGTATAAACCCAAAGGCGTTCGCGTGTTCTACATCCCCGACCTCTACTTCAAAGAGAAAGAGGCAATGCGGAAATACCTGCCTGAGCACGACCTCCCGATCGACAACCATGCTGGCACGGACGACACCTCTGAAGTGATGTTCGTCGACAAAGATCACAAATGGATTCGCCCCGACAAGCTGGTGAACGACACCGGCAAACTCGGCGTTAAAGGCGATCAGACCAAGGCCACGCCCGCAATGGGCCAGATCTTCATCAATTACAAGATTCAGTACGCGGTGGAGCAGATTCGCCAGCTACTCCACTAGCCCGTCTGCGCATTCACCGCGCCGCTCGCGCCTCTTTCTTCCGCCCCGCCAGTCACTTGCCGCATTGACCGACTCCGGGCCGCTACGGCCGGCCTTACTGTCGGCTTAAGAAGTGTTCGGCTTACCCATCGGAGCCGGCAGCGCCAGCGCGGCCGTCCTAGGAAACGCGTGCGAGCGTAATGCGATGGGCCTGACTACTGTGCCGGCGCAGGCTGGCAGAATTCGGCCCCGGCAACGGGCGTCGTTTTTAAGGGAGCAGTAGTGCCTCCCGTTCGGAGGCTAAATCGGACGGTTCGGGAACTCGATAAAAACGGTGCGGCCGCACACCTCATTATTTGCAGATGGCGATAAAAAGGAGACCAGCAGCATGAACCCCGCGCAAGCGGGTTGGAGCTACAAAATGTGCAGATCCCGCCCTGTCATTTCTTTTGGCGGTGTAACGCCAAACAAAGCTAGAAGTGTAGGGGCAATGTCCTGCAGAGCTCCGTTCGGACGCAGCGCCCGCCGCGCCTCGTCCACCACAATGAACGGCACGGGATTGGTGGTGTGATACGTGTGCGGACCCTTGGTCACCGGATCGACCATCATCTCGGCATTGCCGTGGTCGGCGGTAATGATCCAGCGCCCGCCCTTGCGGCGAAGCGTGTCGTAAATCTGACCCAGGCACGCGTCCACCACCTCCACCGCCTTCACCGTCGGCTCCATCTTGCCCGAGTGACCCACCATATCGGCGTTGGCGAAATTCATCACGATCACGTCGAAGTCGCGCTTCTCAATCGCACCATTCACCAAATCGGCGATCCCACCGGCGCTCATCTCGGGCTTCAAGTCATAGGTCGCAACCTTAGGAGAAGCAACCATTTCCCGTTCCTCGCCGGCGTACGGCTTCTCGTTACCGCCGTTGAAGAAATAGGTGACATGCGCGTACTTCTCGGTCTCCGCCACCCGCAGATTCTTCCAGTTCATCTCCGCCATCACGTTGGCCAGGATGTGCGTCGGCAGTTCCTTCGAGAGCACGAATGCCGCTGTCTGCGCTTTGTCGTACTGCGTCATGGTGGTGAAGTGCAGCTTCAAGGGAGACGCGGTAAGTACCTCAGTCATCTCGCGTCCGCGATCCGCTCGATAGTTGAAAAAGATGCAGGCGTCCTCTTCGCGGATGCGCCCCAGGGGTTCGTTAGGTCGTGATTCGTTTGGTTCTCCAGTAATTACAACGGGCTCGATGAACTCGTCCGTCACGCCCTTCTCGTAGGAGCGTTTCGCGGCAGCCACCGGGTCGGCCGCCTTCTCGCCGGCGCCGTCCACCATCGCGGTGCGCGCCCGTTCGATCCGCTCCCAGCGCTGATCGCGGTCCATCGCGTAGTAGCGCCCGGAAAGCGTCGCGATCCGTCCGGCTCCAATGCGCCGAAGTTCCTTTTGCAGTTGCTCGATAAAACCCGCGCCGCTCTCAGGCGGCGTATCGCGGCCGTCCATGAAGCAGTGGATCGCGACATCCTCCACGCCCTCGCGCTTGGCCATCTCGATCAGCGCATAGAGGTGCTTGTTCGTCGAGTGAACGCCGCCGTCGCCCAGCAGCCCCATAAGGTGCAGCCGCCGCGTCCGCGCGTGCTTCATCGCCGCCAGCAGCGTCGGGTCCTGGAAGAATTCGCCGGTGGCAATCATGAGATCGAGACGCGTAACGTCCATGTGGATCACGCGCCCCGCGCCAATGTTCAGGTGCCCCACTTCACTGTTGCCCATCTGCCCGTCGGGCAAGCCGACGTACGGTCCGGAGGTATGAACCAGAGTGTTAGGAAACTCTCGCAACAGACGGTCATAATTAGGTTTATGAGCCGCGGCGATAGCGTTGCCTTCCGCTGCGCCCGCCGGAGAGAAGCCCCACCCGTCCAGAATCGTGAGAATGACGGGACGCCCCGACATTCCGGATACGCCGGGCCCACCGCTCACTGCCGGAACGCCTTGCGGCCCGCGAACTTGGCTGCCGAACCCAATTCCTCTTCGATGCGCAGAAGTTGGTTGTACTTCGCAATGCGATCTGTGCGGCTCGCCGAGCCGGTCTTGATCTGGCCCGCGCTGGTGGCAACCGATAGATCGGCGATGAAGGTGTCTTCGGTCTCGCCCGAGCGGTGCGAGGTGATCGAGGTATACCCGGCGTCGGCCGCCATCTTGATGGCCTCCAGCGTCTCGGTCAGCGTGCCGATCTGGTTGACCTTGATCAGAATCGAGTTGGCGATGCCTTTCTCGATGCCTTGCGCGAGACGCTCCGTATTGGTGACGAACAGATCGTCGCCCACCAGTTGAATCTTATCGCCCAGCTCGACGGTCATGGTCTTCCACCCTGCCCAATCGTCTTCCGCCATGCCGTCTTCGATCGAAATGATGGGATACTGCTTAACCCAATCGGCCCAGAACTTCACCATCTCATCCGAGGTCCGCTCGCTCTTGTCGGATTTCTTGAAGACGTACTTCTTCTTGTCCTTATCGTAGAACTCACTGGCCGCCGGATCGAGCGCAATGCCGATCTGGTCGCCCGGCGTGTAGCCGGCCTTGGTGATGGCTTCGAGCACCACCTCGAGGGCCTCCTGATTGCTCTTGAGACTGGGAGCGAAGCCGCCTTCATCTCCGCCGGCCGTCGAATAGCCGCGCTTCTTGAGCACACTCTTCAGCGTATGGAATACTTCGGCGCCCCAGCGCAGCGCCTCGGAGAACTTCTCGGCGCCGTAAGGTACGATCATGAACTCCTGCGGGTCGACGGAATTATCGGCGTGCGCTCCGCCGTTCAGGATGTTCATCATCGGCACCGGCAGCAGGCACGCGTTGACGCCGCCCAAATAGCGATAGAGCGGAGCATCGTGCGACACCGCCGCGGCCCGCGCCACGGCCATCGAAACGGCCAGCAGAGCGTTGGCGCCCAAGCGGCCTTTGTTCTGAGTGCCGTCGAGCGCGATCATGTGCCGGTCGATCGCTACCTGCTGTTCCGCTTCCATGCCGGCGAGCGACGGCGCGATCTGTTTGTTGATGTTATCGACAGCGTGACGCGTCCCTTTGCCCAGGTAGCGCGACTTGTCTCCATCCCGCAATTCCACGGCTTCGTGTTCGCCGGTCGAAGCGCCGGAGGGAACCGCCGCCCGGCCCATGCTGCCATCGGCCAAATGCACGTCGGCTTCCACGGTGGGATTGCCGCGGCTGTCTAGAATCTCTCGTCCTGTGATGCGTGTGATTTCCATAGTGAACTTACAGGGTAAATGCAACGCGCACGTCAGGGCAAGTAAACACGGAGCGAAATCGCAGCACCGCAGCTCGCACGCCGGGCGAAGCCAAGCGCTTTCAGTTCGCGATCGCTTACGTCAAGCGCTGTGGCGTTTGGCTTTGGGTGGACCCGCCTTGGCCGCCGGTTTCCGGCGCAACAGCCGGTTCACCGAACGAATCAAGTGAGATACCTCGTTGGCGCTCTTCTGAATGACGACGTCGGCGCCGGTCGAAGCCTCATTCATGCCTAGCGTATCGACATAGCCCGAGATCAGCACGATCGGCAAGCCTGGCGTATGCTTCCGCAGGCGGCTGATCAGCTCGAGCCCATCCATGCGTGGCATCTTATAATCCGTCACCACCAGATCGAAGGGGCGGGAATCGAATTGCTCCATGGCATCGGCGCCGCTGGTGCAGGTGACGATCGAGTAGCCCAACTCCTCGAGCACACTCTTGCGAGCCGCCAGGCCATTGATGTTGTCGTCTACCAAAAGAATCCGCCGACGCGTGGATAAGGATGAAGAATTGCGGGAAATCATGAGCAGGAACAACGCGAATTTAGCAGACCCCTTCAAGCGTGTCAATCATTTTGTAACAAACTCAAAACGAGCGAGATTGAGTGCTTGACTTTAGCGTGAGCACAGATCGCCTTGGCTTTGTTGCGATGTCGTGTGTTGATGTCGTGTGTTGATGTCGTGCGCAACGCCGCTATTCCACTTCGCGAGGCGCGGTGTAGCCGGTCTTCGCGACGATCTTGTACTTGATGGCCTTGCCCTTGTTGTCATTGATCCGCACCGGCTCGTTGGTCTCCGGATTGATCAGTTGCACTTTGATGCGGCGCACCTTGCCGTCCCGCGCCTGGTTCGACGGATTATAAGTAAGCACGTAATTGCTGCGCAGAGTTTGCTCGATGCTCTGAAAAATTCCCGGGAATTCGCCGTCAAACCGCGGGAAGTAGCTCATACCGCCGGTCTCCGCAGCGAAGGTTCGCATCTCGTTATCGGCTTGCAGGAAGTCCATTCGGTCGATTGAGCTCATGTAGCCGGCGGCGTCCGCCATTTCGCGAATGCTTTGTAGCAGGCCAACCGTATAGATGGGAACGCCTGCGTCCTGCAGAGCGCGGCGAGTCTTGTCGTACGTCAATTTACTGAGAGTGTCGATGCCCGAGGCCAGCAGGACAATGGCCTTGCGTCCTTCAATATCCTGCATGCGCTGGGCCGTTTCCACCAATGCGTCGAACATGTTGGATTCCGAGAACCCGGCTATGCGTAAACGCGATAGCGCCTCGGCGGTTTGTTGCCGGTCGGTCGTGAAGTCCGACAGAACCTCCGGGCGCAGATCGTAGGCGATCACGGCCAAATAATCCTCCGGCTTCAAGGTCTGCGCGAAACCGTAGGCGGCCTGCAGGGTTTGGAACCAGGCGTAGGAATAAAAGCTTTGGAAACGGTTGGAGAATTCGACTAGCAGGCAAACCGTCATGGGCGCTTCGCCGAGCGAGAAGCCCGCCATCTGCTGCGGCACGCCGTCTTCCAGAATACGGAAGTTCTGCTTCGGGATGTTCGGGATGAAATGGCCCTTGTTATCCACCACCGCGGTATCCACCGTCACTGTGATGGCGTCGGAGCGGAAGGTAGGTACGCCTTCCGGTAACTCGCCGTCCTTGGGCTTGTTGAACTTGGATGGAATCTTGGCTTGTTCCGGCTCAGGGGCCGGGGCACTGCCGTTCACGCCAGGCTTGCGCGGCCGCGCGACGGTGGTGCTCGAATCCGAATTTGGCCCCTGCTGGGCGCGCAGGTGTACACCGAGGAACACCGTCAGTCCTAGCACCCCCAGCATCATGGCGACAAGAACTCGCAGAGGTTTCATGCCTAGATTATGACGCAAAACATTCGCGAGGGGTTGCCTCCGACTCGAGGCCTTCCGAATCGCGGCCCTGGGGCGGCCGGCGGGCGACATTGATCCCGCTGCGACGGGGATTCAATGGATTCTGCGGTCGCGGTTGGAGCTTTGCTTGCGCATATACACTTGAAACTTTCTTTTGGCACGCGCAAGCTTCCATTGCTGGTAGGAGTCTTTGAGCAAGCCCATAGGATCTGCGTTGCGCATGCGCGGCAGCTTAAGGAACACGTAACCGAACAGCATCCCTCCCAGGTGTGCGACGTCGCTGACCGGGCTGGCGGGGTTGAACGAGTTGAAGAAGGCGATGGCTCCGATGATCATGACGAAATATTTCATCTTGAGCGGAATCAGGAAATAGAACAGCATCTGGCGATCCGGCCACATGACCGCCGACGCCAGCAGAATGCCGTAAATCGCTCCGGACGATCCAATCGTGGCTATCTCCGGATTGCCGAACAAATAGTTTCCGACGATGACGCACACCCCCGCGCCCGCGGCGCAGAAGAAGTAAAAACGCAGGAAGCGCCGCGTGCCCCACAGCCGTTCAAACTCGGTGCCGAACATCCACAGCGCGAGCATGTTGAACAAGATGTGCGCGATCCCGCCATGGAGGAACGAATACGTGATCAACTGCCAGATATAAAAATGGGTCACAACGTCCGAGGGCCGCAGCGCCAGCAGGTCGAAGGTGGCACGCAGTCCACGGCTCGAAAAAAAGTAGATTACAAAAACCGCGACGTTTGAAACCAGCAGCGCGCGAATGCCTGGAGGAAGGCCGCTGGAAGATAGATAACCGCGGGTATCAGATCGTGTACCGATTGCCATGCCGAGCCTATAGTCAGGATAACATCCGTGGAACGGGCGTCGAAAAGCGTTCACCATTCCTCTGTCGCCCGAAGTGTATATCCTAAGATCTGGAGGAACGACATCTTGAGATTGAGTCTACTAGTGTTGGCGTTGTGCGCTGCCCCCATCTTTGCGGCGGACCCGCTGGCGAATTTTTACGACGGCCAGTTGAAGGGCGTCGAAAAAAATGTAACCAGCCTCGCCGGAGCGATGCCTGCGAACAAGTATGATTTCGCGCCTACCAACGGCGCCTTTACCGGCGTGCGAACGTTTGCGCAGCAAGTCAAACATCTGGCCACTGTCATGTATCTGGTATCTGGCTCGGCATTGAACCAGAAACCCCCGGTGGATGTCGGGACTGGCGAGAACGGTCCGGATTCCGTGCGCACCAAGGAGCAGGTGCTGAAGTATTTAGAGGGAGCCTTCGCATTCGCCCACAAATCGATTGCGACGCTGACGGCCCAGAATCAGCTCGAAATGGTGAAGTCGCCGTTCGAGGGAACCGTTCCGCGAGTGTTCACGGCCAGCTTCGTCACCGCGCACAACTTCGACCACTACGGACAGATGGTGGTCTACGCGCGCATGAATGGCGTGGTACCGCCGTCCAGCATGCCCGCTCCGCCGAAGTAGGGCGCGTTGTAAATACTGCGCGCGCTATTTCGAAATTGTTTCCAGCGCCAGCCGGCTGGTGCGCGGACCAAAAAGCCCAATCGACAGCATCACCATCGCCATGCATCCCGCTATGAAAGTGAATACGCCCGCGACGCCGAAGTGATCCAGGAAAAAGGCGATGGCGAACGCGCTGAAAACTCCGGAGAGCCGGCTCCACGAATACACGAATCCAATGGCCAGCGCGCGAATGCGCGTGGGATACAGTTCCGCCTGATAGGCGTGGAACGAGAACGAGAGAATGTTGTTCGCCATAGTCAGCAGGATCCCCAAAGCTATCAGCAGCGGAGCGATCGTCATATGCCCGAAGAGCATTCCAAAGATGGCCACAGCTAAAGCGGCCGCGACGATTTGCCATTTGCGCTCCCAGCGGTCCGCGAGCCGGTAAGCCAGCAAGGGGCCGAGGGGCGCGGCGATGGCAATCAGGAACGTGTATTCCAAGCTGTTGACCACCGGGATGCCGCGCTTGATCAGAAACGTCGGAACCCAATTTGAAAAACCGTAGTAGCCGACAATCTGAAATACATTGAAGACGATCAGCATCAGGGTGCGTGTGCGATAAGGCGGCTGCCAAATCTCGGCGAAGCTTCCGCGCGGCGCGGCTTCCTCCGCTTTGGCCGGGTGCGGCAGGACGAATCGCGATTCCAGGGCCACTCGCGTCTCCAGTTCCGTGAGGATGGTTTGCGCCTCGGCGAGTTTGCCCCGCTGCGCCAGCCAGCGCGGGCTCTCCGGGACGTCGCGCCGGATGCGCCACACGAACAACGCCCCGACGGCTCCGATCAGAACCACCCAGCGCCATCCGCCCAAGCCAAAGGGCGACTGCGGCACCAGCAGCCACGCCAGCAGTGCGACTGTTGGCACAGCGGAAAACTGAATCGCCTGATTCAGTGCGAACGCGCGCCCGCGCAATTCCTTGGGGACCAGCTCCGTGAGATACGCATCGATGGTTACCAGTTCAACGCCGACGCCTATGCCGGCTATGAATCGCCACAGGTTCAACCAAAACACGTCGTTCTGAAACGCCATCACCACGCTGGCCGCGGTGTACCACAGCAGAGAGAACGTGAAGATAGTGCGCCGCCCGAAGCGATCCGCGACGAAGCCGAAGATCGCCGTGCCGACGAAAAGTCCCAAAAATAGTGCCGCGACGAAGCTGGCGATTCCGGTAGTGCCGAACAGGCCTCGCGTGGAGGATGTCAGGATGCCGCTGCGCACCAGTCCGGGCGCGACGTAGCCGGTAAAGAAGAGATCGTAGAATTCGAAGAACCCACCGAGCGAGATCAAGACTACCAGCCGCCAAATCGTGCGCGTGGCCGGCAAGCGGTCGAGGCGCGCGCTGATCGAACCTGCGGTGTGGACGGTTTCAATTGGCACGGAAGCGCGCTACTTCTCGTCGTCGACGCCGAATGCGAGCAGCACATTCCCCGCCATCCCGCCAAAACGCGGATAGCCGGAGTTGATGAAGACCATGCCGCCCGAGATCACTGGCCCCGCTCCATCGAGCGAGCCGCCTTTGGCCGCGACGCCATTGACCGCGGTGAATTCCCGCGCGGTGTCGAAGTCCCACAACACCTTTCCGTTCTCGGTATCGAAGGCGCGCATGTGCCCGTCAAGCGACCCGGAAAACACCACGCCGGGGATCGCGGTGACCGCCGCTTCCTGCGCGGGGCTGCAACCGGGCTTCGGCGGATTGCACGCCTCGGGCGGCGCGAACCATGCCTGCGAACCGTCGGCGAGGCGCAGCGCCGTCAAGCCGCCGCCGGCGGCCGGATCGAAATTCGCATTGCCCACCAGGGACGCCAGACGTTGCGCCGCGCTTTGCGGCGCCTTCCTGGCATCGCCCGTCGCGGCGTAAACTTTCTGGCCGTCGCTGGCCATGCCCCACTGCACGCCCCCGTTGGTTCCGCCCTTGGCGACGCGCTTCTGCCACAGAATCTTGCCCTGCTGCGCCGGGTCGAGCGCATAAACCATGCCGGATTTCTGACCCGCCAGCAGCATCTCTTTGCCTTCCGGCGTGTGCACCAATAAAGCCGACGAACCGAAGTCGTGATCCGGGCCCGAATCGTGCGGGCAGTTGGGAGAGGTCTTGTCGCCGCAGGACGAGTTGTAGACGTCGGCGGGCAACATCTGCTGGGACCAGACGATTTTTCCGGTCTTGATCTCAAGCGCCACGACTGCGTCGCTGGTCTTGGTGGCGGGATGCGAATAGTTGTCGCCGGTGGCCACGTACAACACGCCACGCTTGGCATCGACGGTCGCAGCGGACCAGATGCCCGCTCCCGACGGACCATAAGTGTCCGTGCCGATTTTCGTCACCCCGGTCTTCACCGGCGGATCGACCATGAACGATTTCCAGACGATGGAACCGTCGCCGACGCGGAGCGCCGTGAGACTGCCACGAAACGTGCAGCAGATATAGTACGCATCGAGCGAGCGCGATTCTTCCCACGACGCTGCCGGAATGTAGACCACACCATCGTGCTCGACCGGCGAACCAGTGAGTCGCGTGGCCTCGTGATCCGACACGCGGGTCCGCCACAACTGACGGCCGGTGAGCGCATCCAGCTCATACACCCAGCCGATCTGATCGCTGAAAATCAATGTTGTTCGCGAACCCCTGGGCACCGCCAGAATCGCCCCACGCACCGGACCGTCGGCTTCGAACGTCCAATGCGTGCAGCCGGTCTTGGCGTCCAGCGCGTAGATCACGCCACCGGCGCTGCCGGTGAACAGGGTACCGTTGAAGACGGTGGGCGCTCCGAATGCAATGATGTCGCCTGGAAATCCAAAAACCCATTTGAGCTTCAGCCTGCTCAATTGACCAACGCTGATGCCGGCCTTGTCGGTAGGCATGTAACGCGCGTTGTCGAGCGCAGGGCTCCAGCCATTCCAGTTGCTCGCGCCTGAGCCGGCCATCGGCCGCTTGTCGGCGGGACAGGTATTCTTCGGCGCCGCTAGCGGCCCGCCGGCGATACCCAGAAAGTCGGCGACGGCCTCGCGTTCATCGCGTTTCAGCGGATAGGCTATGTTCATCATCAGACCGAAGTCCAGTGTGCGCAGGATGCGCGCGGAGGACAGCTTCTGCAGGGCCTTGCGCGGCGGGATGCGCGGCGAACTCTGGTCGTGGCAGGCCGCACAATGCTCCTTATAAACTTCTTCGCCGGAGGGTGCTGCCAGCAGCGTCCCCGCAAACAGCAGGGCGAGCGAGACGGTTCGAAGATGCGTCATGGCGTTCAGGACTAGTGTAATGAAAACCTGCATGCGATAATACCGGACATGCGGCGACTTTTGTTGATTCTACTTCTGGCGCTGCCGGTGTCACTGCCGATATCGGCCGGAGACTTGACCAAGCTGACGATCGTGGTCACGACGAAAAGCGGCAGGCCGATTGACCGCGCCTCCATCATCGTCCGCTTCGGTGGACGCTCGATCGCGAAATTTGGGAAGATGGTGCGCACCAGTTGGGAAATGCGGTCCTCGCAGGAAGGCGTCGCTGAGATTCCGGAAATGCCCAAGGGCAAGATCCGGATCCAGGTGATCGCCAAAGGTTACCAGACCTTCGGCGACACGTATGACGTCGACGAAGACGAGCGCACTATTACGATCAAGCTCAACCCGCCGCAGCGGCAGTACTCTTCGCACGAAGGGGAGTAAAGTCGCGCGATCTTTTGCGGGCGAATCGGCGGCCCCTGTCGGGGCTACTGGTAAGTGACTTGACGCCCGCCGTTAGATAAATCCAGCACCAGCCGCCCGTCGGCTTGCGTCGTTCCTTCTCCTGTATAGCTGTCGCCCCCCTGCGTGAGCTCCAGGCCGGAGAGCTTCCAGCGCGGGCCGGCGGCGGTCATGCTTACTTGAAAGCGACCGGCCACGCGGCG
>JBDTTL010000135.1:0-11429 GCA_039930665.1 Acidobacteriota bacterium
ACTGATGGTCCATTTGCCGGGTGATGAAAAAGCTGCGGCCGAGTTCTGACGCCATGGTTTCGCGAATGCCACTGAGGTATCCGGGCGTCACTTTCGCGGCGATGCGATGCGGCGTTGGCAGTGTGCCGGCCGGTTCCAGCGCAACCATTACATAGACCGGATTGTGCGGGAAATAGAGGGTGGCGGTCAGGGCATCGGGTCCGCTGAAGGGATAGAACACGGTGGGAGCCTCAAGGCCAGGACTGCTCAGCTCATCCGTCTGAAACTTGCGCATTCCAGCAAGCTGCTCTTTCTCTGCCTCGCGCCATGCCGCATCGACAATGCGCCGGTGCTGTTTCCAGAGGTCATTCTTCTCAAGCTCCGCGTAGGGACTGCCGGGCGATCCCGGCATTCCGGCCAGAAACCGTGCCATATCGTCGGCCTCTCGTGAGTGCGGAACACTGTCGGGTTGCTGCTCCTTCGGAAGGCTCTCCGCTGCAACCCGGCGGGGCGCACTACAACCGCTAAAAAAAAACGCAAGGAAGAGCAAAGGGATGAGCAAGCGGCGACACGACATAAGGAAGTGGACGAAGTGGCAGAATAACAGAATCCAGCCGACTATCGGCAGATTAAGAAACAAACTTAATAAAGGAGGCGAGAACGCGAGACCGAAGCGGAAACGCGGGTCGGCCTACCGGCGACGCGATTGCACGAGGAGCACGGGCTCCGTGGCGACGGCCCGATTGCACGAGGAACACCGGACTCGCCGGGGCTGCGGCCCGATTGCACGAGGACTATCGGGCTCGACGGGGTGACGGTCCGATTGCACAAGGACTATCGGGCTCGACGGGGCGACGGTCCGATCGCACGAGGTACCTGAGTCACCGTGGCGGCGGCCCAACTGTCGCGAGGTCCTATTTCGCTTCAGCGGGAGTGGAATTAGCGGGCCCTTGGCCCTCGATCATCAGGACCACTTCTTCGCCCTTGGCGCCGTCGTAGTGAATCTGCTTGCCATAGTGGGTGACGAAGCTGCCGGCCGGAACGGGAGTGGCGTGCTCGGGATCATATTTCGCCCCAGTGCCCACCCACCAGGTACCCGATATCACGGTGATGAAGCGATCGTTCTGATGGAAATGCGGACGGCTAGAGTGATTGGGATGCCACTTGGTGAAGACCGCATAGAAGCCGGGCTTCGACGGATCGCCCGCGACCACGGCGGTTGCGGAACCCGATTCGGATTCCTTCCACACGATGTCTTTCGAGTAGGCAATTTTGATGGCTGCCGAATTCAGCGGCGCCGGCTTGAGATCGGCGGCGATCCCCGCCCCGAGCCATACGAAAGTGCCCAGCATGAGCGCGGTTATCGTCAGTCGTCGGAAGAGTATGGAACCAGACATAATATATTTCTCCTGCTTAAAACCTTAAGCTCTGAGTAATGTATCACATCCGGCTCTGGCCCGCAGCGCGCGGGCATCTACGCGAGCTACAATAGCGCGCATAGCGGAAATGCGCCAGGAGGCGAGCGTTCCTATGACGATCATCGGGCTTATGAGGATCATCAGTGTTTCCCTAGCCGGTTGTCTAGCGGAAGCGGCGGCGATGGGGGCCACCGCAGGTGTCACTTTCAACAAAGACGTTCTGCCAGTCCTGCAAAACAATTGTCAGGAGTGCCACCGGCCGGGCGAGGTCGCGCCCATGTCGCTGCTGACTTATGCGGAGGCGCGGCCGTGGGCCAAGGCGCTCAAAGCCGCCGTGGTGACGCAGGCGATGCCTCCGTGGTTTGCCGATCCAAAGTATGGACATTTTGCCAATGACCGGCGTTTGAGTCCGGAGGAGATCGCGACCATCTCGGCGTGGGCCGACAATGGCGCACCCGAAGGCGATCCCAGGGACAAACCGCCCGCGAAGAGTTTTCCCGAAGGGTGGCGTATCAAACCCGACATGGTGATCGAGATGCCGGAGGCGTTCGCTATTCCAGCCAAGGGCACCGTCAACTATCAGTTCATCCGCGTCAAGGGCAACATCACGGAAGACACCTGGGTGAAAGCGGCGGAAATGCGGCCCAGCAATCCCAAGGTTCTTCATCACGGCAAGGTTTGGGTGGTCCCTCCTGGGTCGCATTGGATGGAAGGGGCGGTACTGGGTAAGCCTTACGAAGAGCAGGAAGCCAACGGAAACAGCCCGCTGGATGGCAACGATATCCTCGGCAAGTTCAACCCTGGACTAGGGCCGCAGAGCTTCGACATCGGCGGCTCGGCGAAGATGATTCCGAAGGGTTCGGATTTCGTGTTCGAGCTGCATTACACCGCGTCGGGCGAGCCCACTTCGGATATTTCGAAGCTCGGTTTGGTGCTGGCGAAGTCGCGGCCCACCGTGCGCTATTATCTGTCGCCTGGTTCACCCTTAGCGTGGAACCTGGTGATTCCCGCGGGCGACAGCAATGCGGAAGTAGTAGCGGAGGGCACCGTCGGCGTGGACGCAAAACTTACCTACATCCAGCCGCACATGCATCTGCGCGCCAAGGATTACGAGCTGCGCCTGATCTTTCCTACCGGCGAATCGCAGACCATCTTCAAAGGCAAGTGGGACTTCAATTGGCAGTTAGGCTACACCTTGAAGGACCCGATTGTGGTTCCTCGAGGCACGCGCATCGTGACCATCGTGCACTACGACAATTCACCCAATAATAAATTCAATCCAGATCCCAGCAAGACGGTCCTCTGGGGATTGCAAAACTGGGACGAAATGCAGTCGAGTTTTTTGGGTTTTCTAATTCCGGTGGATACCAATGTCGCGCGGATGCTGCGACCTTCCGGCGCAAGCGCGCAGCCGCCCCCTGCGTCGGGATCAGGGCCCACGCTGAGCATGGTGAATCTTCCGAAATAACTGCCGAAATAACCGCGCATTACCCGCCGTCCGCTAACAGCGTCTTCCGCGCGCTCTTGAGGGCCTTGCGGAGGTCCTGCCGTGCGTTGTGCCAGTAGCGCGAAAACACCAGGCTGCGTCTGCCCTCCACAAAGTAAGCGAGCGCGCCCGCGACGGTAAATCCCGCCAGCAAAGCCCCGATCAGTTTGGGGTCGGTGAAAATCCGCTGCGCGGCGGAAAATAGCGGGGCCCACTGCATGCTAACGAAATCGTAAATCAGCGTGCCCGCATTTTTCGCGACAGTCCAGGGATGGCGGCGAGAGCCCGCGTCCGGGGGTACCGACGCCGCCAGGATCACGGCCAGACAACTCAGCACATAAACGTAGTAGGCGATGCGTCCGACGAGCACCGTGCCGCCGGCTTGTTTCAGGTCAGATCCTGATTTGCGGAAACTCTGATCGAGAGCCGATTTCACCGCCTGGGCCCGAACCCCCAGGGCTTCGTCGTCGGCCGCGGCTCGCGCCGGATCCGGATCGTTGCTGGGCGTAAACGCGATGTCGACACTGGGCGCGAGCGTTCCGGGGGCGTAGCCGTCGGTGCCATGGGCGATGCGTTCGAGTGCGCTCAAGTGAAGGGCCGGCGGCATTGCGGCCTTCTGGTCAAGGCAAAGCATTTGCATGTTGCGAGGCTTCCAGCGGTAGAAGACTCCCAACCCCGCGCGAGAATCGTACATCTTGTCATCCACGCTGCCGTGTTCCCAGTAATGTTTTCGATCGTCGGAGAGGATGCGCAAACCGTTCTGCTGGGCATTTTGCATCATCCAGTCAAGCGCCACAAGCGACATCCCCTGCTTGGGATAACCGCCGCCCACATTCGAGTGCACGCCGGCAAACCATACCTGCTCGATATTGGGCTTGGCCTCCCACAGCACTGGCTGGAAGGCGGCGCGGGCCTCATCGATACTGAGAGCGTGAGCCGCCTGGTCGATCTTGTCGCTCAGGACCCGGTCCGGAAACTTGAAACGGTGGAACACCGCGTTGATCAAATCGCTGGTGTGGAAGGGACCGCCCACGGCGTCCACCGTATCCCAGACGCCGATGAAGCGGATGCGAACGTCGCCGGGCAGACTGTGCGCTTGCTTAAAATCTGCGATGGCATCGGCATCCTTGCGGCGGAGCCGTAAAGTGACGAGAATGCGGTTCAGCAAACTCCCAAGCAAAGTTCGGTATGACCGCCGATACGTGATATAAGCCTTTGAGACTGCCCTGCGGAGGTCATCTCTGGAGGCAAGCTTCTCGCGGTTCAGAACTCCACACTTGGCGATCAAGCCGGCTAGTGTGCGCACCGTGAAGGCGCCTCGGCTGAAGCCAAACAGATAGATGCGGTCGGCCGGCGTCGCAGCGTCGCCCGGATCGTAAACGCGGACCAGATCCATATACAAGTTGCGTACGTTCTTCGCCAGCCCGAAACCAAAAGCGCCGCCCAGGAGTTTCAACGGCAGGAAGGTTTCGGTGCCGACTCCGTCGTCATAGAACGCGATTTGCGGATCGAGATTCGGGTCGCTGCGATGGCCGTTGAGGTCGATCGCCTCAAACATTTTGAAAACGTTGGTGCCGCGGTTCTTGATGGAGGTGTTACCGGTCCCATCCGAACAGATGATGATGTTCTTGGGCATACGCGACTTTTTATCACATACCGGGGGCTGCGCGTTAGGACTCCCAGTACCGGCGACGTGGATTTGACGGATGCAAGCAGCGAGGCGCCCGTAATCCGTCCTTAAGAGTCATTGGCAAGAGCCCCTGGTGCGCGAGTGGATGCTCACGGACGGATTACGGAGGCGCGCGTGGAAACTGCACCCTGTCACCGTGCTACCGCTAGACTGGTTTTGTGCGCGTCTTGATCTCGGCGGGGGAAGCATCGGGGGACCTGTACGCTTCGCGCCTGGTTGCGGCGCTGAAAGCGCGTCATCCGGAGGCAGAGTTTTTCGGCTGCGCAGGCCCGCGGATGCAAGCGGCGGGAGTCGAGGCGGTAGTGGATCAGCGCTCGCTGGCGGTAGTTGGGATCGTCGAGGTGCTGGCGCACATCCCGCGAATTTACGGCGAGTTCCGCAAATTGGTGCGGGCGGCCAAAACCCGTCGGCCGGACCTGGCGATCCTGACGGATTCCCCCGATTTCCATCTGCGCCTGGCTAAGAAACTGTGCGCCGTAGGGATTCCGGTGGTATATCTGATTGCTCCGCAGGCATGGGCCTGGAGGGAGGGCCGGGTGAAAGTCATGCGGCGGACGGTGGCGCGGCTACTGTGCATTTTCCCCTTCGAGGAGCCGTTCTTCCAGAAGCATGGCGTGCCCACGACGTTCATCGGGCATCCGCTGGCGCGGATCGTGAAGCCGTCGCTGACGCGGGCGCAGTTCTGCGAAAACTTTGGCTTGTCGGCCGGAGACCGCGTAGTCGTCCTGCTGCCAGGGAGCCGCCATGGCGAGGTCGCGCGCCACATGCCTTACCTGCTGGACGCTGTCAATCGGATGCGAACCGCCGGGAAAATACGATTTATTTTGGCACTTCCCACGGGATTTGACGCTAAACACGCAAGTTTTTGGAAACCAGCGCGCTCGGCGTCCATCCAAGTGATAGAAGGGTTGACTTGGGATTGCCTTGCCTTCGCGGACCTGGCTTTAGCGGCTAGCGGTACGGTTACCATTGAAGCAGCAATGCTCGGCACACCCATGGTGTCCTTTTATCGGGTAAACGCGTTGAGTTGGAGATTAGGGCGATGGATGGTAAAGGCGCCATTCCTGTCGATGGTCAATCTAGTGGCCGGGCGGCGGGTGGCGGCGGAATTGATCCAGGATAGAATGACCGGCGAACAGATCGCGGAAGAGGCGCTGCGGTTGCTGAACGACGACAGCGCGCGTTGCCTGATGAAAGCCGATCTGGAAGAAGTAAAGCAAAAGCTTTCGAGCGAGCGCGACCCAATGGAAGTAGCCGCCGAGTGCATCGACGATATTTTGATGGAAAATGGAATCAGGCGATTGGAACTGCGTAATGAAGTCAGCTAGGTGTTTCGGATTGGTGCTGGTTACCGCGACGTCGGCCGTGATGGGCTTCGCCCAGGACCGCCAACAGGGGCGCGCGAGAATCGATGTGCAGACGGTGGCGCTGGATGCGCAGATTAATCCCACCGCGCAGACCATCAACGCGACCGCCAAGATCACTTTCGTTCCGCTGGATAACACCTCCACCGTAACCTTCGAATTGAACAATGCGCTGAACCTGACGCGCGTCACCGATGTGGAGGGGCGGGAGATTTCCGCCTCGCGCTTCGGCGAAGACATGAGCGTACGGATCAACCTGCCGAAGGCGCTGCCGAAGGGGCAACCCGCGACACTGACGTTTGTCTACGGCGGGAAACTGACGGGGCAGGAAGAGTCGCCCGTATTCGGAATCAAGTTCGCGGCGATTACTCCGGCGGTTGCCTACCTGATGTATCCGGCGCGCTGGTTCCCGGTGAACGATTACACGGCCGATCGCTTCGCTTCGGACTTCCGCGTGACCGTACCGGACGGATATCACGTGATCGCCAGCGGCAACGGACAAGTGGATGCAAGTACGACCGCGGGCATGCACACGGAACATTATCAGTTCGAGCAGGCATCGTTCCCGGGCAGCATCGCGGTGGTGCAGGGCGAGCCGACCACGCTCACGGGGGACGGCGTAACAACCAAGTTTTATGTGCACAAGGCCGCCGCGGTAGCGCAGGCGTACGCTGCTGAGATCTCCAGAGCCATGACATTCTTCACTGGCGATTTCGGGTTGCCGGCAAAAAAAGACTTGACCGTGATCGAAACCGAGGACGGCGCACCTAATGGCTACGACGCTCCGGGAATGATTTTCTTTGCGCCCAAGGCCATGGGCCAGCAGGTCAACATGAAGCTGGTCGCGAACGAAGTGTCGCGACAGTGGTGGGGCGCGATGGTTTCGCCAACGACGCGCAACCATATGTGGATCGAAAATGGCCTGGCGCGCTACTCCGAAATCCTGTACCTGCAACACGTGAATGGCCCGGGCGCGCTCGACGCCGAGATCCACGACACCTACGTTGAGGCGCTGACAGTGGATCAGCCGCCGCTGATTCAATCGTCGCGTCTGGAGGATTATTCCCCGGAATTCTGGGCGGCCACCGCCAGCAAAGGAGCCGCGGTGCTGAACATGCTGCGAGTGATTGCAGGCGAGGATAATTTCATGAAGATCCTGAAGGCGCTGCCGGAGCGTTACGCATGGAAGAGCGTGAGCACCGATGAGTTTCGCAAGCTGGCCGAGGAGTTCGCGGGGCAAAGTCTGCAAGGGTTCTTCATTCAGTGGATTGAATCGAGCGGCGCGCCCGAATTCAAGCTGGAATATACAGTGTTCCGCACGCAGAAGGGTTTCCGCGTGATGGGCAAAGTGTCGCAGGATCTGGATACGTTCCGCATGCCGGTGACTCTGCACGTCGAAACCGAGGGCAATCCGGAGGAAAAGACCATTGAGGTAGTCGGCACGTCATCGGAGTTCGCGATGGAGACGTTCGGCAAGCCTAAGATTGTGACGCTCGATCCCAAGGGACAGGTGCTGCGCTTCGACGATACGATGCGAGTGGCGGTGGCGATCCGGCGCGGTGAGCAGTTTGCCGAGGTGAGCGAGTTCCAGGAGGCCTTGAAGGAATATCAGAAAGCTATCGATGTGAAGCGCAATAGCTCGCTGGCACATTACCGCGTCGCGGAGCTGTTCTTCCTGCAGAACAACTATCAATCCGCCGCGAACGGCTTCCGCGAAGTGCTTAACGGCGATCTGGAACCCAAATGGACCGAGGTCTGGGCGCACATCAACCTGGGAAAGATTTTCGACGTCACCGATCAGCGCGAGCGCGCGGTGAATGAATATCGCCAGGCGCTCCGCACCAAGGATGACACTCAGGGCGCGCTCGAATTGGCCGGCAAGTACATCAACGAGAAGTACGTGCGGCCGCCAATTACCAACTAGGGACCGATTCCGGAGAATTGGCTCGCAGATGGACTCAGATAAGGCGTCGTTCTTCCCTGCTTACCGGCGGATGTCAAAGACCTGTTGGGGCCCCACAAATCGTCAATAACCCCTGAGACTCTTGCGAGCCCGCTCGGTCAGTAGACCGATACGCGAGAGGGATGGCGTCAGAGCCCCGCCACATCTCCCCATTGCTTTTAGCGCTGGCGGGGTTGCCCGGGTCTTCCGCCCTCGCGGCCGGGTTACCCAATGGGTGGGCCCGACTCTTGGTTAGAACTTACAAGATGGCCGGCGAGTGAAGGCAGGAGTTGAAATGCGAAGTGGCTGCGAGCAAAGAACAAAAGAATTTGGCTCGCTGATGAACGCAAATTAACGCGGATGGAACTAGCAAGACATCGTCTTGAGGGGGTCTTTAAGGGTCAACTTCGCGGCGGTGGTTTTCTGTACTTCTTCGACGGTGGTGTCGGGGGCGATTTCTTCGAGCACCAGGCCGCCGGGCGTGACTTGAATCACGGCTAGTTCGGTGACGATGGTGTCCACCACTTTGATGCCGGTGAGGGGGAGCGTGCACTTGGGCAGAATCTTGGGCGCTCCGGTTTTGGTGGAGTGCTCCATGGCGATGATGACGCGGCGGGCACTGGCTACCAGGTCCATCGCGCCTCCCATGCCCTTCACCATTTTGCCGGGGATCATCCAATTGGCTAGGTCACCGTTTTCGTCAACTTGCATCGCGCCCAGCACACTGAGATCGATGTGACGACCGCGAATCATGGCGAAGGAGTCGGCGCTTGAGAAGTACGACGTGCCGGGCACTTCGGTCACGGTCTCTTTGCCGGCGTTGATGATGTCGGCATCCTCGCAGCCTTCGACGGGATACGGCCCAACGCCCAGCATGCCGTTTTCCGATTGCAGGACGACGTCGATCTCGGGCGGCACGTAATTCGCGACCATGGTCGGCATGCCGATGCCGAGGTTGACGTAGAAGCCGTCGCGCAGCTCGCGGGCGATGCGGCGGACGATGCGCTCGCGCTTCTGCTGATCGGTGAGCTTTCCGGCGAGCGCGCTCATTTGGGCGTCTCCTGAACGGTCCGGCGCTCGATGCGTTTTTCGTAGCGCTCGCCGACGACGACGCGGTGGACGTAGATGCCGGGGGTGACGATGTGGTCGGGATCGAGCTCGCCGGGCCCGACCAAGTGCTCGATTTCGGCGATGGTGATGGCGGCGGCGGTCGCCATGATGGGATTGAAATTGCGGGCGGCCTTGCGATAGACCAGGTTGCCGAGGCGGTCGCCTTTCCAGGCTTTGACGATGGCGAAATCGGCAGTGAGGGCGCGCTCCAGGATGTAGCGGCGGCCGCCGAATTCACGTTCCTCTTTATTTTCGGCCACCGTGGTTCCGACGCCGGCGGGCGTAAAGAAGGCGGGGATGCCGGCGCCTCCCGCGCGGATGGCTTCGGCGAGAGTTCCTTGCGGGAGCAGCTTCAGAGGCAGCGTGCCGGCGAGCACCAGTTTTTCGAGCAGCCGGTTTTCGCCGACGTAACTGCCGGTGTGCGATGCGATCTGCCCGGCGTCGAGCAGACTGCCGGTTCCGTAACCGTCGATGCCGACGTTGTTGGCGATGGTGTGGAGGTTCTTGACGCCCTTGCGGACCAGGGCGGCGATCAGATTTTCGGGAATGCCGCAGAGGCCGAAGCCTCCGAACATGACGGTGGCGCCATCGTGGACGTCGGCGACGGCTTGGTCCGCGGTGGCAACGACTTTATTCACAGATCATTTAGTATAGCGAGAGTATAGCGATGGCGCGTGCTGCGCGGAGCGACGGGAAAACCGCGGGCCTTTACCGAGTGGCGGGATTGCACGCTGAACTATATACTGCGAACATGCCATCTCGTCTAAACGGTTTACAACGAACTTTAACATGGCAGGATTTCGGGTCGCCACGCCCCGGAAATCCGGTGCCTGGCCAGCGCGCTACGGCGGCCCAGACTCGGGCGCGTCCCAACCGCTCCATCTTTGCGGAACACATACCTCACACCCGTCCACCGCAGTACCGATTGCGAGACGATGTGGCGATTTCGGTCGATCTCGACCGCGGACAGACATTCGTGAATCAATGGGCGCTCAATCAGCCGGCGCCGTTCCCGACCGACTTGCTCCACCACGAGCAAGGTCACTACGACCTTGTCGCGCTGTTCTGCCGCGACATGTTCATCGAGCTCATGGCGCTGAAAGAGCAGTCCACGTCCACGCCGCAAGCGGTGATGACAGCCGCGGATGCGATCTTTCAGCGATTTGATCGCTTTATCGCGGCAGTGCACACGCCGTACGACGATCAGACCGATCACGGCAATATCGCGCAGCAACAGCAACGCTGGGACGGGTTTCTACGCAGCGCTCGTACGACACCGCGAAACCCTCCGATGAGCGCACCGGACGGGACCCCCTATAAAGTGCCGCTGCTTGACGTGCTGCGGCAAGGCGGCGTTAGCTTATAAGGGACAGTGTAGCGGGGACTCGTGGAGGTCTGGCGTGGCGGACTCCTTGCACTGGGCGGCGCGTCGACTTCATTCACAGATCACCAGTATGACGGCGCGAAGTTCGAATCCGCGGTGATGGTCGAACGGTATTTTTTGACTCGCTTTTTAGAGACGCGGCAGCGCCTTCCTGGCGACAGCCTTAATTGTGTCGACGGAAGTGGGCCCCTTGGGTATGCTCACCCGCAAAATGAAGTTTCCTTTTTTGGCGTACAGCTCGGCAGAACCATAGAAGTCAGGATTTACGAAGGCACCCGCGCCGAATTCGGCTACGGAGATGGGGCTCTTGCCACCGTTCCTAGTTTTCCAGTCTCTAAGATCGCCGTCGTGTAAGGCAATGCTGAACCATGCCGGCGCCTTAGCGGGCGTGTATTCGCAGGAGACCTCACCAGGACCGCCCGGCTTCGGGGTTCCTTTCAGTGGACCAATAATCTGATCGAGCTCACTGGTGGCGACAAGCTTGCTAGGGTCCGGAATCGCCGGAGGGGCGGCGAGTATCAGGCCCGAGCTACATGATAGGCTGCCATGGCATACAAGAACGACCTCGACAACATGCGCGATGATAGGTTCATCTAGCATCAGTCTAGTTGATAGGCGAATCCCGACGTTCTCGTCCGCGGCAATTCGGACGAGCGCGCATCAAACGAGAATCGAAATCGAACGATGCCGACCTATCGGCTGTTTGGGTGGTCAGAGAGGCTACAATCTCTTCAACGGCGAGATTTTTCTGCCAATCCATTCGATCTCGACAAGCAGTAAAATACTCCTATGAGCACCGCGCGGTATGTCCACTGGCAGGACGGTGAAATGTGGCTCGGCTACCTCGAAGAATTTCCCGACTATATGACGCAGGGCGAGTCTTTGGCGGAACTTGAGGAGAATCTTCGTGATCTCTATCGGGACCTCAATAGCGGCGAGATTCCCGGCGTCCGCAAAGTCGCCGAGCTATCGGTTGGATGACGCGGACCGACCTGATTCGCAAACTGGAAGAGGCGGGATGGACTTGCCCCCATTTTTGACACAACCAGTTAAGAC
>JBDTTL010000136.1:0-11411 GCA_039930665.1 Acidobacteriota bacterium
GACGTCGCCGCCGGCAAAATCCACAGGGCAGCGGCGAGAACCGGCGCTCCACTAAGGACAAAGCGCACACGATCAGTTTACACTCTTATGGTGAAGCATATCTCGTGAAGCATATACCTGGCCGCCACTTCCTCCGGAATCTGGTGCGGGGGCGCTCGCTGGTCGCTCAACTGGTCCGTCGCGATTTTCAGCAGCGCTACGTCGGCTCGGCCGCCGGCTGGATCTGGGGGGTGATCCACCCCTTGGTGTTGCTGCTGAGTTGGACCTTCATTTTTCAGATTTGCCTGAAAACCAAGCTGCCCCCGGGGTCTGTAACGCAGAACTACACAATGTTTCTGTTCTGCGGAATGCTGCCTTGGCTGCTGTTTCAGGACACCGTCCTGCGCTCGGCCTCCAGCATGGTGGAGCACGCAACCCTCATAACGCGTACTTTGTTTCCTGCCGAAGTAGTACCTGTGTCCATCTTTTTGTCGTCTTTGATCCACCATTTGATCGCGCTGCTGTTGGTGATGATCGCGTCGCTTGTGGTGTTGAAGTCGATCAGCCCCATGGTGCTTCTGCTGCCGTTGTACATGCTATTTATCGGGCTGTTCGCGGTTGGGTTCAGTTGGATCGTCTCCAGTCTTCACGTGTATTTGCGTGACACCGCGCAAGTGCTCACGGTGCTGATGACCCTGTGGTTCTGGTTCACGCCCATAATGATCAGCGAGGGTCAGATCCCGCCGCGTTTTCGATCCTTGCTTCGCTTGAATCCGATGTCCTGGATCGTACGCGCCTACCGCGATCGTCTGCTCTCGGCGCAATGGCCCACCTGGCAGGAGTTCGCCGTGTTGGCGGCGTATTCGTGCGTAACCTTCATCGCGGGTGGACTGTTCTTCCGACATCTGAAGCGCGGATTCGCCGATGTGTTATAGGCACGCCCCGCCGCTCGTCGGCAATACTTTGGAAAACTAATGCGAACTTTTGACTTAATCATAATTGGCTCCGGCCCGGCGGGCCAGCGCGCAGCCATACAGGCGGCCAAGTCGGGCAAGCATGTGGCCTTGGTGGAAAAAGTGGAATGCATGGGCGGCGTCTGCATCAACACCGGCACCATCCCCAGCAAGACCATGCGCGAAGCAGTCCTGCACCTATCCGGCTACCAGTATCAGAACGTCTACGGCGTTAACTATCGCGTCAAGGAAAAGATTTCCATGGCGGATCTCGCTTTCCGGGTGCAGCATGTAATCCGCACCGAAATCGAGGTCACGATTTCGCAACTCAACCGGAATAATATCGAAGTGCTCACGGGCTACGCCACCTTCATCGATCCGAACACGGTCCGGGTGACATCCACGATGGGCGTAGTGGAAATCCGCGCCGAGCAATTCATCATTGCCACGGGAACCAAGCCGGCTACTTCGCCCAAGGTGCCGATTAACGGCCGAACCATTATCAACAGCGACCAGGTTCTCGACATTCCCGAGATCCCCCGCACTCTGATCGTCGTCGGGGGGGGCGTCATTGGTGTCGAATACGCCTGCATGTTCGCCACTCTGGGTGTGCGCGTGATTCTGATTGAAAAGCGCCCCCGCCTGCTGGAATTCGCCGATTCGGAAATAGTGGAGGCGCTCTCTTACCATCTGCGCGACCAGCGCGTCACCATGCGCCTCAACGAAGAAGTTTCGAGCGTGGAAGAGACTTCCGACGGCGGCGTGGTCGCGTATCTGGAGAGCCAAAAGAGACTATCGGGCGATGCCCTGCTCTACGCCGTCGGCCGCCAGGGCAACATCGATGAGCTGGCGCTCGATAAAGCCGGCATCGAAGCCGACGCGCGTGGCCGGATTCCGGTAGACGCCGAATACCGCACTAAGCAGCCGCACATTTTTGCGGTAGGCGATGTAATCGGGTTTCCCAGCCTGGCTTCGGTCTCGATGGAGCAAGGCCGCATGGCCGCCGCCATCGCCTTCCACCGCCCGGCCCAAACCAATCCGGCCACTTACCCTTACGGTATTTACACCATCCCCGAAATTTCCTTTATTGGCAAGACTGAAGAACAGCTTACCGAGGAAGACGCGCCCTACGAAGTGGGCATAGCCTATTACCGGGAGATAGCGCGCGGCCAAATCCGTGGAGACACCACCGGCCGCCTCAAGATCGTCTTCCATCGCGAGACTCGCGAAATCCTCGGGGTGCATATCATTGGCGAGGGTGCGAGCGAGTTACTGCACATCGGCCAAGCCGTGATGGTTCTGAAGGGTACCATCGATTACTTCGTCGACAATGTATTCAACTACCCCACCCTCGCAGAATGCTACAAGGCTGCCGCGTTCAATGGCCTGAATAAGCTGTCGCGATTCTGAGCCCGCCACCGCACTGCCCGGAAATCAATAGGCGCGCCCCTGAACCCACTCCCACGGTTGGCTCCGCGATCCCAAGAAACGTTTTTTATGTCTCCTCCCTCCTATCTGTAGGCTTTGACTGGCACAATAGGAAGCGACATGACGATTGAGACCGACCACACTCCCGCCCGCGTCCTGGTGGTGGATGACGAAGAAAATCAGCGCACCGCGCTCGCCGGGATGATCGCGCTGTGGGGCTATGAGGTCCAGACCGCCACTGACGGTCAGGACGCCCTCGACAAGCTAGCCAACTTCCGGGCGCATGTCATCATCACCGATCTCAACATGCCGCGCATGACCGGACAGGAACTTCTGCAGCACCTTCAGGACCAGGGCGGCGGTCCCATCTCAATTGTGCAGACCGCATTTGGGAGCCTGGAAACCGCGCTCTCCCTCATTCACGATTTGGGCGCCCTATGGTTCCTGGAAAAGCCGGTGCAATCTCAGGCTCTGCGTCTGCTGATCGAGCGTGCGGTTGCGCAACAGGGTCTGGCGGAACGGGCCGAGCGCCTGGAACGCGAATTGGGTTACCACGGAGTGTTGGGTGAAATGACCGGCGCCTCGCCCAAAATGCAGGAGGTCTTCGCGCTCATCCAACAAGTGGCCCCCAGCCGCGCAGCCGTGCTGATCACGGGCGAAAGCGGTACCGGCAAGGAGTTGGCCGCGCGCGCGATCCATACCCTGAGTCCGCGCCGCAGCGCACCCTTTGTAGCCATCAACTGCGCGGCTCTCCCGGAAACCCTCATTGAAAGCGAACTATTTGGACACGAGAAGGGGGCCTTCACGGGAGCCCTGGAACGCCGCGCCGGTTGCTTCGAACTGGCCCAAAACGGCACGGTGCTGCTGGATGAAATCGGCGACATGCCGATGGGCACGCAGGCCAAGCTGCTACGGGTGCTCGAAGATCAGCGGGTGCGCCGGCTGGGAAGTAAGACCGAAATTCAACTGGACGTTCGCGTGATCGCATCCACCAATTCGCCCCTGGAGAGCGCCATGCGCGAGGGCCGATTCCGCGAGGATCTGTTCTACCGCCTCAACGTTTTCCCGGTGCCGCTTCCTCCCCTGCGCGAGCGGCTCGAAGACATTCCCTCGCTGGTGACGGCGCTGCTTGCCGACATGAATCGCAAGCATTCGATCAAGGTTGCCGACGCCGCGCCCAATGTCCTGGACATTCTGCGCACGCATTCCTGGCCCGGTAACGTCCGCGAACTGCGCAATGTGATCGAGCGCGCGGCCATTCTAGCGGGCGAAGGAACCATCCGGATGGATCACCTGCCTCCGCTATTCCACCAGACAGGGGGAGCCGCTCGCACCGCCTCCGCTCCGTCTTCGTCGCCCTCCGGCAACGGCGGGCACGAACTGCGCATTCCGGTGGGATCCACCATCGAACACGCGGAACGCGCTTTGATTGAGCTAACGCTGGAACACACCAAGAACAACAAGACGCGGGCGGCCGAGATCCTGGGCATCAGCCAAAAAACTTTATTCAACAAATTGCGCGAGTATGGCGCCCAAGATGGTTCGGGCCCAGCCTAACGGGCCATGTCTCTGCGAGTCCGCTTGATCCTGTTGACCGTCACGCTGGTTACTGTAGTGGTGACGGTTCTTTCGGGACTCTATCTCACCAGCCTCGTGAACTCGCTTTCCGCCACTGCGCTCGATCGCGCGGAGCTCGCTAGCCAGCAGGTGAACGCCTATATCAACGACCGTATCAATCGCCTTTCGTCGGTCGAGCCAGTACCCGCCGACCTTATCGACACCGAGACGCAGTGGCGCGATATCGTTGCCAACGATCCCGATATTTCGACGATGCTATTTCGCACGATGGCGCTTTCCGCCGCGCTGCTCGAAATTAATATCGCAGGCCAGAATGGCTTTATCCTCGCGTCCTCTAACCCATCGCGTCTCGGCCAGCCGCTGGCCCGCCTGGAAAATTTCTCTGATTGGGGGAACCGCTCTCTCTATCGACGCCTGGTTGATTTGACGGTGCGCAAGCCGGATTATCAGGTTGTGGTACCGCTGGGAGTAGCACAGCAATCCATTTTTACCATCCAGGTAGTGACCTCGAGCGTATTCCTGATCGATCCAGTGTTGCCGCAAGTGAGTACGGTGGCGGAAGTCGCGGCCGGTTCTTTGTTCCTATCGCTGCTGCTCGCCGGCTTCGCCACGAGCCGGGCGCTGCAGCCGCTCAAACGCATTGAGGCCACCATCGACCGCATTGCCCAGGGTGACTTTCGCGGCGACGAGCCGCGCAGCCCCGAACCCCGTTCGCGCGAATTTATGGCTCTCGAAAGCAAACTCAATTTGCTCGGCCAAAAATATAGCGGAGCGCGCCAGGACAACACTCTGCTGAAGAGCAGCCTGGATGAAAAAATCGCCAGTATGGCTTCGCGGTTCGATGTGGCCTCGCGGCTCGCTGCCATTAGCCGTATTAGTGGCGGGGTGGCGCATGAGATCAAGAATCCGCTCAACGCGATTTCCCTTCGCCTGGACCTGTTGCGCGCGCACGCCGAGGCCCAGCAGGACGGCCTGATTCCGGAAATAGACATCCTTTCGAATGAGGTCCGGCGCCTGGACCGCGTGGTAAAGACCTTTCTGGATTTTTCGCGCCCCTTGGAAGTTCGCTTCACGGATGTAGATCTCGCAGCCTTGGCCGGAGAGGTTGCGAATCTGATGACCCCCCAGGCCCGCGCCTCCGGAGTGGAGATGCAGTTCCAGGCGCCCGCCGAGCCTGCTCTGATGCGAGGTGACGCAGACCTACTGAAACAGGCCATCCTCAATTTGGTCACGAACGCGCTGGAGGCGATGAAAGGCGGCGGAAGCTTGTGCCTGAAGGCGGAAGTAGCCGACGATACGGTGGTGATCGAAATTGCGGATAATGGTCCCGGAATCCCACCTGAGGTCCGCGACAAAGTCTTCCAGTTATACTTCACGACCAAGGAACGAGGCTCCGGGATCGGATTGGCCATGACGTACCGCGCGGTTCAGTTACATAATGGTACTGTCGATTTTACGAGCGAGTTGGGCCGGGGAACTACCTTCCGCCTCCAGTTCCCTGCGTCGGTAAATCATGGTTAGATTGCGGCTGCTTCCCGTCGTCCTCGCGCTATCGTTCGCCAGCACATCGTGCTGGTTCGGCAAATCCCCGCCGCCGAGGGTGTTTGTGCCGCCACCGCCGGTAGTACGGCCCCCCGTGGCCACGGTGGAGCCTGAGTTGCCTCCGCCCCCGGAAATCGACGCGCCGGAGGACACCGCCATAACAGAGGGCATACCGGCTGCCATGCCGCCGGTTGCGCCCGCTCCGCCGCCTCCCCGCCGGGTTCCGCCACCAGTGCGCGCCAACACCCAGCCTCCGGAGCCTCCGACCACAGCTCCGCCTGAAACGCAGCCGACGCCGCGGCTGGGACAGATTTTCACCGCCGAGCAGTTGCGCGACTATAACCGCGCCCTGGAAGAAAGCTTGGATCGCGTGAGGAGAGTCTTAGGAAGTGTGTCAGGCAGGAATCTGAATCCCGAGCTCACGCAGATCGTCAGCCGGATTCAAACTTTCCAGAAACAAGCAGAGCAGGCGCGAGAACAAGATCTGGTGACCGCAGTCAACTTGGCGAGGCGTGCAGATCTCCTCGCGCAAGACCTTGTCAAGCGCCTGCCCTAGATGGCCGTCAGGTCGGAGGGTCTGGCGGCCAACTCGTGGGACGCCGCTGCGGGAGCAGTTCCGCACGGCATCCGAACCGTTAAATCTCGGGAACAAATACCCGAACGTCCACCTTGCGGCTTTGCGCCCGTTCGTCCCGCGTCTTCTGATCGCCGTCAGCCTCGCCCGAGCCCAGCATCGTGATGTTGCGTAGTGGCACGTTATGGCTGGCCAGATACCGCGCTACCGCTTCCGCACGCTCCTGGCTCAGTCCATCGTTATATACCGAGGAGCCAGTCTTGTCCGTGAAGCCCTGGATCTCCACTACGTAGCGGCTCACGCCGTTGAGCGCTTGCACTACGCCATCCAACTGGGCCTTGGCCTCGTCGCTCAGCGTCTTCCGGTTGAAGCCAAACAGCACGGAGTCGGATTTGGTCATCTTGAACTTACCCGCCCGAACATCGTCGCGCAAAGTGTCAACGGACTTCGCCGCCATGGTGCCCTTCTCGATGCCCTGTTGGCCCTTCGCATCCGCGGCGCTGGCGGCGGCAGCAGCGGCGGCAGCCTTCGCATCCGCAGCAGCGGCGGCAGATTGGGCCTTCGCATCCACATCGTTCAGACGCTCATTGGTGCGCGACAGGTCCTTTTCGACCGAATCGATCTGGGTGGCGTTCGCCGTGATCTTTGTATCCTGATCAGTATTCTTGGCTTCCGTGACGGTCACCCGTTGCTCGACAGGCGCGATACTCTTGGCAACATATTTCTTGGTTGCACAACCGGTTCCGAGCAGACTCAAAATGAGCCCGCCAGCGATCAAAATCGAAATTTTCATGTCAAATCCCTCTGGGCATTCCCTGCCCGCATATTTTTTTATCAACTGGTGAGTGGCCTTCTCGTTTTGAACCGGCTGCACATTCCGGCCATCCGAGGCGCCTGATCGGTACGAACCGTCGTACCGCCCTCCATTGCACGTCTTAAAAGAGGCCTGTATCCCGGAGCTCCGTAAATTTTTCCGGCGATAACAGGTAAATACTTCTGCAAGACGTACTTAAAGCTTTGATTCCGTTCGGTACTGCACTGCACGCTCATAGGATAGGCACGCTTAGTACCAAACTAAGGCTTTACGCTTAGGGTGCCTGCCCCCCGAAGCAGGCCTCGCTGCCAAACCACTGCGGACGGCGATCACGCCCCCCCAAACCCGACGGTTGAATCTCCGTTGGATAATGAGAGCATGTCTTTTCCGGTCCACCGCCCGCGACGGCTTCGTGTGTCCGAATCCATGCGCCGCTTGGTGCGGGAGACGCACCTTGAACCCTCGCAACTAGTCCTGCCGCTTTTTGTATGCCCCGGCGAGGGCGTTCGCAACGCAATTTCGTCCATGCCAGGTCAGTCGCAGCTTTCCATCGATCAGTTGTTGAAGGAGTGCGAATCAGCCCATGCTCTCGGAGTGGGCGGCGTCATACTGTTCGGAATTCCGGAGACCAAAGACGAACAAGCTTCGGGCGCCTATGCCGACGACGGGATCACACAGCAGGCGATTCGCGCCGTGAAGCGCGCCGTGCCTGGTCTCATTGTAATGACAGATGTCTGCAATTGCGAATACACCAGCCATGGGCATTGCGGCAAAGTGGTGGAGCGCGATGGCGTTCACGACGTCGACAACGACGCTACCCTCGAGTGGCTGGCCAAAGCGGCCGTCTCCCACGCCCGCGCCGGCGCCGACATGGTAGCGCCTTCCGACATGATGGACGGGCGGGTGGCTGCAATCCGCAGCGCTCTTGACGACCAGGGCTTCTCCAACACGCCTATTTTCGCTTACGCGGCTAAGTTTGCCTCCGTCTTTTACGGGCCCTTCCGCGAGGCCGCCGAATCCACGCCGCAGTTTGGCGACCGCCGCAGCTATCAGATGGACCCCGCCAATGGACGCGAAGCCCTGCATGAGATGGAACTCGATCTCGAAGAGGGCGCCGACCTGCTGATGGTCAAGCCCGCCATGCCCTATCTGGACCTGATCCGCCAGGCCCGCGATCGCTTCGACATTCCGATCGGCGCGTATCAAGTGTCGGGCGAATTCAGCATGATCCATGCGGCGGCGCGAAACGGCTGGCTGGATCTTGACCGCGCCATGATGGAGTCGCTCACCTCCATCCGCCGCGCCGGCGCGAGCGTCATTCTCACGTATTTCGCCCCGGATGTGGCCCGCGCGCTGGCTTAGCGCTTGGGCGGCGGCAGGCGACCCGGCCGTTGACCACCGAGCGTCAGTTACGGTCAGGCCTGCGCCCAATAGCGCTCGCGGTATTGCAGCACTAAATCCTTGCGTTTCGTCGACAGCTTCAGCGTGCGGAACTCGGAGATCTCATTCGGCTGGTCTGAAATAAAGCCCAGATTGTATTGGCTGCGGAGTTCCTCTTCGATCGCTTGATAGATCTGTCCAATCCCCTGCTTCTTAGACACCTGGTAAAACGACGCTCCCGTCTCTCTGGAAAGCCGCATGAGAATGTCCTTGCCATCCAGGCCCCCGAAACCAAACGGCGGCGCGGGATATGAGGAATCGGAGAAGAGAATGGAGTAGATAAGGGCGTCGGCGCGTTGTGCCGCTTCGATGGCATCCATTAAATTCGCCGTACTGCCATTTTCGCCGCCGTCGGAAAGAACGATCATTGCCTTGCGGTTTTTCTGGTCCTTCAGAACTTTGTTGGACGCCTCGACGATAGCGTCGTAGAGCCGCGTGCCGCCGCCATCCTGCATGCTCAAATCGCGCCGCGTTGGCGTATCGACATACGGCAGGACCGCTTCCAGATCCTTGCGCGACGAGGTGAGCGGCTGACGCAACTGCACCGCCATATCGAACTGCATAACGAACAGCTTGTCTTTAGACTCGCGGAGAACCTGGTCGAGGAAACGGAAACTAGCACTGCGTTCGGACTCCAGCACCTTCTGCTGACTCATGCTGGTGTCCACCATCAGCCCGACAGTCAGCGGAAGATCCGTCTCCTTGGAAAAATAGCGGATGATCTGCGGACGGCCGTTCTCGGTAAGCGTGAAGTCATCTTTAGTGAGATCGCGGACAATCTCATTTTTCTTGGTGCGCACCGTCGCGAGAACATTAACTACCTTAATGTCTGTGGAGAACGTTGGTTGATCCTGGCCTAACGCGGCGGAGCCGGCGCAGAACATGCACGCGGCTGACTTCAGAAACTGGCGGCGCGAACGTTCGTGCGCAAGATCGGAGTCCATAAAAATTGGGGGAACGAACAACGTATGGATGTGCGACAAGTCCCCAGGGTTACATGCAAGGGAGGCTTTAGCTCAAGCAACTTTCATGCCAGCCGTGAGATAGACTGGAACCGAATTGTGAAATACCACATCTAACTGGCAGAAGGGGAATTCACTATGAGATTTTCTAAGATCGCACTCTTTGCCGCTCTGTGCTCTCCCGGTCTGATTGCCACGGCTTACGGGCAGCGCGGTGGAGGCGGACATGGCGGCGGTGGCGGCGGGCACGCCGGTGGAAGCGGAGCCCGTGGCGGTGGATTCTCTGGTGGTCGCGGCGGCAGCGTTGGGGGCGGCTTCCGTGGCGGATCCACGGGTGGCTTCCGTGGCGGTAGCAGCGGTTTCCGCGGTGGTAGCAGTGGCTTTCGCGGTGGTAGCAGTGGCTTTCGAGGCGGCTACCGTGGCGGTTATCGCGGTGGCCACTATGGCGGCTATGCGCCTTATTGGGGATCGAGCCTATATTTAGGGCTCGGCGGGTACCCTTACTATCCCTCTTACGGCTACGGCTATGATCCCTACGCTTACAGCTACAGCTATGATCCCTATGCTTACAGTGGCGGCTATACCTCAGCGCCCCCTCCACAGCAGGATTACGGTTATCAGCAGAGCTATCCGCAGCAAGGGCAAGACCAGGCTGCGCCTCCGCCTCAGCAGCAGCCGCAGTACCAGCAGCAGTATCCGCCACCTGCGCAAACGGAGCCGCAGTCAGCTAATGAAGACAACGAGCCTCAGTTCTATTTGATCGCGTTCAGCGACCACACCATTCAGGCGGCTACAGCGTATAAGGTCGAGGGTGATCAGTTGTACTGGCAGGATCGGGAGAACAAAGAGCACCATGCTCCGCTGTCGAAGATCGACATCCCCTTCAGCCAGCAGATTAATCGTGACCGCAACGTGGACTTCCAGATCCCCTAACGGGCACATTAGAAGTACCGACGGGCACAAAGAAGCCGGCGACTCCATTCGGAGGGCCGGCTTTTTTTGTGCCCGTCGCGTTTACACGAGCACAGTAAACACGTTCTCGGATTCTTTGCGCTCTACCGGATGATAAAGGGTGTCGCGCTCCAGAGGCTCGCGCCCGGCTTCGCGGATCAGGCTCAGCAACTCACTGCGGCGGAGGCTGCCGCTGGTGGCACCGCCGGCATCGCGATATATTTTTTCTTCCACCACAGTGCCATCCAGATCGTCGGCGCCGAAGCGGAGTGCGATCTGCGCAATCTGCGGAGTCATCATCACCCAATAAGCTTTAATGTGCGGGATGTTGTCCAGCATCAGCCGCGAAACCGCGATCTCGCGAATGTCGTTAAAGCCGGTAGTCTTGCCTACGTGCTCCATCGCCGTATTATCCGGATGGAACGCCAGCGGAATGAAGGTCTGGAAGCCCCGGGTGTCGTCCTGCAATCCGCGCAGCCGCAGCAGGTGGTCGACACGATCCTCTGGAGTTTCGATGTGCCCGTAGAGCATGGTGCAGTTGGAGTGTATGCCCATCTGATGCGCGGTGCGCGCAACTTCAATCCACTGGTCCCCCGAAAGTTTGTGATCGCAGATGATGCGGCGCACGCGCTCCGCGAAGATTTCCGCGCCGCCGCCGGGCATCGAATCCATGCCGGCAGCTTTCAGGCGCTCCAGCACTTCGCGGTGGCTGATCTTCGTGCGCTGTGCGAAGTAGCCGATCTCGACCATGGTGAAGGCCTTGAGGTGCACCTCCGGGTAGCGCTGCTTCAGCCCGCGCAGCATGTCGCAATACCAGTCGAGGGAAAGCTCGGGATGCAGACCGCCCACGATGTGAAATTCGGTGACGCCTTCGGCATGACCGCGCCCGGCGCGCTCCCAGATTTCCTCCAGCGAAAATGCGTAAGCGGTAGGGTCCTTGGCCTTCTTGCCGAAAGCGCACAGCTTGCAACTGGCCACGCACACGTCGGTAGGATTGATGTGGCGATTGACGTTGAAGTAAGTCTTGTTCCCGTGCAGGCGCTCGCGCACCAGATTCGCCATCCAGCCCACCGCGAGCAAGTCGGGAGTGCGGTAGAGCGCGAGCCCGTCGTCAGAATTCAGGCGCTCGCCGGCCTCGACTTTGTCGCGGATCGGGTTCAGGCGCGGATCGTCAAATAGGGGTGTCATCG
>JBDTTL010000137.1:0-11406 GCA_039930665.1 Acidobacteriota bacterium
GCCGGAACGTTACCGTCGCGGAACTCCATCTTCTGCGGCTCTCCGCGGCGTGCCACGCACTCCATCCTGGCGTAGCGGCCCGAAGTCGTCCAGGCATTCGCCGCCCGCCGCGTTCAGAATCACAAAACTTTCCACGTAGCTGGCTTCATCCAATCCACGGTGGCGTTGTTTGATCGACACGTGCCGTGCCACGCTGCGCGGCAAATCCAGACTCCGGAACGCTTGCAGCAACACCGGAATCCCGGCCAGCGCCGTCAAGCCTTGCTCGCCATGTCCTTCGTCGTAATCGAACCCCAGCGGCTGTTGCGTCGGTGAACTACGCTCCGGCAAACCCATCCACGCATTCTACGGCCCCTCTGCACCCATCGGGTGAAAACCCACAACCCTTCTTCACCAATACAGTCTTGACTTCAACCATCACTCAACTTCCCTTACGGACGGATCACGGGCAGACGACAATGTCCTGGAGCAGCGCCGGCGGTGGAGAAATTTGGTATAGTAGTGGCCCATGAACCGGAAAATATTGGCGCGTGTTTCCGCTGGACTTCTATTCCTGCTGCTGGCCTTCGTGGCTTACACGCAGAATTCGAACCAGCCTCCGAAGCTGAATCTCAACAAGGTCAAAGACGACCTGTATGAAATCGAAGGCGATGGCGGCAACGTAGGGGTATACGTCACATCCGAGGGCGTAATTCTGATCGACGATAAGTTCGATCGCGACCACGAGGCGATACTGGCGGCCGTGAAACAAGTGACTCCGCTACCGGTGAAGTACGTGATCAGCACCCACTATCACGAGGACCATAGCGGCGGCAACACCAAGATGTACAGTACGGGTGCGGACGTCATCTCGACGGCGAATTCACGCAAGAACATCCTCGATCATAAGCAGAGCAATGCGGCTCCGGGAGTGACGCCGGCGCGAATCGTGTTCAACGACGAGACCTCGGTATTTTTGGGGGGAAAAGAAGTGCGCGCGCACTATTATGGACGCGGGCATACCAACGGCGATGCCATCATCTATTTCCCGGCGCTGCGGACCATCCACACCGGCGACATGATGGCGGGTACGAGTCCCCTGATCGACTACAGCGGGGGCGGGAGCATTGTCGATTGGACTAAGACACTAGACGGAGCGCTGCAACTGGACTTCGACACAGTGATTCCGGGACATGGCGCGGTGACCAACAAGGCGGGTTTGCAGACCTATCGCGACAATGTCGCCAAGCTGCGCGACCGCGTGACGCAGCAGATTCGCAGCGGCAAGAGCCAAGCCGAGATCGCGAAATTCATGGAGACCGAGTACCAGTGGGCTCCCAACAGCCTGCAGCAGCAGTGGAGCGTTCCGGGATTCATGACGGAGCTGAAGTAGGCTCGCCCCGTTAGGAAATTACGCCCTTTCGCACGGCGTAGAGAATCAGTTCCGCGAAGGTGTGGAGATTGAGTTTTTCCTGCAGGTTTCTGCGGTGTGTCTCCACGGTAAAGACGCTGAGATTGAGCAGCGCCGCAATTTCCTTGTTGGATTTCCCCTCCGCTAATAAGTGCAGGATCTCCCGCTCGCGGGAAGTGAGTAGGTCGTAACTATCTTCAGCGCCGCGGGATCGTATCTCGCGGATATAATCCTCTACCAGCATCTTGCTGATTTCCGCACTGAAGAATGTCTTGCCTTCGCTTACGGCGCGGATCGCTTGCACCAGATCGCTCTCCGCGGAATCCTTTACCAGATAGCCCTTGGCCCCTGCTTTCAGCGCGCGCAGGACGTAGCCCTCGTCTGAATGCATGCTCAATATGACCACGGCCGTGCCGGGCAAGAGTTCGGTGATGCGTTGCGCGGCCTCGGTGCCGTTGAGCTGAGGCATGGCAATGTCCAGAACGACCACATCCGGCTTGGTGGCCTCGGCTTGTGCAACTGCATGTTTGCCGTCGGCCGCCTCGCCCACCACCACGAATCCAGGCTGGCTGTCGAGCAACAGCCGGAGACCTCTTCGCATTACGTTATGGTCGTCAACTAATAGAATGCGAATCTGCTTCAAGTTCGTGAGTCCCTTCTATTTCGTCCGTAGAGTGGATGGGCAACGCGACGGATAAAGTCGTGCCACTGCCCGAGGCCGAATGGATTGTACAAGTGCCCCCCAGTTGAGCCACTCGCTCCTCGATGCCGAGCAACCCGAGGCCTTTTGAGTGCTTAACATCGAACCCGCATCCGTCGTCTTGAATCGATAGTGACAGCAGGCCGTCTCGTTGTACCACTCGAATGCGCACCGTGGCGGCTTGTGAATGCCGGGAACAATTGTGCAAGGCTTCCTGCACTACGCGATAGATACAGGTCTTATGCTCATCCGGGAAATCGTCCGAGACCAGCTCCGTAGTTACATTTACATCCATGGCGGTGCGCTTAGATGCTTCGCGCGCTTGCCATCGCAACGCGGGAACCAGGCCCAGATCGTCCAACATCGACGGCCTGAGCAGCAGCGACATGTTTCGCACGACTTTCACGGTGCTCTCCAGCAGGCCTTTGACGATTTCAACCTGACTGCGCGACTGTTCCACAGATGCAGCCGCAAGCCCTATTGACAAATTGCGCAGTTCCACCAGCGCCGCCGAAAGAGATTGACCCACTTCATCGTGCAACTCGCGAGCCAGCACACGCCGCTCCGTTTCCTGCGCCTGAACCAGCCGCGCGGAGAGATTTGTAAGCTGATTGCGGGCTTCCGATACCTCCTGAAAGCGCGCTTGGGCGTTCGCTTCCAACTGGAGAATCTTCCTGGTGCTGAAGGCCGCCATTCCCAAGCCGAGCGTCAGGGTTGCGAAAAGAATTACAGCGAGGCGCTTCTGAAACGTTACCAGCAGGTTGACCACCCGTTCATTTCCGCCGTTCAATTGCTGCTCATTGATGTCCGCAATCTGGCCTGCGATTGCCAGCATGGCAGCGCGGCGCGGGAACACATCGTCCCGCAGAAAAATGTAGCCTCGCTGACGCCGTTGGTTGGCGTCCCAATCGAGGATCGGGCGAATCACTTCCCAGTAGCCCGCCAGTTCCAATTTCAGGGCGGTGTAGTGCCCGGTATCGCCGGATTCCTCCTGCCGGCCGTAGGATAGCAGCGCCGACTCCATTTGCCTGCGGACTTCTTCAAGGCTGGTGCGATAGGTGGCCGCTCGTTCCGGTTCGGGATCGAGCAAATAATCTCGAACATAGGTCCCGGAGAGATAGAGTTCAGAGCGGATGTCGTTAAGAAGGTGATTTCGAAAAAGGAATTGCTTGCGGATCTGGTCATCTTCATTGCGGATCTGGCGCAATACGCGCGATGCGTCGAAGCCACCCAGGGCAATAACCACCAAAAGCCCGCCAAAACCCGCGACGAGAACAAAGCGGCTGGTGGATATGAGCAAGTCCGAAGTAAGCTTGGTTCTCAAGAAGCAGCCGTCTCCCTTTACAGCCTAGCGCGCCAGGCGACGAAAAGGGGTGTTTCCCTTGCAATGTCATGGTCATAACCGCTTGCCAAGGTCGGTATTGGTACCGCTGAGGCCTCCAATATCTTTGGTATTCGGCGTGCTTGTAGGAAGGTGGCTTCTCCGGCGAGGGAAAATTTATGCGAAACATAAAGATGGCGACGATCCTGATGGCGTGCTTAGCCTCGTTTTTGGCAGCGCAGGTGGACCCGCCGAGCCGAGTAGGCCGGCTTAACTACCGGGAGGGGCCGGTGTCCCTGCAACCCAGCGGATTAAACGATTGGGTGGACGCCGATATCAACCGGCCGCTCACCACCGGCGACAATCTCTGGGTTGGCGACCGCAGCCGGGCTGAGTTTCAGGTCGGTTCGGCGGCCTTGCGCCTGAGCGCCGACTCGGCCTTTGAGTTTCTGAACCTGGACGACCAAGCCGTTCAGATCCGCCTGTCCCAGGGGACTCTCAATGTTCGTTTGCGTAATCTTGGGCAAGACCAGATTTTCGAAATAGACACTCCCAACCTGGCATTCACTCTGACTCGACCGGGCGACTATCGCATCGACGCGAATCCCGATTCGCGGACCACCGTTGTCGCGGTGCGCGATGGCGAGGGCGAAGTGACCGGGGGCGGTCAGGATTTCCCGATTTATGCGCGCCAGCGTGTGGTCGTCAGAGGCGACGATCAAATCAACTATAACCTCGAGTCCGCGGAGGGCTTCGACGAATTCGATCAGTGGTGCTCGGAGCGCAACCGCCGCGCAGATCAATCCCAGTCGGCCCGTTACGTGTCGCGAGAAATTCCCGGCTACGACGACCTCGACCAATACGGGCGCTGGTCTGAACAGCCCGGTTACGGCGAGGTTTGGATGCCCACCTCGGTCGATGCGGACTGGGCGCCCTATCGAGACGGGCATTGGGCCTGGATCGCGCCCTGGGGTTGGACCTGGGTGGATGAAGCTCCCTGGGGATTCGCTCCCTATCACTATGGCCGCTGGTCTTCCTTCAATGGCCGCTGGGGCTGGATTCCAGGCCCCTACGGTGTCACGCCGCTGTATGCTCCGGCGCTGGTGGGCTGGGTCGGTGGGGGCGGAGGAGGGTCCGGTTTCAGCCTCAGCTTTTCCATTGGCACCGCGCCGGCTGTGGGCTGGTTCCCGTTGGGACCGAGAGAGCCGTATTTCCCGTCGTACCGCGTGAGTCAGGGCTACTTTACCCGCGTGAATAACACCAACACGGTGTTTAATAATGCCACTATCAACAACTACTACGGCTACAGCCGGAACTCGGATAACCGGAGGATAGCCGATATCCAATACGCCAACCGGCGGGTTCGGAACGGCGTCACCGCGGTTCCGCGGAACTCTTTCGGCAGCGGGCGTCGGATTAATCAAGATGCGCGTTCGGTGTCTGCCGCCCAACTTGGGTCGGTCCAAGTGATCTCGGCCCCTGCCATTGCTCCGCAACGCAATAGCGTTCTGGGATCCCGTGCGGACACAGCTTCGCGGGCTCCGCGTCCGTCAGCCGACGTCATGAGCCGGCGAGTTGTAGCTCGAACCCCGCCACCTGCAGCTCCCGTGCCTTTTGCCCGGCAGCAGGCAGCGCTGGCGCAAGATCCCGGACGGCCGCTCCCGGTTGCCGAAATCCAGAAGATTCGTCAGAGCGCGCCCGCACCGGCCGCCCCAGTTAGAGTGGTGGATATGAGTCGGGTGAGGCGAACCCAACCACGAACCGATCGAGGACCGCAAGGCGTGTCGCCTCAGAACGCATCGCCTCAGCCGACGGTAACCGAGCGGCAGAACGCGCCTCCGGGACAACAGCGGCAGCAACAACAGCAAGACGTCGGGAGACAGCAGAATATCCCGCAGCCCCAGGCTCCGGCAGCGGAGCGGCAGAACACGCCTCCCGGACAAGTGCGGCAGCAACAGCAGCAGGATGCTCAGCGGGAGCAGCAACAACAGCGGCAGCAACAGCAAGAGGTTCTGCGGCAACAGCAGCAGCAACAACAGGACCAGCGGAGACAGCAGAATATCCCGCAGCCCCAGGTTCCGGCAGCGGAGCGGCAGAACACGCCCCCTGGGCAAGTGCGGCAGCAACAGCAGCAGGATGCTCAGCGGGAGCAGCAACAACAGCGGCAGCAACAGCAGGAGGTTCTGCGCCAACAGCAGCAGCAACAGCAGGACCAGCGGAGACAGCAGAATATCCCGCAGCCCCAGGCTCCGGCAGTTCAGCAACAAAACACTCCTCCTCCACCGGTGCAACAACCGCCAGAGCAGGATGTCCGCAGGCAGCAGCAACAGCAGAGGGACGTCGAGCGGCAACAGCAACAGGACCTACGCCGCCAGCAGCAACAACAGCAGCAAGAGATGCGGCGGCAAAAGCAGAATGCGCCGCCACCTCAAGCACCCGCAGCGGAACGGCAGAGCGCACCGCCGCCCCCGCCACCGCAGCAAGTAGCCCAGCCCCCAGCGGCACAACCTGGGCAGCCCGCAGCCGACAGGCAGCGGCCAGATCGAGGCAAGCGGGAGCGGCCTCCCAAGGGAGAGGACAAGAAACCCGACAAGTAACGCGATTTTGGAGGGATCGCCGCCCCCATGAATGGGGGCCGATCCCTCCTTGTCTCCAGGCATCTTCCGATAAAATCACAAAAAGGGTGAACAGAATGGGCGTGCGCGGAATAACACTATATGGCTCACGTTCCCGATGTCCGGCGCCGTCTGCGTCCGTTCCTATACGGCTTCATCGCGTCTATTCTTTCGACTGTCCTCCTGCATGGTCAGTCCCAGCCGGGTGAAATACAGATCGAAGTCAAGGACACTTCCAGTGCCGCCATGCAGGCTGCCGGTAAGCTTCGGAATCTCGTTCATAACACCGACCTCACATTTCAGACAGATCCCCAAGGCCAGTACACTTTTTCCAACTTGCCGTACGGCCGCTACCGCCTGGAAGTTTCCAGGGCTGGTTTCGCCGCCCAGTCTATGCTGATTGACGTGGAATCTGCCACGCCGGTATCGCGCACAATAACATTGGCGCTTGCACCGCAGGCTTCCAGAATCGACGTGGTGGCCGCCACGCCCCTTCCCGGAACCGATCTTCCACTCGATCTAATACCCGCCCCGGTCCAGACCGCCAGTGCACGCGATATCGAGCAGGCCGGCGCTCTCGACCTTTCCGATCTGTTAAATCAGCGCCTCAGCGGAGTCCATATTAACCAAAATCAAGAAAACCCCTATCAGCCCGACGTCAACTACCGGGGTTACTCAGCGTCTCCGTTGCTCGGGACTCCCGAAGGCATTTCCGTTTACATGGACGGCGTCCGACAGAACCAGCCCTTCGGAGACATCGTCGCCTGGGATCTCATTCCGAAGATCGCGATTTCGGAAGTTGCCTTAATGCCCGGCTCCAATCCTCTGTTCGGCCTGAATACTCTGGGCGGCGCAATATCGATTCAAACCAAGGACGGCCTCAGCCAGCCCGGTGCGAGTGTAGCTCTCAGCGGCGGCAGCTTCGGGCGCAGGGCGGGAGAGGCCGAATATGGCGGATCCGATTCCAAGGGGTGGAACTGGTATGGCGCTGGAAATCTGTTCCGAGAGGATGGCTGGCGTCAATTTTCACCCTCCGAGGTCCGCCAGGCGTTTGGCAAGCTGGGATGGCTGCAGGGCAAAACCTCTGCGTACCTGAGCTTCGGTTATGCGGACAATTGGCTCACCGGTAACGGCCTGCAGGACACGCGCTTTCTGCCACTGCATTATTCCAGCGTCTACAGCGTCCCCGACATCACCTGGAACCGCTCGCCGTCATTCAACCTGAGCCTGAAGCACGAAGTAAGTCCTCATGTCACGCTGTCCGGAAATGCCTATTTCCGCTACATCCGCGCCGACACCACCAACGGCGATATCAATGAGTCATCCTTCGACGAATCGCTTTACAATTTGAGCGCTGCCGACATTCGTGTACTGACCGCCGCTGGATACAAAGGCTTCCCGACGACGGGCAACGCTACTACCCAGCCGTTTCCGTTCTGGCGTTGTATCGCGCAGGGCCTCTCCAACAGTGAGGCGATCGAAAAGTGCACCGGTATCATCACCAACACCTTCAACAAACAGCACAACTACGGGCTGTCTGGACAGGCGAGTTGGCTGGTCTCTCACAACCGCATCACGGCCGGAGGAGGTTGGGACCGCAGCAGTCTGGTCTTCCAGCAGGGTTCGCAATTCGGCTACCTGAGTCCGGACCGCATCACGATTACGCCGATTAACGCCTTTGCCGATGGCAGCACCAGCCGTGACGATGTTCCGGTCGATTCGCGGGTCGATCTTCATGGCGGTATCAATACTTTTAGCCTGTACGGGTCCGATACGCTCACCATCGGGAAAGCGCTGGCGTTCACTTTCTCTGGCCGCTTTAATCGGACCGCCATTGACAATATCGATCGCCTGCCGGTGGTGCAGGATGGCTCGCGGGGATCGCTCAATGGCCAATATGTTTTCGGCCGTTTTAATCCGGCGGTTGGTCTGACTTACAACGCCTTCCGTTTCGCCAACCTATATTTCAGTTACAGCGAGAGCAGCCGTGCGCCGACGTCCATCGAACTCGGCTGTGCCGATCCGGAGCAACCCTGCAGCTTGCCCAATGCACTGGTCAGCGATCCGCCCCTAAAACAAGTGGTAACAAGAACGCTTGAAGCCGGGCTGCGCGGCACCATGGAGAATAGCTTACGCTGGGGCGTGGGATGGTTTCTGGCACAGAACTACAACGATCTTCTCTTCGTTGCATCTCAACAGACCGGTTTTGGCTATTTCACGAATTTCGGCCAAACGCGGCGGCAAGGAATCGAAGCGAATCTGAGCAGACGGTTCAAGGCTTTCACTTTTGGCGGCAATTACACGTTTCTGAATGCAACCTATCAGAGTGCGCAGACGGTTGGCGGCGGCAGCAATAGTATGAACGATGGGGGCTTGGGATTGGAAGGCAACATTGTGGTGCAGCCGGGAGACTACATTCCGCAGATCCCGCGGAATATCTTCAAAGCCTTCGCTGAATATGCGCCCACCAAAAAGTTATCTATAGACGTTGATTTTGATGCCGTGGGACGTTCCTTCGCCCGAGGCAATGAGAACAATCTGGACCGGCCGGACGGCAAATTCTATCTCGGCCCACCCTACGCGCCTGGCTACGGACTGCTGAATGCCGGGGCGCATTATCAGTTGCTAAAGCACGTCCAATTGTTTGTCCAGATCAACAACTTGCTCAATCACAGATACTATTCGGCTGCCCAGCTTGGCCCGTCGCCGTATGACAATGCAGGCAATTTCATCGCCCGGCCCTTTCCGGCGGTAAATGGAGAATTCCCGATCCGGAACACGACTTTTTTTGCTCCTGGTGCTCCCTTCGGCGCTTGGGGCGGAATCCGCATCAAGTTCTAGCGTTGCTTAAGGTGTTAAAGAACAGAACATTACCGGGCGCAAGCGTTTCCTCGATAGAGGATATCCCCGCTGATTTCTCTTCGCCACCGCGGACTCGATTGGAAGAAGAGGTGGTGGCGCTGTTTGATCAGATGCAGGACAAGCTGCTTCGCTATCTGCTTAGCCTGGGCTTGCCAATCCCCGACGGGGAAGAGGTTGTTCAGGAAGTATTTCTGGCTCTTTTCCAGCATCTGCAGCGCGGGAAGCCGCGCCGCAATCTTCGCGCGTGGGTGTATCAAGTGGCTCACAATCTTGCCATCAAACGCTACCTCGCGGAGCGGAGAGTTCGCCAAAACCTGGTGGATTCGAGCGCTCTTTCAGCCGACTTGTTTTTCGCCGATGACGCGCTGAATCCCGAAGATCAGCTCGCCAGGAATCAGAGACACGTGCGGTTGCAAAATGTATTTCAGGCCTTGCCGGAGCGGGACCGGCGATGCCTTGCTCTTCGTGCCGAAGACCTCACCTACCGGGAAATTGCTCAGATCCTTGATATGTCGCTCGGCGCAGTAGCCCTTTCTTTAGGAAGATCGCTCGCGCGGCTTACTCGCGCCGATGAACGGTAACATTATGTCATCCAAAGATTCTCATTTATCCGATCAAGAGCTATTGTTGGCGGCAGATGGAGAGTTGCCTTCTGCTTACGCGGCGCAAGCCGACTTGCATCTGGCGATCTGTGAGACCTGCCGGATCCGTAAAACAGATATCGAAGAGACGCTGGCTGACTTTGTTCAGGCGCACCGCGCTCATCTCGATCCGCTGCTGCCTTCCGCTGTGGGACCTCGTGCGCTGCTCAGAGCGGAACTGGCGCAACTCGCTTCCGCCCCCAAGCGCCGCCTGGATGGATGGTTTAGCAATCTCACGCTGCGGTATACCGGGGCACCTCTCCTGGTCGCCTCTCTCGCACTGCTGATCTATTTCCGGCCAGGCCTCCCATCGGGAGAGGCTTTCTCTCACGTGCCGTTTTCCTTCCCGGAAACGGGCCTCACGCCCGGCGCGACGGTTGCAATGAATCGCGATCAGTTATGTCTCTTGGCACCGCCCAAGAATCGAATGGTCGCTGCATCCCTGCGGCGTAAGGTTTTTCAAGAGTACGGCATCGCAGGCGCAGCGGCGCGATCTTACGAGGTGGACTATCTGATTACTCCTGCCCTCGGCGGCGCCGACGATATCAGAAACCTGTGGCCTCAATCCTATACGTCCGCGGTTTGGAACGCCGGGGTAAAAGATGAGCTCGAAGACCGTCTGCACGACCTGGTTTGCGAAGGCAAACTGGATCTTGCCACGGCCCAAAAGGATATCTCCTCAGACTGGATCGCAGCGTACATGAAATACTTCAACACGGACCGGCCGGTAGAGTCGGCCCGCTAACCATCGGCCCGCTAACCATCGGCCCGCTAACCATCGGCCCGCTAACCATCGCACCCTCGACTGGCGGGCGTGCAGGGTCTGCGCCGGAACTCACGATTCCGCGGCCTTCTCCCTCTCCAGCAACTTTCGCGCGGCTTCCAGTTCCCGAAGCCGTTCCGGGCCGAGTTTCGGGTAAGCCAGCTTAAGATCCCGCAGCGTATGCAGGACGACGTGGGAAACGATCAACTGGGCCGTCTCCTTGTCATCGGCCGGGACCACGTACCAAGGTGCGGCGCGAGTGCTGGTGGCGCTGAGGCATTGCTCATACGCGTGCATGTATTGCTTCCAGACGCCCCTCTCGCGGATGTCGTCGGCGCTGAATTTCCAGTTCTTGTCCGGCTGATCGATCCGCGTAAGGAAGCGCTCCCGCTGTTCCTCCCAGGAGAGATGCAGGAAAAATTTGACGACGCGCGTTCCGTTCCTATGCAGATGATCTTCGAAATTCACGATGGACCGGTAACGGTCGCGCCAGATCGTCTTTTTATCCTGTAACTCGCGCGGAAGACCCTCTGCGCGGAGAATCTCGGGGTGTACGCGAAGGATCAGTACTTCCTCGTAATACGAACGGTTGAAGATGCCGATCTTGCCTCGCTCCGGCAGACGGCGCGCGGCGTTCCACAGGAAATCATGCGCCAGTTCCTCGGCGCTAGGATGTTTGAAACTGAATACCTGACACCCTTGCGGGTTGACTCCCGACATTACGCGCTTAATGGCGCTGTCTTTGCCCGCCGCGTCCATGGCCTGGAAGATCACCAGCAACGCATACTTGTTGGATGCGTAAAGCAGGCTCTGCCGCGCGCTCAGCTTTTCGATATGGTCGACGAGCAGCGACCGGTAGTCCTCTTTCGAGTCGTAGACCGGCTTCACCTTGGTTGGCCATTTGTCGAGATCGACTTTCGTCCCCGAAATTACCCGGTAGTCACCGGCATGAATGTTTTTCATACGTGTGCCCGCTGGACCGCCGCTATTTGAACGCCACGCACACCACACGTTTGCCGCGCTGATGCTGCTCGTAGGCCCCCGGCGGAGGCGCGACGATTTCGCTCCGTCGAAACCCGGCGTGCTTCAACATGGCCGCGAGAGCCACCGGTGA
>JBDTTL010000138.1:0-11367 GCA_039930665.1 Acidobacteriota bacterium
GGCACAAATCGGGCCGGAGCTTTCTATCGGTGGAGAGCAGAGCCAGCCCGGCAAGCTCACACTCTTCGGGGCGAAAGTGGAGGGAGCTGCGAAACCAAATGGGCAATTCAGCGTTACCTCCGCCTTGCGATTTTCAGGTGCTGAACGAATTGCGGTGCTGGCCTATGGGAAGACGACTCATGTGGCGATGCAAGGCGATTGGCCGAGCCCTGGATTTGACGGCGGATTCCTGCCAGTTAGCCGACGCGTATCCGGGAATGGCTTTAGCGCCGAGTGGACGGTACCTTTTATCGCTCGCGGCGTGCGCGCTGAAGGGCAAGGCGACTCCATCGCGGCCCTCAACGCAACCGCGCTGGGCGTTTCCTTCATCGAAGTGGCCGATCCCTATCAATCCGTCAACCGATCGCTTAAATACTCGCCCCTCTTTTTAGGATTGGTTTTCCTCTCCTACTTCATCTTCGAGATCACGACTGGCAAGCGCGTTCACGCGGCGCAATATGTTCTGGTTGGGCTAGCGCAAATCATTTTCTACTTGCTGTTGTTGTCGCTCGCTGAAAGAATCGGCTTCGATTTTGCCTTCTTGCTGGCGGGTACGGCGACTGTGGTCCTGTTCTCGACCAACGCGGGATGGGTGTTCTCAGGCGCAGCGCAGGGATTGAGAGCTTTGGCCGTTTTCTCCTTGCTCTATGTGCTGATGTATCTGCTGCTGCGGCTTGAGGACTACGCGTTGCTGATGGGCGCGATTGCCAGCTTCCTGGCGGTGGCCGCTGCCATGTACTTCACGCGTGGGATCGACTGGTACAGCTCGCCCCCCGTTACTGGCGGCCGGGGAAAGCAAACCGTACCGCCACCGTTTCCGATCTGAAAGGGAGTTTTGCGATGAAGAACGAAGAACGAGACGGACTGCATGTAGCCATCATTATGGATGGCAATGGCCGCTGGGCGGTACGGCACGGGCTGCCCCGGGTTGCCGGCCATCGTGCCGGCGTGGCCGCGGCGCGTCGGGTTGTCGAGCGTGCGGTGGAGACGGGGATCGGCCGCCTGACCCTCTACGCGTTCTCTTCGGACAACTGGCGCCGACCGGCGGCTGAAGTCGAGAGCATCTTCTGGATGTTGCGCGCTTTCCTGCGGCTTGAGACGGCGCGGCTCCGGGAGCGCGGCGCGCGACTGGAGGTCATCGGGCGGCGCGACCGGCTACCGAAGCCGGTACTGCGGGAAATCGAGGCTGCCGAGCGCGCCACTGCAGGGGGCCGCGGTCTCTATCTTTGCGTCGCGATCGATTATTCATCCCGCAACGCCATTGCGCGTGCGGCCGCGGGGCTCCTGCGCGATGGCTCAAGCGCATCCGACGGCCTGGCACCGCAGTTGACGGAGGCACTCGGGGCGGAAGGCGCGGAGGTCGATTTGCTGATTCGCACCGGCGGGGAGAAGCGTCTCTCGGATTTCCTGTTGTGGGAATCTGCCTATGCCGAGCTTTTATTTACCGACCGGATGTGGCCCGACTTCGACGGCGCCGCCTTGGATGACGCGGTACAAGAATTCCACCGCAGGGAGCGTCGTTTTGGCGGCGTGCCAAAGATCGAGTTGCACTGCGCTCCTGCTTCGGATCCGAATGGAAACGGCCGGAGCCTAGTTTAGCTTGCCAATGAAGGGTGAGTGAGTCGACTGCACGCGGCTCTTGGATTAAGTCTCCATTAAAAGGCTCGCAATATCGCCCCTTTTGTGATGAGCCCAAGGATTTTCAGCCACTTTCCACGAACCGTGAGGCTTCACATTCCGTTCGTGGCGCCCTGCAAATACACGCGGTTACCGATGGAGACCCGCTGTCACGTGGCGCGCCATAGAACGTCGCATATTCCCGCGCAGCCCTGATCTTAAAACGATTACCGGAGGTCTCTGCGTACCCTCACCTAGTGCTTTAGCGGTTCTCGTACCGGCCCTATCTAGGGAAAAGTCCCACTGTCCCAGTAGTCCGGGGGGGTCGAACTTTCTAAGTATGGGACAGTTGCGCTCCAATCTTTGCCTCTATCTTTTTTTGCTGGCTTTCGGGGCTGCAGCGTGTGCGCAGAGTGTAACTCTCTCGCTAGGATCGGGTTCCAGCGTGCCGGGCGGGACAATCGCTCTTCCGATCAACTTTGCGTCGACGGGGGGAGCGCAGAGCACCGGTCTGCAATGGACGTTTAGCTTTCCCTCCGACATTACCGGAGTCACAGTGGTGGCAGGAACGGCGGCCACTGACGCGGGAAAGTCGATTTCGTGTTCCGGAAACAACTGCCTGATTGTGGGATTCAATAGTAACGTCATCGCGAACGGTACCGTCGCGGTAGCAACATTCCAGATTGCGGCGAATCCCTCGAATAACCCGATTCCCATTCAGCTTACCGGTGCAATTGCCACGACGGCGGGGGGGACTTCGATTCCGGCGACCGGAAATACCGGCGCCATCTCTCTGCCGGTGTCATTGCCGACGCTCAGTAGCGTTAGCTGCACGAGTTCAACCATCAATACCCCCGGTAGCACTTCTTGTACTGTCTCGCTGACGGGAGCCGCTGCGGTGGGCGGCTTCGCGGTAGCGCTTTCCAGCAATAACGCCAACCTCAGCGTACCCTCGATCGTCACGGTCGCCGCCGGGCAGACGGCCAATAGCTTCACCGCGACAGGTGCACAAGTCAGTTCCAATCAATCGGCCATCATCACCGCGAGCGCGGGCGGCGTCAACAAGACACAGACACTGAGTCTGGTTTCTCCCGCGCAACTCACGTCCGTTGCCTGCGCGCCCTCGACGCTGGGCAGCAGCGCGTCGAGTACCTGCACGGTCACCTTGAACAAGGCCGCCACCAGTGTGGCAAGCGTCTCGCTCTCGAGCAACAACGTATTGCTTACGGTACCGGCCAACGTTACGGCCTCTTCTGGCCAAAGCAGCGTCACCTTCACGGCGACGTCGGGAACCGTGAGCAGCAGCCAGAGCGCCATCGTCACGGCCTCCTTGAATGGACAAAACCAAACAGCGACCATCAGCCTTACGGCGGCGGCTCAACTCAGCAGCCTAAATTGTTCGCCGGCAACCGTGAATGCTCCCGGCTCGGCGAGTTGCACAGCCACCCTTACTGCGGCCGCTTCGAGCGCCGTCAGCGTCGCGCTCCAGAGCAACAACGCGAATGTGACGGTTCCCGGCAGCGTGAATATCGGCGCGGGGGCCAGTAGCGCCGCGTTTACGGCAACCGTCGCGGCGGTGGTATCCGATCAGACGGCCCTCTTGACGGGCACGCTGAACGCTGTATCCCGTACCTTTACTCTCACCGCGAGCGCTCCGCCGCAGCTCACATCGCTAGCCTGCGCACCTTCGACGCTGGGCAGCAGTGCGTCGAGCACCTGCACGCTGACCTTGAACAAGGCCGCCACCAGTGCGGCAAGCGTCTCGCTCTCGAGCAATAACTTATTGCTTACGGTGCCGGCCAACGTTACGGTCGCCTCCGGCCAAAGCACCGCTACCTTCACAGCGGCATCGGGAACCGTGAGCAGCAGCCAGAACGCCATCGTCACGGCGAGCCTAAATGGCCAAAGCCAGCAGGGCACCATCAGCCTGACCGCCGCTATCCAGCTCAGCGGTGTAAGTTGCTCGCCGGCAGGTGTGACTGGTCCGGGAACTTCGGCTTGCACCGTCACCTTGACGGCCGCTGCTTCGAGTGCCCTCAGCGTCGCGCTCCAGAGCAACAACGCCAGTGTGACGGTTCCCGGCAGCGTAAATATCGGCGCCGGGGCAAGCAGCGCGACGTTTACCGCCACCGCTACAGCAGTGGCCTCCAATCAGACCGTCCTGGTGACAGCGACACTCAACGGCGTTTCCAAGGCTTTCACCCTCACCGTGACGGGCAACGCTCCGGCGCAGCTCACGTCCGTTGCATGCGCGCCTTCGACGCTGGGCAGCAGCGCGTCGAGCACCTGCACCCTGACCTTGGACAAGGCCGCCACCAGTGCCGCAACCGTCTCCCTCACGAGCAACAACGGGTTGCTTACCGTACCGGCCAACGTTACGGTCGCCTCTGGCCAGAGCGGCGCCACCTTCGCGGCGGTGTCGGGAACGGTCAGCAGCAGCCAGAGCGCCATCGTCACGGCGACCCTGAATGCACAAAGCAAAACGGCCACCATCAGCCTGGTGGCGGCCGCACAGGTCAGCAGCGTAAGTTGCTCGCCGTCAAGCGTGACTGGTCCGGGAACTTCGGCTTGCACCGTTACCTTAACCGCTGCCGCTTCGAGCGCCGTCAGCGTAACGATCCAGAGCAACAACGCCAGCGTGACGGTTCCCGGCAGCTTAAATATCGGCGCGGGCGCCAACAGCGCCGCCTTTGCGGCAACGGTCGCAGCAGTGGTATCCGATCAGACTGTCATGGTGACAGCGACACTAAATGGTGTGTCCAAGACTTTCACGCTCACTGCCAAGGCCCCCAAGGGCCGTCCCAAGTCGTTATCCTGCTCGCCTTCTGCTATGACCAGTCATGTATCGTCCAAGTGCACCGTAAGCTTGGATGCAGCAGCTCCTATTGACTCTGTAGTTTCGATTGCCAGCAACACCACGTTGCTTTCGGTTCCCTCCACCGTCACCATTCCAGCGGGACAAAGCAGCGCCATCTTCGACGCAGCATCGGGAAGCGTGAACGGCAGCCAGAAGGCCACCGTCACGGCCGACTTGGATGGCCAAAGTCAGAATGTCACCCTCACGTTGGGTGCGCCCGTGGATTGCCAGGAATTCCAGACGTCCCCGGGCGGCCTCTGCATGATTCAGGACGTTTTTCCTTGGATTTCTTTTGGCGGCGGCTGGGAGAGCCGGCTAAGCGCCGGGAACCTCTCCAACGGTACTAGCGGCGGCACCATGCAGTTCAGCTTCACCCTTCTTCCCGCCACACCGGCTACCGGCGGCGTGCAGAATCATATGCCGGCGTCTTTCACAGACAACAAGAGCGGCCAAATGCAGCTTGGCGACAACGCAACTTATGCGCTTAACGCCGGCGAATCCGTCGCGATCGATTTTCTGTCTCCGGCCGGAGGGTGCGACATCCATGGCCAAAATTGCGGAAGTTCGCCGGATCCCAATGCCAACGTTTATGGTTCGGTACTAGTCCAGTATGTGGCCGACAAACCGGCTACTTTGAGAGGCATTGCCAAGGCTCAACTAACCCTGTTGGCGAACGCTGCAAACGGGACCTACGGCTGGCAAACCACGGAACGCGAAATGCCGGCCGCGAACCTGTGGACCGCGCCAGTCGCGGTGAGCGCAAATCAGAGTTCCGATCCGCAGACCAACCAGCAAGCTTCGGCAGCTTTCGCAAATCCAGGACCGCTGGCGATTACGGTGCGGGGAACGCTTTACGATGAAGCCGGCCATGCGGTAACTTTTAGGGATTTCCAAGTTCCTTCCCTGGGGGCGATTGCCCTGGTCTTTTCTCAGGATCCAAGTCAACCCTTCGGTGGATTCGGACAGGCTATGTTCCCTCTCGGCAAGGACTTCAACGGTCAGGTTACATTTCAGGTTCTTTCTCCGAGCGGCGGAGTGGTGGCAGCGACCCTTCTCCAGTACGTTGGGAACGCGGTCTCGAGTGTTGAGTTGAACTCGCAGAGTCTGCCAGCCTCGAGCGCGAGCGCGAGCCGCTGCGCGGAGTTCGCAGCGGCGCCCGATGGGACTTGTACGGTTCAATACACGTTGCCGTGGGTGGTTTTCGGCGGCGGATGGGAGAGTCGCTTGAAGGCGAGCAACTCCCCAAGCGCACCTTATGGCGGCGTGCAAGTTCGCTTTACTCTGGTACCGGCGATCTCTACAGCCAACGGTTTGCAAAACCATCTGCCGGCGTATTTCAGCGACAATCAATCAGGCTTTCTGCGGGTTGGCGAGAGCAGCACCTATACGCTGAACGCCGGTCAATCGGTGGATATTCACTTCCTGAATCCCCCGGCCGGCTGCGATAGCAGCGGTCAAAACTGCGCCAACCAGCCGGACTTAAACGCGCTTTCGTTTGGCTCGATGCTGGTGCAATATTCTTCGACGGATCCGGCGTCTTTGCGAGGGATGGCTCGTCCGCAGCTGGCGTTCCTGGCGCGGCCAAGCGGCGAAGCCTACTCCGCGCAGATTACGGAGCGGACGGCGGCGGCGGCCAGCCGCTGGACGGCTCCGGTGGTTATGAGTGCGAACCAAGGCGCTGTACCTCAAACCAACCAACAGGCTTCGGCGGCGATCACGAACTCTGGAACGACTGAGGTCACGGTCAGAGGGACGCTTCGCGATCAAAGCGGCAACGTCGTAACTTATCACGATTTCGTAGTCCCTGCTTCCGGCTCTATCGGCGTTGTGTTCACGTGGGAACCGGGCCAACCCTTCGGCGGATTCGGGAATGCGGCCTTCCCGCAGGGGCAGGATTTCAATGGCTGGGTTACTTTCGAGGTGACCTCTCAGGGCGGCGGGGTCAGCGTGCTGGTCTTGCAATATCGTGGAAACACGATGTCCAGCGTGAATGTTCAGTCGTTACCGTGATGTAAATGTGCAAGAGTCTTGGCGTGTGGCTTGGAGTTGGGTTTCGCCGCTGAAGAAAGTATTGTAATTTTCCCGCCGGCACGTTAGGGTAGAACGTGGCCGGAATCAGCGGACGGCAAATGAGACTTTTCGTATGCCTCGTTCTTCTCTGCTCCGGCTGGGCGACAGCCGAATCCCTTGGCAACTGGCGCGCCAACTTCCCGCCCTGCAAGCAACATTCGGAACTGTTGAAACAAGGCCCCATGAATTTGGGCGTGCGAGTCGCAACCGCGAACCCGGTACTGGCAGAGGAGTTTCGGGCAGCTATGAATTTCTGGGCCGAAATCCTGGACCTTCAATGGCACGAAGAAAGCACGCAAAATTGTTCTATCGAAGTCGTCGACGGACAACGCTGGTTGTTCGCGCCCGAGCCGGAAAATATGGCGGCGCGATCGCAGTTTCCGGACCGCAGCGACTTTGAAGGCTGGATCGCGTTCAACGCCGCGGTGCCTTTGAACAAGATGGAATTTTACCGCATAGCGGTGCATGAGATCGGCCATATGCTCGGGTTGCAGCACAGCCTGAACGTCAAGTCGCTCATGTACGGGTTCGACCTGGATGACTCCCAATCGCTGGATCCGGCGGATCTGGCTGCTTTAGCGAGTCGCCACAAACTGCGCATCGCATCGCTGAGTCAGCCGATCTTGCTCGCCAAGCCCCGCTAAGCCTGCGACGGCTGCGAACGCAACTAGTGCGCACGATTCAGCGATGCTGGCGTTGGGGTTGGCACGTCCCCTGTTCCGGCCGCTTCTCCGATCCTTGCGACGCGGTTTCGCGATCTGGTGATCACGGCCCCTATAAGAAAGACCTGCGAAGAGTAGTACAGCCACAACAGGAAGGCGAACAGCGAACCGGCCGCTCCATACGTGGAAGCTGCCGCGACACTTCCCAAGTAAGTCGCGATCACCGCTTTGCCCAGCCCGAACAATACTGCGGTGATGGCTGCGCCAAACGCAATGTGTCGCCAAGGCAAACGCTCCGGAGGGACTATCCGGTAAACCATCCCGAATACCGTTGTGCTGACTGCGAATGAAAGCGCGTATCCGGCGGCGCGCCCAACACTCTCAGGAACCCAGTTACCTGCAAATTCGTGAATCATCGACAGGCTGATGCTGACAAGAATGGAGAGAACCAACACCACACCTGTGATCAATACCATCGCGAAGGAGACCACCCGCTCTTTGAGTAGGCCCAGTAGACCATTAGGGCCAGTTTCGGGCATTCCCCAAATCACTCTGAGCGAACCTTTCAGTTCGACAAACACCCCGGTAGCGCCGAGGAACAAAGCGACGGCTCCGAGAAGCGTGGCTAGGGTTCCGAGTTCAGGGCTGGAACTGCGCGCAAGCAAAGTCTGGATGACGCCCGCTCCCGTATTGCCGATCTCCAGCCGGAGCGCCCTGACCAAATGATCCTGGGCCGCCGCCGACCCGAATGCCAATGCAGCGGCCGCCAGGAAGATGACCATCAAGGGAGCCAGGGCGACAATGCTATAGAACGTCAGGCTGGCTGACATTTTTGGGATATCCAGGCGGTCCCATTGTTGGTAGACGTGCAGGAGGAAGCGGCGTGTCTGGGCCAGATGGGAGCGGAACATCTCTCCCCCTAAGAGCAATTTGCTGGCCTTGCGACTTTCAGCGAGGCATCCCGTTCCTGCAAGTATGTTTTGATAGTATCTGCGCAGGTACGCACAGTGGGATGCGCCAAGCATCCTGCTCCTGGGGGATCACTATGGCGAAGAAGAGCGGCGGCAAGCCAGTCCGCAAGGCAGTCCGCAAGCCGGCGTCCGCATCTTCGGTCGCGAAGGCTGCCCCCCCTGAGTCTCTCCCTCGAACCAGGGGCGGCGAGGCTAGTGACGCGGATCCTCATCCTCAGCTCGCGAAGGCCTTCCCCATCGTTGGCGTGGGAGCGTCGGCGGGAGGGCTGGAGGCGTTTACCCAGCTCTTGGAGCACTTGCCATCCACAACTGGCATGGCCTTCGTGCTTATTCAGCATCTCGACCCGACACACTCCAGCCAATTACCTGAAATTCTTTCCAGGAAATCGGCCATGCCGGTCAGTGAGGTGCATGGCGATACTAAGGTCCAACCGAATCACGTGTACGTGATCCCGGCCAGCAACAATCTCCGGATTGAACACGGGGTCTTACGCCCGGTAGCGCGCCCCATTGGAGCGGGCGTTCGCAACATGCCGATCGACGATTTTCTGGAATCTCTTGCCAAGGAGCGCGGCAACCAGTCATTCGGCATCATCCTTTCGGGAACGGCTTCGGATGGAACAATTGGCTTGAGAGCAGTTAAGGCAGAGGGCGGAATCACTCTCGCCCAGGAGCCCAGCTCAGCGAAGTTCGACGGCATGCCGAGCAGTGCGATCGCCGCAGGCGCGGTGGATTTTGTGTTGACGCCCGAAGCAATGGCCAAGCAGTTAGTGGGCCTTGCCAGCCACCCCTATTTGAATCGCCCCCCCGCGCTAGGCTCCGAACCCGAGATTCCTCCACCGGCCGACAGCGATCTAGGCGCCATCTTCAGAGTGCTGCGATCAGCGACTGGCATTGATTTCACGCACTACAAGCACAACACGATCCTGCGACGCATCGAGCGCCGAATGACTCTCCACGGCGTGGAGACTTTGAAGGATTACGCGCGCAGACTTCGCCAGGATGACGCCGAGGCGAAGATCCTGGCGCAGGAATTTCTCATCAATGTCACGGCATTTTTTCGCGAGCCGGACACTTATAAAACTTTCAAGGACACCATTTTCCCCGCATTGATCGAGCATCGATCGGACGACGCTCCCATACGCGTCTGGATTCCGGGATGTTCTACCGGCGAGGAGGCGTATTCCATCGCGATCGTTCTGACCGAATTCCTGGAGGAGCATGAAGTAGCCTGCGGGATCCAGATCTTTGCCACCGATTTGAGCGAGGCTGCCATTGAAAAAGCGCGCGCTGGAGTGTATCTGGAGAACGCGCTCGGTGGGGTCTCCGCGGAACGCCTGCGGCACTTTTTCGTCAAGCGGGACCGGGTGTACCAGATCAGCCAGAAGATCCGGAGCGCCTGTGTTTTCGCGAAGCAGGATCTGACGAAGGATCCGCCGTTTTCAAAGATAGACCTGGTCAGTTGCTGCAATCTCCTTATTTATCTGGGACCGATCCTGCAAAAGCGAGCGATTTCTTTATTCCATTACGCGCTCAAACCGGGCGGCTTCCTGGTGCTGGGAAACTCGGAGTCAATTGGATCGCATGCGGATTCGTTCCAAACCATTGACCGCAAGCAACGCATCTATTCCAAGAAAAAGACTTCCGGCCATTTGGCTTTGGACCTTCCTGGAAGTAAGGCCGATACGGCGTTGCAGGCTCACGAAAACAACTCCGAGGAAGGCGCCGGAGCGCTGAAAAGCGTGCAGAAATATGTGGACCGGATATTACTCGCCGAGTATGCGCCTGCTGGAGTGATTGTGGACGAGGCCCTGCGGGTGATTCAGGTGCGGGGCGATACCGGCCCCTATCTGCAGCTTCCTCCCGGAGAACCGACCACGGACTTGACCAGATTAGTCAGGCCAAGCCTGCTGGCGCCATTAAAGAGCGCGATTCGCAAAGCCCGGCATGAAAAAGGCGGCGCCATCGAAACGGGACTTTGTGTAAGGGACAACGGGCAGATGCGAACGCTCTCCTTGCGCGTGTCGCCGATCCGCGACCCCAACGGCAAAGAACAATGCCTGCTGATTTTGTTTGACGATCTGGCGCGGCGCAATGCCAAGACTCCGGCGCCCGCCAAAGGCAAGGCGACCGCCGCCGCTCGTCCCAAGCGTGACGACGACGAAGTCTTCCACCTGGAACAGGAGCTAAAGGCGACGCGGGACTACCTGCAGTCCATCATCGAGTCGCAGGAAGCTGCCACCGAAGAGCTGCGCTCCGCTAACGAAGAGGCGCAGGCTACCAACGAGGAACTCGACACCGCCAAGGAGGAATTGCAGGCCTCCAACGAAGAACTGAACACGGTTAACGACGAATTGCGCGCGCGCAATCTGGAACAGGGCGTCCTCAACAGCGATTTGCGTAAGCTTCTGGAAAGCATCAACGTTCCCCTGGTGATGGTGGGAAAAAATCTGCGTATTCGATGGTTCACGCCCGCCATGGAGCCGCTCCTGAACCTGCTGCCTAACGACCAGGGCCGGCGGATCACCGATCTGCACTCCGCCGCGATCCCAAACTTCCGGGAACTCCTGCTGGCGGCACTAACGGGCGAGGAGAACAAGAACATAGAGATGGAAAGCCCGGCGGGGCGCTGGCTCTCGCTGCGGATCTTGCCTTACCGCGGGCCGGATAACACCATTCACGGCGCCATCGCCACCCTGGTGGATATCGACGATCTCAAGCGCGCGCGGGATTTCGCGGAGGCGGTGGCGGCCACTGTGCGGGAGCCGCTGATCGTGCTGGATTCGGGCCTGCGCGTTCGCACAGCGAATCAGGCGTTCTATCAGTTGTCTCAAACGGAAAGCAAGGACGTGGCGGGCCGCCGGATCTATGAAGTGGCAGGCGGCCAGTGGGACCTTCCTAAACTGCGCGAGTTGCTGGAAAATATTCTCCCCAGACAAACCGCGATGATGGACTTCGAGTTGGAGCAGACTTATCCGGGGATCGGGCTGCGCACGATGCTGCTGCACGCCCGCGAGATCCGCCAACAGGATGGCGAGCGGCTGATCCTGCTGGCCATCGACGACATCACCGCGCTGCGGCAAGCCACGGAAGAGCTGCGCAAGAACAATCAGGATTTGAAGCAATTCGTATTTGCCGCATCGCATGATCT
>JBDTTL010000139.1:0-11307 GCA_039930665.1 Acidobacteriota bacterium
CTACGACATCGCAGAGCGGGACCACGCTGAGATCCAGCGCCGCCGCGACGACCTGGCGTCCCTTTTCACCTACCTCAACGAGCGCGAGATTCTGTTAGCCATCAATCACGCTTTCTCGGGTCTCACGGGCGCCCGGGCGCAAGCCGATTTTGCCGACTTCGCCGAGTACTTTCCCGCCGTCGAGATTCTGAACGGCCAAATGTTGCCGGTTGCCAATCGGCACGCCGAGACTTTCGCGGCGCGTCACCGCAAGATCGCGCTGGCCGTCAGCGACTCCCATACGCTCGCCGGGCTGGGCCGTACCTAATACGCAAGTCCAGAGGGCCCAGGACCGCAACCATTTTCTCGATGGCCTGAAGCGCGGCCGGACCGCGGATTTCGGCGAAGCAGGGAGCTATCGAAAGCTCCTGCGGGCGGTTCTGGAAATCTTCTGCGGAATGATGCGCGAGCGGCGCTGGACCGTTGCGCTAGCCCCGCTCCTGTCCGGCGTCCCCCTGGTGGTGCTGGCAATACTCGCCCGGGAATTGGTATTCGCGCAGCGTTGGGAACGCCATACTTCCAGACTTGGCAACGCGATTCCGGAACTGGGCTGGTAGGCGCGAACTCTCTCGATTACGAAGCGTGCTTGCGGCGCGGTTGTTCTTCTTCTTCGTCGTAGGTGGGGAGTTGCTCCAGGTCCTCGGATTCCAGCACTGCATCGCAGTCTAGGCAGCGCATGTAATCCACCCCATCCCGCCGCATCAGGAACTCCGTGCGCTTATGTTCACAGTCCGGCATAAGAAGGAGACGATTAACCCTATTCTAATGAAGGTTGAATGTATGTCAAGACCCACAGGGAGGAAGTTGCGGTGCGGAAGATCCGAAGCGGCCGCCTGGAAACGGCCGCCCGGGTTTAAAAAAGTGAACTTACCAGCGCGGACCACGGCCGCCGCCGCCGCCGCTGCCGCCGCGGCCACCGCCACCACCGCCGCCCCCGCGTCCTCGACCTCCGCCAAAGCCGCCCCCACCGCCACCAGCCGGCTTCGGACGGGCTTCATTCACGTTGATCGCGCGCCCGCTCATTTCGGCGCCGTTCAACTGTGCAATCGCCGTTTCCGCGTCGCGCTTTTCGGTCATTTCGACGAAGGCGAACCCGCGCGGCTGCCCCGTATCGCGATCGGTAACGATGTTGACCCGCTCCACATTGCCATACTGGGCGAAGGCGGCGTGCAGATCTTCCTGAGTAGTTTGGTAGCTGAGGTTCCCGACAAATATATTGGTCATCAGAAGTGCTCCTTATTGGTTTGGAAACGGGTTAGGTCCGAAAACGCTGGCTGCCAGCGCTGCGGGCGGGAGACGGAAATTGCAAGACAATGCATATCGGCCGGGACGGATGGGAATTGGATAGCTACCCTTGGATCGGTCGGAGCATTTCGGCGAATAACAACTCGGCGAACACGGTACTTCCTTCTGCATGCGGCTAAAAGCGCCACTAATCAAGCGGCGACGCCCAAAGCCGAATGCTTTCGCAGGATACCTTACGGCGCGGCGGCAATGCAAGCAGGCTGGCGCGAGCGCCGCCGGGAGTCGCGGATAAACCGAAATGCCGCCAATATTCACTAATTTTCTCGCGCCGATCTGCCGAAAGTCACTTTAGGGGTACGACCCATCATGAAAAAAAGCTTGCTCTTATTTGCGACGATCACGGTTCTGATGCTTGCAGGGGTGCCCGTTAGAGCTGCGACTCCGAACCTCTCCGGCGAATGGAAGCTGAATCTGGCCAAGAGCGATTACGAAAAGTTTCCGGTCCCGGAAAGCGTGGCGCGCAAGATCGAACACAACGGTTCAAAACTGGTATTGACCACCACGCAAAAGGGCTCGCAGGGCGAGGTGACCAGTAAGTTGGTCTATACGACGGATGGTAAAGAATCGGTCAACGAAATGGCGGGCGGGCAATCGAAGGGTACGGCGCAATGGATAGGCGACGTGCTGATCATCGAGAGCAGCCGCGAATTTCAAGGTGTCACGCTCAAGCAGAAGGAAGTCTGGATCGTTTCGCCCGACAACAGAACCCTCACGATTGATTCGCATGTCACCATTCCGAACGGCGACTTCGACGTAAAGCAGGTTTTCGAAAAACAGTAGGCGACGCCCGCGCAGGCGCGCTCGGCGAGCGGACTACTTTTCCCGCTCCACCATCCGGCGAACACGGTCGATTTCGTGGATCAGCTTGCGTTCGCGCAGCGCGAGGGATACCACGTACACTACCAGGATCACAAACGCGGCGGCGAAGCCGTAGAACATGTAAGTAAAGTTGCGGGCATCGATCATGCGTTTGTATCCTTCATATCCCTGAATCCTTAGTATGAATGTGCCATGCGCCGCAGCGAATCGATCTCGCGCGATCGCTGTTCCTGGCGCGTACGGACCATCACCAGAATCGCCGCCAGGCACATGAACGCTAGCCAGTTCCAGTAAATCGGCGCTTCCATTCCCGGCCCCATGCCGCCGCCGTCGCGCACGCTCAGTACCGGCGCGGGATGCTGGGTGCGCCACCACTCGATGGATTTCCAGACGATCAGGATGTCCACGCAGCCGAAGATCGAAACCACAGCCGAGAGCCTCGCGCGTTGCGTCGGTTCGTCGATGGCGCGGCGCAGCATCAGGTAGCCGGCGTAGATCAGCCAGCACACCAGCATGGTGGTGAGGCGCGCGTCCCAGGCCCACCAGATTCCCCAGATGATGCGGCCCCAGATCATGCCGGTGGCGAGAACGATGGTGGCGAAGGCCAGCGACACTTCCGTGACCGCGGCCGCGAAGGCGTCGTACTTGAGCTTGCCCGTCGCCAAGTAAGCGGCGCTGGCAGCCAGCGCTACAAAGAAGCCGGTGAACCCGGTAAAGATGCTAGGCACATGGACGTAGACGATGCGATAGATGGCGCCCTGGTTGGCCTCATCCGGCAGGATCAAGAAAATCTTGTAGAAATCCACGCACAGCAGCACCGCGCAAACGGCTGCCAGTGCGAACAGGGCGCGGTCGCGTGTGTTGGATTGGGTGACGCCGTTACTCATATAGATTTACCCCACCAGAACAATATCAATGAATACCACGGCCAGAACCGTGTAGATGAAATCGAATCCGGCCAGAACGCGTAGCCAGATCATATTATCTCCACCCAGCGGCGTGCCGATCATCAGGTCGCTGGTAAGCGTCATCGCGGCCATCAGCGCCGGGATCAGCAGCGGGTATACCAGCGTCGGCAGCATCATCTCGCGCATGCGCAGATTCACGGTAAGCGCGCTGAACATGGTGCCGATGACGGTCATACCCCAGGTGCCGAGCAGCATTACCAGCACCACCGGCCAGAACTGTTTCGAGAAATGGGTGTCATAGAGCACCGCGAAGACGGCGAGCGCCGCTACTTCGACGAACATCAGTAGCAAAAAATTCGCTAAAGTTTTGCCGAAGAAGATGGCCGACGTGGGCGCGGGGGATGAGATCAGCGCGTCCAGGCAGTCATTCTGCAATTCGCGCGCGAAGCTGCGGTTCAGCACTAGTGCCCCGGCGAAGGAGAACACCAGCCACAGCAACCCGCCGGAGATGGTTCGCAACTCTTCAGACGAGGGATCGAAGGCGAAGCTGAACAGCACCAGGATCACCAGCGAGAAGGCGAAGGAAGCGTTGAACGCCTCCTTGGTCCGCATTTCCGAGCGCAGGTCCTTGGCCGCGATGGTGTATGACGCCCGCAGGAAGAAGGCCACGCTTTAGTTGTCTCCATGCGTCTGGTACAGCCATCCCGTGTCGCCGACCATCTGTTGCGTGCGCTCACCGCTGAACGCTAACTGGCCGCGCTGGATCAGCGCCACGTGTGTCGCCACCTCCAGCGCTTCGCGCAGTTGATGGGTAGAGAGAATGATGGTGCGTCCGGCGGCGTGGGCGTCCGCCAGCAGCGATTGCAGCACCGCGATAGCCCGGTCGTCGAGCGCCGTGAATGGTTCGTCAAGCAGCAGCACTTCCGGTTCGTGAATAAAGGCGCGCGCCACCGCCAAACGCTGCCGCATGCCGCGGGAAAATTCACGGACCAGGCCATCGCGGACGCGGTCGAGTCCGGTCCGCTTGAGCCACTCGACGGCCGTTTTTTCGGGATTCTCCAGTCCGTAAAGCTTGGCGAACAGCACAAGATTCTCGGTGGCGGAAAGCTCGTCGTAGAGCGAGATATCATGGCCCAGGACACCGATGCGCCGCCGCGTCGCTTGTTCTCTGACGTCCGCATTCCGGATGCGCACGCTTCCCTCGGAGGCTTTCGACAATCCCGCGATGATGCGTAACAGCGTGGTTTTGCCCGCGCCGTTGCGTCCCAGCAGAGCCATGGTAGAGCCGGGTTCGATACTCAACTGGATATTGCGCAGGGCGGGGAAGTCGCCGTAATATTTCCAGACTTTGTCGACTTCTAGTGCGGCCGCACTCACGCGGCCCCTCTGCGGTAGAGCATGGTCCCGCCGAGCGCGAGTATCGCGAAGGCGAGGCTCAGAACCCAGGGCAGTTGCGCGTAAATGCGGGGCTTCTTGATCTCGACCTGCGGTGAGCCGCCCTCTTCCTCCTGCCCCGCGCCGGCAGAAGCCTCCTGACGCAGCGAACCGATGCCTTTAATCAGTAAGTTGTAATCGAGTCCGGTAAGGTTATAGATATTCGCCTGGGTCTGCGGCTCGCGGCCCGCGAGTTCAATGCCGTCGCCAGTGACGTTTACGGTACCGGGAGTTACCAAGTGCGTCGCGGCGTCGGACGCCACAATTTTGCCGGAGAACTTGTCGCTTGACGGTACGGTATAGCTCACATCCATGCGCGTTTCGCCCGGCTTCACGGGATAGTCGACCTTATAGATACCGGCCACCGGCGTCTTCAGCGCGGGTCGCGGGATCGGCATCCCACCGGGAGCAGTGATGATGACCTGCGCGTTGCCGCTGGTCGCAGGCGGCAGGTAGAACTGAATCGAACCCTTTGCAGGATCGTTATAAGTAACGGTCGACTCGTTGCCAAGCACGAAAGTTTCGCTAACTCTAATAAGGTCGGCGCCCGGCTCGAGCAGGATCAGGTGTTCCAAAGTTTTCGCAATCCCGGATTGCTTCGTGGCATCGTAGATCTTCAACTGGACGCCAGTGGTCGCCATGCCGGGCGTTATGATCTGGTTGTACGTGGTACCTTCGTAGGTCGCTTGTAGAAGTCCCGGTCCGGGCGGAATCTGCTTATCGATTTTGAATTGGCCTTGCGAATCGGTGGTGGCGCTCCCGAGTTGCACCATGCCGTTTTGGCTGGGCTGAACCAAGTTTATCGCAACCCCCGGCTGAGGTTTGCCAGTGGTGACGTTGATCGCGACGCCATCGACGGCCAGCAGCGGCAGGGAGAGAGCGAAAAGAGCCAGCAGGGGCTTCATCACGATCCCTTTTTGCCGGCCACCGGCGCCGGCTTGGGCTGAATCTTCTCAATTTCCGCCACCACCGCGGCCAGCTCCTTTTGCAGGGAGAGCTTGGTCTGCGAATAGTCGGCGTCGGAAAGTTTGCCCAAGCGATATTCAAACTGGAGATCGCGCAGGTTTTCGTAAAGCCGGGCCTTACGCTCATCCAAATGCCGCGTGGGCGAAACCGGTTCGGGCGCAGGAATGTCTTTGGGCCGGATGAACAGCGTGTAGAGCAGTGTTGCTGCCAGCAGGATGACGACGGCGACAGTAAGGGTCATCTAATCGAGGTTGGCCGTGTCTTTTTCAATTCGCGCGAGCGTGTCGGGATCGATCGGCGGACCGTTCGGCGATGCTATCCGCGGACGCCTCAGGCGGCGGATGGTAAATATCACCAGGCCCAATCCCAAGCTGAGCGCAATATAAGGACCCAATACGCCGGCGATCCCGGGGGGGACCACCAAAATGTCCTTGCCGTTCTCGGCGACGTACTGATCCAAAATCTGCTGGTCGCTCATGCCGGATTTCTTCATGTTGACCATCTTGGCCTTGTTCGTCTTGCAGACCGGGCAGCCCGGCGGCATGACGCAAGCCATGTTTTGATTACAGCCGCAGTCGCACTTCAGCTTCGACGCGATGCGGTTGATCGCCGGCGAATCCATTTCCGTCGCGGTCTGTCCGACTGCCGCCACCACCATGATGGCGATCAGAAAACTACTTTTCCACTTGTGCATGTTTCCCCGTGACCGTTACCACTTCCGTCCTCGGCCACACCAGACGGTTCTTGCTGGGGATCAAGCAGATGATCGTGCCGATCAGGACTCCCCAATATCCGATCCAGATCCAGCTCACCAGCGGGAACACGTAAGACTGCAGCACCGTGCCCTCGCCGTCATTGGCCGCGCCCGCAAAATTCAAATACAGATCCTCATTCAGGCGCCTGCGGATAGCGACGTTAGAAGTCGGCTGGCGCGACGCGAAGTACAATCGCCTCTCAGGACGCAGCGTGCCCAGATCGGAGCCGTTCTTGGTAACTCCGACGTCTAAAATGTCCCAGGAATAGTTTTCGTTCTTGCCGGATTCGGTATTGCCGATCGTAAGCTGGTATCCGCCCAACTGCACCTTATCGCCCTTCGACACTTCTACTGTCTTATCGATGTCGAACGCTTTGCCGGTGAAGCCGATGAACATGAATACGATGCCCATGTGAACCAGATAGCCGCCGTAGCGCCGGGTATTGCGATGCGTCAGTTCCACCATCGACATCAGCAGATTCTGCCCGTCCTTGCTGCGGATGGCAATGGCGCCCTTGAAGAATTCAATCACCACGGTGACCGCCACGAAGGTGCAGAGCGCGAAGGACACCAGCGCATAAAAATGCCGTACGCCCATAGCGAATAGTCCCAGGGCCAAAGCCACTCCCGCCAAACTCGGCCAGAAGAACGCACGCTTGAGACTTTCGACCGAACTCTTGCGCCAGGCGATCAACGGTCCCACGCCGGTCAACAGCAGCAAGCCCAGTCCAATGGGAATGTTTACGCGGTTGAAGAAGGGCGCATCTACGCTGATCTTTTCCCCGTTAATGGCTTCGGTGATCACCGGGAACAAGGTGCCCCACAGGACCGCGAAGCAGCTCGCCAGCAGAATGAGGTTGTTAAACAGGAAGCTCGACTCGCGCGATAGCACGCTTTCAAGCTGAGCCTCGCTCTTCAGGTAATCCAGACGATTCAGAATCAAATACAGCGTCGCCGCGATGCCGATCGCCAGGAACGTGACAAAATACTGCCCCAGTGACGACTGCGCGAACGCGTGCACCGATTGCACCACGCCGCTGCGGGTCAAAAACGTTCCGAAGATACACAGGAAAAAGGTGGAGGAAACCAGCACCATGTTCCACACCTTCATCATTCCCTTTTTCTCCTGCATCATTACGGAGTGCAGGAACGCAGTGGCGGTGATCCAGGGCAGCAGCGAAGCGTTTTCCACCGGGTCCCAGCCCCAGTAGCCGCCCCAGCCGAGCACCGCGTAGGCCCAGCCGGCACCAAGCAGAACGCCGGTGGTCTGAAACATCCAAGTGACCAGCGTCCAGCGGCGCGTGGTGTTGATCCAGCCGTCTCCCGGTTGCTTCGTGATCAGAGATCCAATCGCAAACGCAAACGGAACGGTGAAGCCAACGTATCCGAGATACAACATCGGCGGATGGATCACCATGGTCCAATACTGCAGAAGTGGATTCAGGCCTTGTCCATCGCCTGCGTCGACGATGCCCTTGCCGGCCATGAGAACTTTGAAAGGAGGCTCGATGAAGCTGATCAGCATCAGGAAGAACCCTTCCGTCGCCATCAGCACGGCCGTCACGTACGGCATCATCTCGCGAAACTTGCGGCGATTCTGGAAGACCACCACGCTGCTGTAGGTGGCGAGCAGCCACGACCACAACAGCAGAGAACCTTCTTGTCCACCCCACCAGGAAGCAAACTTATAGGGCAGATCCATCGACTTGTTGCTGTGTTCGGCTACATAGGAGAGGCGGAAATCGCCCGCGATCAGCGAATACACCAGCAAGGAGACGGCAACAGTCAGCAACGCCCAAACGCAATAGACGGCGCGCTCCGCGCTCAGCACCAGGAACGGGCGGCGCCCCAGTTTGCCCGCTACCGAGCCGATGACGGCGTAAATCGCGAAACAGAACGCGAGCAGGATGGCAAGCGTGCCCAGATTTTCCATGAAGCCTCTTTCGCTATTAATCGGGACAGGTTATTGTCCCGCCTCGCTAACTACGAACTGCGAACTGACGGATTGCCCTTGACCACGGGCTTCGCTTCGTATTTCGAAGCGCATTTGGCCTGAATCTTGGTGGCGTGGAAAACGCCGTCCGCGCCCAATTTGCCGTCCGCCAAAGCCTGCGCGCCATCGCGGAAGGTATCCGGAAGCGGGTCGATGCCGCTATAAATCACTTGCATACGCTGCGTATGCTGTGCCACATCGATCAAAGTGAACGACACGTTCGCGCCCTCGCGCACAATCGACTTGGGAGCGATATCGCCGCCCACGCGCAGCCTCTTCTCCTGCGCCTGGTTGCCCAACTGCTTCAATTCGCCGACGGTCTTGTAATACGTCTTGGTATCACTGATCCCGCCCACCGCCAGCCATCCTAAGGTGCTCAGAACCGCGACGATAAGCAGGCCGAATTTCAAGTAGTTCTTCATAGGGCATTCCCTCAACACCTAGTATACTCCCGCGTCCGGAAAAAATGCGTCTGCCAATAAGCGCTGGGAGCCCTGCGGAATCGCCGCGCGCAGTTCCTCGTCAGCATGGCACAACCGGCACGCCGCATGTACATTAAGGCCGGTGCTGGCTCGTACCCAGGACTGAAAACGGACCGCTTTCACAGATCCTTGCCCGGCCAAGGGCGCCGCGTTCGAAATGTAGGCATGCAATCCCACCGCCGACGCCAGCAGCAGCCCGGCCGCGGAGGCGCAAGCGAACCACATACTGGGGGCGAACAGCGGTTCCTCGCGCACTCGATCCGGGCGAAGCTCCGGCGGCGCCGCGACCCTCCGCAGCTCGCGGGTCAACAGAGGCTCCAGCCAGGTATCGGTTTGCTTAAGCATGATTTCCTCCCAAAGTAGCTCGCAGGCCGGCAAGGCGCCGCTCCAGCAGCTTGTGCGCCCGGTTCAAACGCGACGCGACCGTTCCCGGCGGGCAGCCCAGTATTTCGGCGATCTCATCGTAGGAAAGCTGCTCCGTATACCGCAGGATCACCACCAGGCGCAGCTCTGGCTGGAGTTTCGCAACCACCTGCTGCACATTTTCCTGGAACTCACTGCGCAGCAATCTCTGCAGCGCGCTTTCTCCGGAAGTGCGGAGCGCCCCAGCCAGCCTTCAAGCAGGGGCGACCACCGACGGCCTGCGCGCCGGTGATCCAGGCACGCGTTCACCACCAACCGGTAAAGCCACGAGTCAAAACTGGCTTCGCCGCGGAACTCCCCGATCTTCGACAGCAGCTTGAGAAACGTCTCCTGCGTGATGTCCAGCGCTAGGGTTGGATCGCCCGAAAAACGCAGCGCGATGGAATACACGCGGTCCCGATGAGCCTCGAAGAGTGCGGCAAAGCCCTGGGCCTCGCCCCGGCGGCAGGCCTCGATCACTTCGCGTCCGGCTTCGCGGGCCGCTACGGCCCCCACTTCTGGGTCTGTTTCCACGAGTTGGGCGTCAAGCACCATTCCGCAACTTATAGGACGTGGGACGCGGCAAAATCCTTCGCGGAATTTTGCTGTCATTTGATTTTATCCCCTGCTCGACTTGGCTGGGATAGTCAGTAGCTCAGGCCTCGCGCGGCCGCCTGCTCCAGCCATTGACGCATCTCCGCAAGGGGCGCCGCTCCATTGTGTTGAAAGGACATGACGCCACCGTGAAAAAGTGCGAAAGCAGGAACTGACTGAACTTGATAGTGGACCGCCAGCTCGGGTTGCGCTTCAATGTCTACCTTGAGTACGAGGGCGCGGCCGGCCATTTCCCTTGCTAACGCGTCAATTTCGGGGTTCCCCAGCTTAAACCGGGCGGAAAAGTCTACCAGGATGGGGACCTGCGCTTCGCTGATGATTCGCGAGAGGCTGCTATGATCCGCTTCAATTGGTTCGGCTATAGGGCCGAGTGGCGCTTTACAGGCCCCACACCGGCCTATCTCGGCCAAGCGTCCCACCGGCATGCGATTTTTAGCTCCGCAGGATCGGCAGAATGCAAAGCATTGGAAAGCCACGATCTCGCAATTATCGCATTGGTAGCTGCTTCAGTGGACCACGCTTTATCTCTCCGAACGGCATGTCGGCGGTCGTAGTCGTCAAGCCGGCCGCGCGCCGGCCTCCTCTAGCCAGCGGCGCATTTCCGAACGCGGCGCGAGACCACTGCGCTGCAGGTATTCCTTCCCGCCACGGAACACCGCAAAATGCGGGATCGACCGAATCTGGTAAAGCTCTGCCAAATCCGGATGAGCCTGCGTGTCCACCTTAAGGACCAGAGCCCGCCCCGCCATTTCCTTTGCGAGGGCCTCGACCTCGGGCGCCGCCATACGGCAGGGCCCGCACCAGGGAGCCCAGAAATCTACCAGAATCGGAACCTTCGCCTCTTGAATAATGGGGAGGAGATTGGCGCTGTCGGCTTCGATGGGCTCGGCGGCGGGCCCAAGGGGGGCTTTACAGGATCCGCAGCGCCCCGTGTCCGCCAAATGCTTCGCCGGAATGCGATTCGTCGCGCGGCAGGATTGACAGAGGGTGAGATTCTGGAAAGCCATGATCTTTTGGAATTATGAATCTGTTGGAATTATCGCATCTAACGAAAGCAGGCTGGGCCGTGAGGATCGTTGCCGCGAAGCTTTCTTACCGCGAGGAACTCGATGATGCGCTCCTTCGCCTCGTTCAAGCCGTAGTGCCGCGAGTCGAGCGCTTCCTCGACCTGCTTCAAATCGATGTCATCCTTTCCGGAGCGCTTGTCCCATGGAAGGGACAGCAGCCAATCGAGATACGTTCGGATCACCTGGTATTCGCTGGATGCCGGTGAAAGCATCCTGAGACGTTCAGTCTCGCGGCGCGCTTCCTGGGCGGCGCGCTCTGACATTTTCGTCTCTTCGATCTTGCGCAGAGTCTCGACTGCCTCTTTCTCCCCCGGATCGGTTTCGCCCAGCTCAGCCTGGATGGCTCGGAGCTGCTGGCGGAGATAAAACTCGCGCTGGTGCTGCTCGATCTTGATTTCAGTCTGCCGTTTCACGTCTTCGACGACGTGCGCTCTCGCGACTTCGCGCTCGAGCCGGGTAAGCAGGAAACGCAGTCGCTGTCCGATATCGAGACGTTGGACGATCTCATCCTTGTCGGAAATCT
>JBDTTL010000140.1:0-11226 GCA_039930665.1 Acidobacteriota bacterium
GATGGAGCGGCCGCGCAGGGTTCCATCCGCCTTGACACTGGCCCAGAGCGCCGGGCCGTTGCCCTCCGCCGAAAGCTTGCCGCTGAAATCCACCGTGCCACCCTTGTAGGGCAGGTCGTACAAATTGCCCTCCATGCGATAAACCGGCGCGCGCCCGGCCAGATCGACGCGCATTTCTCCGGTGAACGCGCCGTCGGCCACGTTCCCCTCGATGCTGGACAGCTTCACCGACGTGCCGTCCCACACCAGCCGGGCGCTGGCAATGCCGAGGCGCGTATCGTCCAGCGTCAAGGCTCGGATCGAGATGACGCCTTCGACATTTCGTTGCGTGAGCCACTCTGGTGCGGCGCCCGGCGCACCCAGGCGCAGAGTTCGCGCTAGCAGTCCACCTTCACGCGAGATGGTCGGCTGAAACAGGCGCTCCATTTCCTTGGCGTCGGCAGTGGCGACCTGCAAGCGGAAGCGCTGCGGTTGGGTCTTATCGATATTTCCTGCCGGACTCGGGACGGCGCTCCAGCGATACTCGCCGCCGAATGCAATGTCGCCCACTTTGGCGCGAATGCCGGTCATGGCTACGCTTTGGTCGCGCGCGCTGACGGACGCGCTCTGGATGCGCACCGGCTCCAGAAGTCCGTCGATGGCAAGGCGCGTGTTCTGGATCTCGAAATCGCCCGACCACATTCCAACCTTCCTTATTCCCAGGTACGGGGACGCCGGTTGCTGGTAGAGGAGCGATCCGCGCCACGAACCATCGGCAATGCGGTCGAGCAGCGGTAGTGTGCCCACGCCCAGCGCGGAGAGCTCGCGCAGGTCGGCAATTTTCATGTGGCGGGTTATGATTCTCACTTCACCGCCGCCGCCATCGCCCGGCGCATGGGAGGCTTGGTAGGATGCCTCTACATCGGCGGAGTCGATGCCGCCAATATTTACCGTGTTCGGACCGGCAACGATGGTGTTCCCTTTGAAAAAAACGGTTACCGTGGGGATTTTTAGCGGCACCGCGTCCGCGATGATCACCGCAGCGTCGTGCACTTCGAGGTTGCCGCCCAGACCCTCGGTATTGCGATAACGGACGGAACCGGCAACGGCCCCTTCGACGGTCATCTTCGCGGGCAGCGGCGCGCCCAGGTTTCTGGCGAGTTCCACACCAGACGCCAGAGGAGCGTCGAGGAAGTCCGCCGTAATTTCCCATTGCGGCGTGGTGAGCAGATTGCGCGTCGCGGCGTGCAGCTTGGTATTCAGGCCGGCGGGAGAAACTGAATCCAGTTCCAGCGTCTGCGCCGCCAGATCCAGCTTGCCTTTATATCCGACCCGCCATTGACCGGCGTTTTCGAGCTGAAGAGTGCCGTTGACGTCCAGGCTGGCCGGCGATCCGGAGACCTGCGCGTCGAGCGAGACCAGACCCTTGAGGGTGGCGTCGCCGTTATCGAACAGGCGCGCGACTGCGTCGAGCGCGCTGGGCTCGAGCTCTACTGCGAAACTGAACTGCTGCCCCGACGCCGTTGGAGTCGCGGTTCCGCGCACGTAGAAATGCCCGAAGTTATGCGCCCCTTGATCGGTACGCGACGGCACACCGGAGAAGCGCAATCCCACGGCGCCGTTCGCACCCGGCGAGACCTCCAGGTCGGTGTCGTCGAAATACAGAACTGACTTGGTTTGCGCAAATTTAAAATTGACACGGCCTCCGCGCACCTTGATGGCTGGGAGAGTCTCCGGGATGGTAGGGATGGAGGGGATGGAAACCGGGCCGACCGGCAGAGCGCCCGCCGCGGCCGGGGAAGCGGGATTGCCGGCTCTGGAAGTCTGGCCCAGCAACATCTGAAAGTTCCAAGCCGCGTCAGTGGGCTTCACCAGATTGAAGGTGGCGTCATTCAGGTCCAAGCTCGAAAATTCCAGCCGCCCGCGCAGCAGCGCCAGCAGATCGATACGGGCGTCCAGAGTGTTGGCGTAGGCGAACGGCTCGATGCCCGCCCGGCTGTCTTCATGGATGGTGACGCCGTCGAGCGAAACCCCCGGGCCGGAGAAAAGCGTGAGTGCCACCCGATCGATTTCCACTTTGCGTCCCAGGCTGCGAGCGAGCGCGCGTTCGATAGGAGGCTTCAGGAAATCGACGGGTGCAAACGGGAGAGCCGCGCCTATGACCGCTACCGCCAGCAAGGCAATGATCAGGGCGCGCTTCATTTCACAGTTTCCGACAGGCGGCGGTACCCCTCGCGATCGTCGATGTCGGTCAGGATGCCGGAATCGTTCACCTCGACGTAGAGGGTTTCCGGGATGTGGCGATGGATGACGTCGCTCGCCATCGCGGTGGCTGGCAGCGCGAGAAGTTCTTCTGCAATGGCGCGGGCGGCGAAGATGGGATGACCGCGCTTCGAGCCGCCGGGAGTCTGGACGCGTGGGATGACCAGCAAAGTAGCGGGATCGCGGCGGCGGAACTCGGCAGCCAGTTGCTCGACCGTCTCGATTTCCACTGCCGGCGAGTCGACCGGAGTGACCAGGAATCCTTCAGCATCGGCGGGCAGCGCGGCGAGCGCCGTTTGCAAGGAGCTCAACTGTCCGCGTTCGGGCGCGGGATTGATCACCACAGAAGCCGCTTCTCCAATGCCGGGCCGGATCGCAGCGGCATGGTAGCCCAGCACCACAGTCACCGGGTTGCACACGAGAGAAAGCACGCGCACTAGTCTTTCGATAAAAGTTTCGCCGCGATAATCGAGCAACGCCTTGGGACTGCCCATACGGCTGGAGGCGCCGGCCGCCAGGATGATGCCGGCAATCACTTCAATAGCGCCCGCAGGCTGTCGTGGGCGAATACGGATTTGGAAAGGGAGCGCCAGTCTACGTTCGGCGAGCGGCGCATGGCGATCATTTCGCCCACCACCGAGATCGCGATTTCTTCCGGTGTTTCGGCGCCGATCTCCAGGCCCATGGGTGCGAAGATCTTCTCGAACAAGTGGCGCGGGAAGCCTTCTTTTTCGAGCTCCTTCACCACCGAAATCGTTTTGCGCTTGCTGCCGATCATGGCGATGTATTTCGCGGGTGTCTCGACCGCCCATCGCAGCACGCGCATATCGTCGCGATGACCACGCGTGACGATGATCAGATAGCTGGTGGAGGTGATGGTCAGCTTGGGGAAGACGCTTTCGTATTCCTCAGCGTAGGTTTCGTCGGCTTCGGGGAAGCGCTCTTTATTGGCGAAGGCCTCGCGGTCGTCGATGATTACGGTGGCGAATCCGGCCAGATTGGCAACCTTCGACAGACTCTTCGACACATGTCCGCCGCCGAAGATAAACGCGCGCGGCTGCGGCGTCACGGGCTCGACGAATATGTTCAACTGGCCGCCGCAGATCAAGCCGTTGTCGTAGGCGGCGTCCTCGCCCAGACTGAAGTTGAGATGGCGAGGCTTGTCAGTCTCGATAACCTCACGGGCCGCGGTCCACACCTCGGCTTCGACGCAGCCGCCGCCGACTGTGCCCAGCATGGAGCCATCCTCGCGCACCAGAAGTTTCGCGCTTTCATAGCTGGGGATGGAGCCGTTGACCTGCACGATGGTCGCGACGGCACACTTCTGCCCCAAGCGGCGAAGACGCACGATTTCGTCGTAGATATCCACTCGCATCAATTATATCTTGGGCGGGGCGGATCGGCGTCGGGTGCGATGAGGATGCACTTCTAATCCTGGTGGCGCGGGCCGATTCCGCTCCGCGGCTGTTGGGACTCCGACGTGGAGGTCCACCCGACCTGCCCGACGGCGACCCAGACCGCCCGTTGCGTTCCCTATCCGTTCGACGGGGCCTTTTTGCAAATCATGCCGTGGACCGCTTACCAAGGATGACGGATATGGATCTTCAGGCGATTTACGCCTACCTGACCGCCATTCCTTGCATCGATACGATGGTGGCCGGTCAGCCGCAACTTCGCAATACCTGCCCGGTGAAATAGTCGAGCGCGCGGGCATCCCGCAATAAGGGTCCCGCGCACTACCTGCCGGCCGCCCGCTGTAACCTAAAACTGCCAGTCGAATATCGACATAGAGACAGCCTATGTCGGCGATTACGGCTTGCGCAGATCGGTTTCCGGCCCGTTAGCCGACTGGGGGCAGACGCCTTAGCAAACGCCTAAGGGATTTCAGCCGCCAGTTGGGAAGAGCGTCGGCGTTTCCCGTCCGATATGTTTCCATAGCGGAATCAAGGAGGCGCGGATCTCGTTGCGCAGCATCATCATAACCCCGGATCATGAATTAGGGCGCAGGCTCACGGCGGCACTCGAAGCGACGGGACAGATAGAGGTTGACCGGACGCTCGAAAACTATCCCACTGCGATTGAATTAGTGCGCACGCTGCGAGCCCTGGCGACGGAGGTGGTTTTCATCAGCTTCGATTCGCTGAAGCAGGGCCTGGAAATCGTGCAGTTCCTGGAGGCGGACGGGAGCCAACTGCAAATTGTCGGTTTCCAGAGCCAGACCGGGACCTCGGTTATTCGCCAGACTATGCGAGCCGGAGTGCGGGAATTTTTGACGGAGCCGTTTGAACCGCGGGCGGTGCTGGAAACCGTAGAGAGCGTCAAGGCGTTGCTGCGGCGGCAGCCCGTGGTCCATGAATCCACGAATCAGGTATTTTCGTTTCTGCCATCGAAGGCGGGGGTGGGCGCTTCCACGATCGCCGCGAACCTGAGTGCCGCGCTGGCACGCCTGCCGAATACGCGCGTGCTGCTTTCGGATTTCGATTTGAGCTCCGGCATGCTGCGCTTTATGCTGAAGCTGACCAATGAGTTTTCCGTGCCGGATGCCATCTCGCGGATCGGAGATATGGACGAAAATCTCTGGCCACAACTGGTGACGACGGCGAAGGGCATGGATGTGCTTCACGCCGGGCGCATCAATCCGAGCTACCGCATTGATCCCGCGCAGGTCGCCAAGCTGGTGGCGTTCATGCGCCGCACCTATCAGGTTGTGTGCTTCGACCTTTCGGGAAATCTGGAAAAGTATTCCATCGAGCTGATGCAGGAATCGAAGCGCATTCTGCTGGTGTGCACGGCCGAGATCGCGTCGCTGCATCTGGCGCGCGAGAAGCTGGCGTTTCTGCGCGAGGTGGGGCTGAGTGGACGAGTCTCGGTGGTTCTGAACCGGATGCAAAAGACCCCGCTGTTTTCGAAAACTCAGGTGGAGGAACTGCTGGGCCAGCCGGTGGCTCGGGTATTTGCCAACGATTACCTGGCGGTGAATCGAGCGGTGGAAGAGGGGAATCTGCTCGATCCCGACACCGAATTCGGCCGCAGCTTCGCGGAGTTTGCCGCGCAACTCATGGACCAGCCGGAGCTGAAACCAGCATCGAGCAAGCGCCGCTTCCTGGAATTCTTCCGTCCCGCGCCTACCCTCGCCACACCGGGACGGGATTAAGATTCGTTGTTGGCGGTCCGCTGCGACCCGCACATCCATATTTCCAACTTTATTTCCGACTTTACTGAGCGCCGAGGCCGCCATTCGATTGCGGCTATCGATTGCGCTATGGTGGGGTCAGATGGAGGCGGTCTTTGGGTGGGTCGCGATGTACGGCTACTGGGCGTTGTTTGGACTCCTGGTCCTCGGCATTGTGGGTGTGCCCGTTCCCGATGAGACGCTGCTGGTTTTCTGTGGCTATCTGATTTCGCAGGGCAAACTGAGCATGCCCGAAACCTATTTCGCTGCGCTGGCTGGGAGCTGCTGCGGGATCACGATCAGTTACTTCATCGGGCGGACCGCAGGTTTAGGTGTGGTGCATCGCTTCGGGCGGTACCTGTGGATAAACCAAAAGCACCTGGATCGCGTACATCGCTGGTTTGACCACAGCGGGCATTGGGCTCTTTTTGGCGGCTACTACATCGCCGGCGTACGCCACTTTACGGCGATTATCGCAGGCGCTTCGAAGCTCGAATTCCACACCTTTGCGCTCTACGCCTGGGGCGGCGCTGCGACTTGGGTAGCGGTCTTTCTCACCCTGGGCTACGTGATTGGCGAAAATTGGCGTCAGGTGGCCGAATTGATTCACAGTTACCTGACTTACGCCTCAGTCTTGGGGATCGCGCTGGTAGTGCTGTTTTTTGCCGGACGCCGGTTCATGCGGCGCCGGGCCGGTGGTGGAAGTAGCCGCGGAGGCAGCGCCTGACCTATTCGCTGAGTCGGAATCTTAGCACGCTTAAGGTAGCTGGACCCCCGGGAGTAGGGTGTGTGACTGACGGGCAATTCCAGGTTCTCCGTGTAGATTAAAGGCATGTTCCACTGGATCTGCCCGGAGTGTGGCCGGGAAATCGCTCCCACAGTACGGGAGTGCCCGGTTTGCGATCCGGTTGCAGCCACAGTGGAAACTGCGCCCGCGGGTGAAGTGGAAGCGCCCGCGCGCGCAGCGGAAGAGGCCGCCTCACGGACAGTCGCGGCGAGCGCACCGTCCCTCAAGACCCAGCCGGAGCCCGCGCAGCCCATCGAGATTCAGCCTGCGCCCATGGCGTACGAGGCACTGGCCCCGGCGGTGGAAGCGACGACGACCGTAGTGGCGCCCGTGGATAACGCGCCTTCTGTGCTCGCTGCGCCTATCGCGTCGGTATCGCCACTCGCGGCCCGAGGTTCACAGCGCATTGCCGAACAGGATGCGGATTCAGCGGACGCGTTGCTGCCGGAATTTGGCACTTCGTCCGGAGGCGGCGATCCGATGGGTCACTTGTCTTCCATGCTGGTGTCGTCGATGCTGGACTCGATTCGGGATCCCGCTGATCGCGAGCCCCCGCAGTCACGAGACTCGCTGCCGCTTCCCATGCATGCGGCATCCAATGTGCCCGCGTCGCTGCGGGCTTTTATCGCGGAACTGCGTCCGGCAGGCGCCGAGCCCCGTATTCCGTCGACTCCAGATCAGCGCCCTCAAACAGCTCCAAAACCACCGCTGCTGACGAATACGATACCGTTGCCGTTACGACCCTCGCGGCAGGTGCTCGCGCCTTCGCTCGGTGCAAAATTGCTGGTCCTGCCGGTTCCTTCGCAGGACGTGGTCCTGCCATGGTCGCGGCCTTTGGAAGCGGCGCCTCCGCTCGCGGCATTGGGTGACTACAGACCATTGGAGGGGCGTCCGCTGCGTCCCGCGATTCCGAAGTTACTGTTGCTCAAGAAAGAATGCGGCCCGCGCACCACGCTGCCGGGTCCGATGTTGACTCGCCGCCTGGTGAAGTTCGTCGACAGAGAGTTTCGCACCATCCCGCCGGCATTTCTGCGTCCTAATAAGCGCTTGATCCCCGGCTGGATGGCGACCGCGTTGATTCTGGGAACACTACTGGGCGCGGGTTTCACCAGTGTGATCTCGGTGGTTCGGCCCGCGGCCGAGGCCAAGCCGTCGACGACTGTGCAGACCGATACTGCGCCCGAGCCGGCAGCCGCTACGCCCGCAGCGGCGAGCGTCAGTGTGTCGCCGCTGGCGAAGGCCATTGAGGTCACCGGCTTCCGCATTCAGTTGGATCCGACAAAGAAATCTGAGATTCAATATCTGGTGGTGAATCATACGCCCGCCCGTTTTTCCGGAGCAACGGTCTTCGTGACTTTGTACACCGCCGACGCGAAGGCTGGCCAACCGCCTCTTTGTAAGTTCGTGTTCACCGCTCCCAGTCTGGCGCCGTTCCAATCGAAAGACATGGCCAGTGCCATTGAGAGCGTGACGCTCCCAGTGTCGCTGCCGGATTGGCAGGACTTGCGGGCGTCGGTCGAAATCACCGAATAGCGGGCCGGCTAGGCGCGCAGCGCTTTCCACAGCAGCAGAACCACACCTGCGAGGAACCCGAGCAAGGCCTGATATTCGCGATTGTAGCGGTACAAACTCCAGCGGAAATGTTTGGGAGGATTTGCGGCCGTCGTGTAGGGCAGTCGCGGAAGCAGTTTCGACACGCGCTGCACATACGCCGGGTAGGCGGGGAACAGCCGCGCCAGATGCTGTTCTTCCAGATCCACCACCGGCAAGTAGATCAACACGAAGACGGCTGCGAACAGGATTCCCAGCTCCCAGCGGCGCGAGGCAATCACGAAGCCCGCGGCAGTGCCGAGCGTGCCCAGATACAGCGGATTGCGCACCCAGGCATACGGTCCGCTATCGGTGAGCGTGCTGTCCTTTTGGAGGTGCCCGGCGGCCCAGCCGCGCAGAGCGAGACCCAGGAGCGACACCGGAATTCCTACGGCAAGCGATGCCAGCGTGGGCGAGGAGAGCCACAGGAACGCGGCCACCAGAACGAATCCACAGGGCACTCGGAGCTTGGCGACAGTGTCGGCGTAGGGCTTGGGAAAAATCACGCGCGGCACCTTGTGGAGCTGGCTTCGAGCGCTGCGGCGAGCGCATCCGCCACCCTCGGCGCCGTGATCGCGAACATGCTCTGGTCCGGTGTGGAGCGGCGCTTGTAATCGGTCACGGCATCGCGGCTGCGCAAAACGCGAAAAGTTCCACCGTACGGGCCGTGGCGCGCAGGATCGGTGGGTCCGAAAATGGCAACGCCGGGCTTCGCGAGTGCCGCTGCGAGGTGGAGCGGCCCGCTATCCACGCCGATGACGGCGTGCGCACGCCGCGTCGCATCGATCAGGCCGGGGAGCCCGGAGAGATGAATGTGCGCGCCGCGAATCTGTTGCAACGTGGCGGCGGCATCCGGCGGACCGTTCACGACCAGCGGCAGATCGAGCAGCGCGGCGAGTTCCGACCAACGTTCCAGGGGCCACTGCTTCGCGCCCCATCCCGCCAAGGGGCTGGTGAGCACAAACTTTCCCCCGGGCAGCGAGCCTTCCGGCGCGCCCATCGGCAAGGGGAAGGCAGGCACAAGATGCGACGCTCCTACACCGGCAGCGAGTTCCAGGTTGCGGTCAATGGCGTGTTCGGCCCGGGTTTCGATTTCGCAGGAATAGAACAGCACGGCGGGGCGCTCGCGGACACATTTGCGATCGAAGCCGGCGAGCGTGGCGGGCTTGACAGCGGCCGCCAGCGCCGCGGTTTGGATGAGACCCTGGAAGTCGACGGCGAGATCGAAATGCCGCGCGCGGAGACGGCGGGCTTCGGCGAAGGACGCGGCGAAGGAGCGCTCCACCGGGATAATTTCGTCGACGTAAGGATTGCCTTCGAGCAGCGGCGCCCAGCGCGGACGAACCAGCCAGGTCAAGCGGCTGTTCGGGAAGCTGTGCTTCAGGCTGGCGGCGGCGGGCAGCGTGTGGATGACGTCGCCCATCGAACTGAGGCGCACCACCAGAATCTGGAACGGAGCGGCGGCCGAGCGATTGTGAGAGGTTGGTTCGGTTGGCAAAGTTCTATTTCAACACGAAAAATCCCGAGGATTTTTCGACGAGTTCAACACGAAAAACCCCGAGCAGTTTTCGACCGGTTCAACACGAAATATCTGGAGGAGCCTTGGACGGGTTCAACAGAGCGAGCGCCACTTGCACAACGCGCGCCGCGCCGACGCGGGTCATGCAGCGGTGGTCGATCGGACATTCGCGTTTGAGGCAGGGGCTGCACTCGACCGGCTCGCGCACCACGCGGGCAAGCGGGCCGGTGGGTCCCGTGCCCAGATCGTCAGTGGCGCCGAAGATGGCAATCGTGGGCACGCCCAGCGCTGAGGCTACGTGCATGCCGCCCGAGTCATTGGTGAGATACACACGGCAGGCCGCGGCCAGATCTATGTATTCCGCCAGCGTTGTCTCGCCGGCGAAGTTGTGAACGGGAATCGGGATGGCGTCGGCGATACTGGCGCACCAGGCGCGCTCGTCCTTCGAACCGAAAATCGCGACGGACGCGCCCAGCTCGCGAGCAACTGAGGTGGCGGCTTCGGCGAAACGTTCGGGCAGCCAGCGCTTGGCGGTGCCGTACGCCGCACCGGGACTGATACCGACGATGTTTTCGCCCATGCCGAGCGCTCGGAAACGGGCGAGCCCGGCGGCGCGGGCCTGAGGATTTCCATCGAGACGAATGCAATCGTTTTCGGGCAGGGAATCGAGAATGCCGGCGCGGTGCAATAGCTCCAAATAGTAAAAGCGCTCGTGACGCGGAATTTCGCCTCTGCGCGGCACCGGGATTGCGCGGGTCAGCAGCGGACTGCGGCCATCGCGCGCATATCCGATACGCTCGGGAATACCCGCGATGTAGGCGACGGCGGCGGCCTCGAAGGCGTTCTGCAGCAGAATCGCGCAGTCGAAATTTTCGTGGGCGAGGGCGCGGCCGGCGGCCCATTTTTCCGCGAGCGTGCGGGCGGTGTAGGGGATCATACGGTCACAGAACGGCTCGCGATGATAGAGGTCCGCGACCCAGGGCTTTGCCAGAATCGCGATCTCCGAGTGGGGAAAATGCCGGCGGAGCGCGCGCAGGGCGGGCAGGGACATGACGGCGTCGCCCAGCCAGTTGGTGGCGCGGACCAGGATGCGATTGTACGGCACTCGTCTTAAGAGTAACGGTAAGCTGAATATATGCGCGACATGCTGCTGGCGGCGGCGGGATTGTGTGGCGTCTACGCGGAGTTCATCTGGCCCGGCAAGGTGATTCCCGGGGCGGCGGGCGGCGTGTTGCTGATGCTGGGCGTGGCGGGAATGATGAAGGGTCCGGTGGATCTGCGGGCGCTCACGCTGCTGGGCACGCCGTTCACGCTGCTGACCATCGCGCTGTTGGCGATTGCGTGGCGTGCGCGGCGGAACAAGACGACATTCTGAAGAAGCCGTCCGCGGAAAATGCTTGCGCCCGCGGGCGCGTCGGGTCAGAATCAGTTGATCATCGGAGGCAATCGTTTGGCACGCACGTTCACCTGATCCGGGTGATCGACTATAAATTCTGTCTTGCAAGTATCCGCGCATTGTCCTTCAATAACGAATACGAACTTGATTGAAACCGTGCATATTCCCCTGTCGTTTAGGCAGGCCGTGAAACCCCACCGCATAAGCGATTTCTTGGCTGCTGAGGCAAGCAAGGGATTCCCAGAGATTGTAATTACGCTCCTCACTTTTCCATCGCCGGAGATTTGCGCTTGCGATTCCACTTCGCCTTGAATCACTGCACTTAGGGCGACTCGCGGGTAGTCCAGCTGTACAATCCGTGTCGCGACAGGCGGCTCGGCCTCTAGCGTGCCGAGAGCTACCAGTATGGCGAAGGCAGATTTCGTGAGTGTGTTCACGCTCGCCGTAATCGTATCATCTGCCTCGGAATGCGACAATAGGAACTGGAAATGGTTTCTTATGGCATTTACTACGCGCTAGGC
>JBDTTL010000141.1:0-11211 GCA_039930665.1 Acidobacteriota bacterium
GATTCGCTCGAAGCGGTTGGAGGCGAGCGGCCAGGGATATTGGTCGAGGTCCCAAACGATATCGGTCGACGGGCCGGGGGAACCATCAATGCCGAGCGCGCCCGGCTCAGCTTTGCGGGTGCCGCAGCCGATGTCAAGAATCACGCTGCGGTCGATGTCAGGGTGATCGGCGGGCGAGGACATAAGGCGGATTTCAGAGTATAGCGCGCCGACATCCGCGCGGGGCTATGCTCCGTAACCCGCTGTCGTCAAACGGGCGATTTTCTCCAGCAGAGTCCGGGCGCGGGTTGGCTTGGAAAGATAGTTGTCCATGCGCCCAGGTTTTGAAGCGCGGCTCTGCGCCGTGTTCTCGCCCAGGGGGACAATGGTCTGGTGCTCCGCCACCCATCCCGTCACGCCCTTCCCGATTTATCCGCAACGTCGCCGCACCATCGGAGCGTGGAGGTAGATCAGGCAAGCGTCGCAGCGGAGAATCCCGGCGGCCCGTCCGACCATCTGCCCCAATATTTCGGTTAACGTGAAGTAGGAATTGGAGATGTGACGGATCCGACGGAACAGGGATGCACGGATCTTGGCCGACTCGCCGCCATTGTATCGAGCCTATGCTGGACCAGAGTTATCAAGTGGATCAGTGCTGGTTGACCGCATGCAACCATTCTGATTCCGGCGCATCCAAATAGTGTAGGGCCAAGCCACCTCCTCCGACTGGCTTGTGGTTCTTGCTGCCATTTTGAACCAGCGGCGGCTTCTTTATCCGCCGCTCCCTATGCGTTGGAGTCCTCGCCAAACACACCCATGACGCGAGGTATCAAAAACTTCATCACTTAAGATTTATGGACGGTTCGCGCCCCCGTAACCATCGGGAAACTTGAATCTGACGAACGAATTTCCGACTCCCTTTTCCTGGTTAGGAAGAGCGGCGCAATTGTACATGGCGTTGAAAGCAGCCTAAGAATACATTGTCAGTGGAGGCTCAATGTGCCTTGGCGTGTTGCGGTGCTTATATTGATGTTTGCGTCCTTCGCGCGACCTGTGGTTTGTCAGGAGCAGCACGCTCCGCGCGACTACGAACCGCAGTCAAGGCTGTGGTTATCCATAAAGCGGGAGCTAACGGGGCCAAACGGGGTCCAATATTTTGAACAAGGTTTAAAGGGGGCGACTGTCCCAGCCGGGGCGAACGGCGTGAACGCTTTCGAAGGAACATTGGTTTCAAGTGCACCACCTGAGCATCCTAACCAATTTCTCATCGCGATGCTGGACGAAAAAGCTCCTGAGGTAACTCTCAGAATTAAGGGCCAGTTAAAGAACCCCCTGCCGGTGGGGACTCTTGTCAGCTTTGAAGGCGTAATAGAAGCGTTCACGCGGGAGCCCTTCATGCTCATCCTTGAAGTCAAGACCGTGAATCGCGCAGTTAGGCTTCAGGACGGGCCGACTCGCAATAAAAAATCAAAATAAGCCACCATCTTCTTCGAGGATCGTGTAATCCGCCGGCATGAACAGCGTTGGGTTCGCCAATCGCGTTATTTCATATCCCACGCATCCGCCCTTCAATATGTAATGCGGGTTCGCCGGGCTGAAGATGCTATTCTCCGGTACGGAAGCCCCTCCGCCGACGAGGCGGATCAGGCCGACGGCGCCATCCTGTAGCCGCCAATCCGATCCCTGCTTCAGAGATTCCAGCACTGGCAGATCTGCGGCGCTTATCTTTTCCCTGCAATAGATTCGGTGCAACGCGTCCCAAGTCACACGCCAGTCCGGCGAGACGATAGCATGGCCCATCCAGGTCCACTCCATCGACTCTGATAAAGCTTGACAGATTTGTTTTCCGCGGGCCGGGGCGGTGTCGGCGCAGCCGATATCCCGCGAAGTCATTTTCTTATCCGGCCACGCCGCGGCCAGAATTAATGCGAAGACAGTGGCAATGACAAGGGTGGGAATCGCCAGCCGTTGTCGCATCGAAGCAGCCACAGACGATTGTGCCACGCCTTCCTATTGGGAGAGCGACGGAACATTCCCACCGGCTCGCCGCTCGCCCATGATCCCGGGGCCGACTACGGCTGCCAGGAAAAATGCGGTGCCGAGTGCTTCAGCTACAGCACGCCGGGCCACAGCAACCCTTAGCGGCTGGTTTTACCGCACGGATAAAGGCGCTGATGAATTTGCCTTCAATCTGGGGTGCAATCGCATTGGCATCAATGCCTTCGCCAGCGAGGAACTGGCGTGCGTCTTCAGCGCTATAGATGCGGGTCGGCTCGATGTCGATCGAATCGAAACCGGCGCGGGCGAGCTTGGCTACATAGTCGTAATCGCGCAACGCTCCGGCAATGCAGCCGACCCACAATTCCATGCTCCGCTTCACTTCCGCGGGAACATCGCCGCGCACCACGACATCGGAGACGGCGAAACGTCCGCCGGGTTTGAGGACGCGGAAAGCTTCCTGTAGAACCTTATCCTTGTCGCCCGAAAGGTTGATGACGCAGTTCGAGATGATGACATCGACTGAGTTGTCGGGGAGGGGAATGTCTTCGATTTCTCCCTTGAGAAACTCAACATTATCGATTCCGGACTTGCGCTGATTCTCGCGGGCGAGAGCGAGCATCTCGTCGGTCATATCGAGACCGTAAGCCTTGCCGGTTGGGCCGACGCGCCGGGCCGAGAGCAGGACGTCGATGCCGCCTCCCGATCCGAGATCGAGCACCGTTTCACCCGCGTTGATGGTGGCGAGTGCGGTGGGATTGCCGCATCCAAGAGACGCGAGGACGGCCTCCTCTGGAATCTGGCTGGCCTGGTTGGGATCGTAAAGGTTCGAGGTGATGGGATCGACGCATCCGGCAGCGCCTGGCGCCGCTCCGCAGCATGAGCTGCCACCGGTTTTCACGCGAAGTGCGGCCTCGCCGTATTTTTCACGTACCGCATCTTTCAGTTCCATAGTGATTCTCCTATTTGCAAATCTGCGTAATCTTGGCCGGCTTGACGGCCTTGTTGCGAGTGCAACACTCGGCGTAAAGGAATCCGAGGAGGTCCTCTAATGTTGTGGTGTTGGCGGCGTAGCGCAGAAAGGTGCTCTCGCGGCGAACCGTGATGAGATCCTCGTTCCTGAGCTTCTCTAAGTGATGCGAGAGCGTCGACGGGGCAATATCAAGTTCGCCTTGAATTTCCCCAACCACCATGCCATCGGGGTGCGCGGTCAGCAGCAGGCGCAGAATCCGTAGGCGCGGTTCGGCCCCGAGAGCGGCGAACATATCCGCGTAGCCGGCGGTCCGGTCGGCGGCCAAGGTTGGTTGGGAGCGCTGCTGTTCCATATTTCTACAATAATAGAAAGATGGAACTCTGTCAAGAGGCGAATCGTACGCGTTGTTGCGGCCCTCGGTTAACCGCGGATTCTCATGTCGCTGGAGGTCCCGCCAGCGGCCGGCACGTAGCACTTGGATGTGTAATCCATCACCATGCGGTTGGCATTGAAGCGCCAGCCCAGGGTGCGAATGGTGCGCTTCATGCGCTTGATCCAGCCGCGCGGCAAGCCGTCGCTGTCGCGCTGGTAAAACAGCGGGACCACTTCTTCACGCAGAACCCGGTACAGATCCTCGCCGTCGCGGGTGTCATGGACCCGCATATCGGAGTGCGTGCGGCCGTTTCCGATGGCGAAGCCGTTCATGCCGTCATAGGCTTCCGCCCACCATCCATCCAGCACGGAAAGGTTGAGGCCGCCGTTCAGCACGACCTTCTGTCCGCTGGTGCCGGATGCTTCGAGAGGGCGGCGCGGATTGTTCAGCCAAACGTCGACGCCCTGCACGAACAAGCGCCCCACGTTGATGTCGTAATCCTCGACGAAAACGAATTTGTCGGCGAATCGCGGGTCGCGCATGAGCTCCGCAATCTGCTGCAGCACGCGCTTGCCGGGTTCATCCCGCGGATGCGACTTCCCGGCAAAGACAAACTGGATCGGGCGATTCGGATCGTTGACCATGGTGATCAGCTTCTCGATATCCGCCAGCAACAGGTTGGCTCGCTTGTAGGTTGCGAAACGCCGGGCGAAGCCGACAGTGAGCGCGTCCGGACTCAGCACGCGGTTGAGCCGCAGCAGCGTCTCGGGAGACTCGCCGCGCCGCTCGGCCTGTTCCTTGGCGCGCCGCCGCACGAACTCCAGCAGGCGAGATTTCAAACTGAGGTGCGTCTCCCATAACTCGCCGTCGTCAACCGTTTCGATGCCTTCCCAGATGCGCGACTCGCCACTATGCTCGTGCCAGCCGATCCCCAGGTGGCGATCGTAAAGGCGGAACATCTGCGGCGCCAGCCAGGAGGGCACATGCACGCCGTTGGTGATGTGACCGATGGGAACCTGATCTTCCAGCTTGCCGGGATAGAGGCCGGTCCACATGGCGCGCGACACCTCGCCGTGCAATGCGGAAACAGCGTTGGCTCGCCGGGAGATCCTGAGTCCGAGTACGGTCATGCAGAACTCTTCGTAGTCGTTGCCGGGATTTTCCCGCCCTAACGACATCAGACCGTTGTGCGAGAGGCCGAGCGCCTCACGCAGCGGCCCCAGATGTTCCTCCATGAGTTCCGCGCTGAAGCGGTCGTGACCCGCGGGCACGGGCGTGTGGGTAGTGAACGCCACCTCGCGCGCGACGTGCGGCAGAGCCTCGTCGAAGCGCACGCCTTCCTCTTCCATGCGGCAACGAATGGCTTCCAGCACGGCGAATCCGCTGTGCCCTTCGTTGAGGTGCAGCACACCTGGAGTAATGCCCATAGCCTTCAGGGCACGAAAGCCACCGACGCCCAGCAGCAGTTCCTGGCGCACCCGCACGCGTCCATCGCCGCCGTACAAGCGCGAAGTCAACTCGCGATCCTCCGGCGTATTGCCGCTGACGTTCGAATCCAGCAGCAGCAGGTCGATGCGCCCCACCGCCACGCGCCAGACTTTCGCGGCGATCGAAGCGCCGCGGGTCTCAATACGAACCGTCACCGGTTGGCCGTTCTTGGCGATGGCCGGCTCCATGGGAAGGTGGCTCACATCCGCCGGCAAATACTCTTCGTGCTGCCACCCGGTTCGATCCAGCCGCTGCCGGAAATATCCCTGGCCGTAGAACAGCCCCACGCCCACCAAAGGAATGTCCAGATCGGACGCGCTCTTGACGTGATCGCCCGCCAGTACGCCCAAACCGCCCGAGTAAATGGGCAAGGATTCGTGCAGGCCGAACTCCGCAGAAAAGTAGGCTACCGGGCGCGGCCTCAAAACACCTGCGTGGGTTGCGCCCCAGGTGCTGTCGGCACGCAGGTATTCCTGGAGGCGCCGGTACGCATAGTTGATGCGGCCATGCAGCACCAGCTCTCCGGCGCGTTGTTCCAGCTTCGAAAGCGGTATTTCGGAGAGCAGGGAAATCGGGTTGTGATTGAGCTCTCGCCAGCGCACCGGGTCGAGGTCGCGGAAAAGGCTGGTGGAATCGCGATCCCAGCTCCACCACAAGTTGCGCGCGAGCGCCCACAGCTTTTCCTGCGCCGGCGCGATGAAGCGGTCGAGCGTGCGCGCCTCGCTGACTACGGGCGCCACTTGCGAAGCAGCCTCCGTCAGCATGCGGATTTCGTCGTCCGGAAAAGTTCTGGTCTGGACAGTCTGCACCACCAGGACGCCTTGCAGCACGCCACGGTCGACGATCGGTACGCCCAAAAACGACTGGTAGGAATCCTCTCCGGCCTCGCGGAAATATTTGAAGCGCGGGTGATTGGCAACCTGCCCCACGGCCACCGGGCGCACCTGTTCGGCAACCAGGCCGGCCAAGCCCTCGTTGAGCGCTAGGCGCAGCGTGCCGATACATTCCGGGCGCAGACCGATCGTGGCGGCTAGCACCAGGTTCGCCCGATCGGGTTCGAGCAGATACACCGAACACACATCCGTCTGGGCGCGGGCGGCGATCAGCGCCACGACGTTCATGAGGGTCTCAGCCGGCTTGCCGCTGATCTCGGCCAGGTCTCCGATTTCTTCCAGCGTTAATCCATAGTTGGCGTCACGCACGTCGGCGGGTTCGGTCATAACAAATCCTTGGGAGCATGAAGTTCAGCTTTGCGGCGAGCAGGCCGCGTACGGGGCGGGGGACAGAGCACTTCCCATCTTACAGCGATTGCGAGGGCCGTAGAACTGGCCGACAGTACTACGCCGAGTCTGGACTTATGCAGTACTGGATTCGTTCCGCTGGCACGTTAGCGGCCCCGAAATCCCTCGGTTAGCTCGATGCGGGTGCCTTCGGGATCGATGATGTAGGAGATCTGCAATCCGTCCAATTGGGGCAGCGCGCGGTAGGTCAAATCGAAAGGCGTGCCGGCGGCCTCCAGTTTCTTGCAGAAGGCTTCGAGGCCCACGATCTCAAACCCGATGTGATCCAGGGCGCGGCCTTTGGTGGGTGCGAGGGGCGCGCTGACTTTTTCAAAATCTATCTCGCCGCCGGGGAACACCGCTGTCAGCGTTTTGCCGCGCTTGCCCTTGGTGCCCGAGAACATCTTCACGTACCAATCCTGCAAGCTGGCCGGGTTCACGCTGGCTATCTCGACGTGATGGAAGGCGAGGGGCGTCGCCAGAGACGCGTCCTCCACAAATTCGAAACGAACACCCTCGGGAAATTCGCCCAGCAGAGTCTTGCGCTTCGCGTCATCTTTGAGCAGCTTCACGTTGGCGCTTGCGAGCTTCGTTTTGGTATCCGCATAGCTCTTGACTCGGAAGCTGACGTAGGGGACGGTGGAACCCTCCGAGCCGCCGGTGGGCGGCTTCTGTCCTTTGGAGGCGATGACCATGGCGCCCGGCACGCTCATCAATGGGAGGGCTCCGGTGTTGGTGGCACGCGCACCCAGGAGGTCGACCCAAATCTTTTTCTCGGCATCCGGGTCGGTCACGAACATATGAACGTGCCCGTAGGAAATCCCGGCCGCGTTGGGAGCGGCAAGTTGCCCGAACAATGTGGCGGATGAGATAGCGGTCAGCAGAATCCAGCGCATGGGCTACAGCCTATCACGGTTTGTAGCCGGTTTCAGCCACTCCACAGCGACTCCACAGCCGTTCATCGAAGAGCGCCTGGGGCTCCTGGAAGTACGTATCAGCCTGATCGAGCGCGGGGACAAGCATGTCTGAGCGGCACGGGGCTGCGTGGAGACGTGTCGCGGGAGCGGCTGCCGGGAGAGTTGGATCTCGCGAGAGCCAGCCAGCTTTGCGCGGTCAGGTGGGGGCAAGCTGGGCGAGGCTTTGGGTAATTTCCGATAACAGATATTATGTCTACTTTTGCTTTCCTTTGTAACCGCTGGCAAGTAGACCACATGCTACGCTGAGTGCTGGCAGATTCCTCTTGATTCTCCGCTTTCGCTATCGCATCTTGCTGGTGGGGCTGGCGCTTCTCGCGCTGCAAATCTTTTTCCTGAGAGGCCCTGGAATCGAAGAAGACGAGGCGCTGTTTGTCGGGCCGTTCGTCGATAACGCACCGGCCCTATACGAGTGGCACGTTGGCCATTTCCGAATCCCGGTGATGACCATGGATTACATCGGCGCGCTGAAGTCGTGGCTCTACTGGCCCATCTTCCGGCTGTGGGCTCCGAATGTCTGGTCAATGCGGCTGCCGGTATGCCTGCTGAGCGTGCTCACGCTGCTGCTATTCGCCGACGTGGTCCGGAGGGTTGCCGGGACCCGCGTGGCGCTTGCCGCGGCGGTGTTTCTGGCAACTGACGCGATTTTCATCCTCATCAATGTCTTCGACATGACAGTATGCCTCTTGCTTTTGGGAGCCGTGGCGTTTCTGAATTTTCTGCAGCGGTTCGAGGCGTCGGGAAAGCCGAGATTCCTGGGCGCGGCGTTTCTGGTGGCGGGACTCACGCTTTGGTATAAGGCCATCTTCATTTTTCCGTTGGTGGCGATGCTGCTGGCCTTGGCGATAGCGTACCGCGCTGCGGTCTGGCGCTCAGTGACAGTGCGGAACGCGGCGGTGGCGGCGGTCAGTATCGCGGCGGGCGCGGCGCCGTTGATCGCATTCAACTGGGAACGGCGAGGCGCGACGGTGCAGGCGTCGGGCGCTCTGCCGAGCGTGCCGGCACTCGAAAAGCTGGTGATGCTCGAACATACGCTCGACGGGCGCGCGTTTGAGCACTACATGTTCCGCAGCTCGTTCGGCGAAAAGATTCCGCTGATAGGCGGGCCGCTCGGCGACCTGGTGATTCGCTGGTATCGCGAATCGAACTTCGGACCCGGAAGCGCGCTGCTGCCGGCGCTGGTGCTGGCGTTGGTGGCGCTGCCGTTCTTAAGAAGGTCAGTCCAATTCCCTGCTCTAGTTTTCAGCTGGGTTGCGCTGGCCGCGGCCTATGGCGCCATGTTTGTGTTTCGCGACGCCGGCGCGGGTCCGCATCACACGGTGCTGCTTTATCCCGCTCCGCACTTCATCGTGGCAGCAAGTGCGGCGGCTTGGGCGGAGCGCTACCTGCGCGGCGGCGCCGCTTTCGTCATGTTCTGCGTTGCGTTAACCGCTTCGAATGCCTGGTTACTGGTTCACTACGCGCACGCGGCGCGGGTCAACGGGTTCAGCGTCTACTGGAGCGACGGCGTCGAACGCCTGGCGGAAGTACTCGCTACGCAAAAGCTGCCGGTGGCGGTGCTGGATTGGGGCATTCACAACGGCGTCCAGATCGAGGCGCGGAACGCCGTGACCTTCACCGATTCGCCGCCGCGCGAAAATGTTTTGTATGTGACCCACTGCGACGGCTATGTGATTGACCAGCCCCGCACCGCGCAGTTTCAGGAGCAACTGGCGGTCTCCGGGTTGCGCATGACGGCGAATCGCGTGGTGGCCGACAAGAAGGGTCACCTGGTGTATTGCCTTTTTCAATTGGAACCGAACTAGACGCACGCTGCGACACTCGGCGCGCGTAGCGTACGAATCGGCCGTTCCGCACGTCCATCGTGATCGAAAAAGAGATATGATACGTGGTCGCAGGAGGAACTTCTTATGAGAATCGAACGAGTAAGAGCAGCAGGATTTTCGTTACTGGTAGGCATGCTGGCCAGTGCCCCGGCGATGGCGCAGAACGCCGCGCCGGAAAAACTCTACAACACCGCCAAGCAAAAGCTTCTCGACGGCAAACAGATTTTCAGCGTGACCATCTCAAAGCCGGACGTTGCCGCCTACTGCGAAGCGGCCAAGCATTACGACTACACCTGGTTTGAGATGCAGCACAGCACGCTCACGTGGGCCGACATCGAAAAAATGATTGCGGCCTGTCCGCACGTCGCTGCCACGCCAATGGTCAGGATTCAAGACGAGCTGGAAAGCTCCATACAACACGCTACCGATATCGGTCTGCTGGGAATCATCATGCCCACAACCGATACGGTTGCGAAGGCCGAAGCTACCGTCCGCTATGCCAAGTATCCGCCAGAAGGCCGCCGCAGCATGGGAGCCGGACAGGGCCCGAGAATCTGGGTTGGGGACAGCGCGGAAGCCAGGATGAAATATCGCACCACGATTAACGAGAACATGATGGTGGTTATGATGATCGAAACGCCCCTTGGCGTCTCCCACGTCTCCGAAATCGCGAACGTTCCGGGCGTCGACGCCGTTCTGGTCGCGAATACCGACCTGGGAAATTTCTCCGGCTGGTTCGACCACTTCTCCGCTCCTTACCAAGGCATGGTGAAGCTGATTCGCGAGGCGACGCTGCACGCCGGAAAGTTTCTGGGCGCGACGGATCCGTCCTATGCCAAAGGACGTCCGGATAGCGCGGACTTCCGGTTCCTGCAAAACGGTCCGGCGTTCGATGGCTGGGTGAATCCCAACCGCCCCGGCGCAGCGGGTCGCGGCGCGGGTAAATAGCCGTTCCGTTGTAGTCAAGCGTCCGGCGGGTTCGGTTTGATCGCCGATCGTGGCGCCGGGGGCCGCAGACAAACGACCACTGAACCGGGCGACTCCGAATGCGAGTTCTTTCGTCACTGGCGGATTGGTGTGAGTGTAGCCGTTGGGGTGAATTGAATGAGGGCGGCGGCCAACAACACCCACATTGAGCATCTTCATGACTATATATTGAGGATAGCGTTTGGGTCTGGCGCGTTTCGGATAGGGCGTGATCTAGGGTTTACTTCCCCTACCTTGTGTTCCGGGTCGTGATTGTTCTCGCAGACGTATTCGCAGACATCGTCGCCGAATTCACCTTCAACTTTGAAGATAGGCGCGTACACGATTCCGGGGATTTTCGATTCCATCGAAGACACAAAGCGATGGCCGATCCCTAAAATGAGCGCATCTGGAAGAGCCGTCGGAAGGGGATAACAACGCGCTGCTGGCGTCCAGCCTTAAGAAGGCTGGGGCGCTATAGGCTGAATGTTGGCGCTCGGCGCTAGTCCGATGCTGCGGTACTCTTGACTCTAATGGAAACCAAGAAGGCTATCCATGTCGTGCTCGCCTCACCGAGCGACGTAGCTGAGGAGCGGAGCGCTTTCGAGGACGCGATCAAAATGGCGAATCAGGTCGTGTCTAGCCTTGCCGTCGTCTTCATCCCCCGCCGTTGGGAGGAAGTCAGCCCCGGTTACCATCCAGAAGGACCACAGGCCCTTATCGACTCGCGGCTGAATATCGAGCAGTGTGATTTGTTGGTCGGTGTCTTCTGGAAGCGATTTGGTGTAGTCGATACCCCACCGTACTCGAGAACGGCACGGGAGATACTTCGGGCTCTCGCTGCCAGAAAAGTCAATTTGACTAGACCGGATGTCAAAGTATATTTCTGCAATCGTCGCTACGCCGCGTCGGTGAAAGAATTGGAGGAGCACACTCTTGTTTTGAAGTTTAAGGAAGAGTTAGCAGATACAGTCAAATATGAGGAGTACGACGACGCCGACGAGTTCCGTGCCTTATTGCTTCGCGATCTTATTGAACATCTCGTTAGGCTCACAGGCATACATGAACCTTCCGATCCGCAGTTAGCCCTACACGTTGTTTCAGAGCCTCGCCTACTTCGTCTTGAAGGATTGACGGAACTCACACCAGACCTCCGACTTAGTGTTACGGGAACAGTACCCTTTTCCTGGGTCGGGGATGTCGTGTATTTCGACATTAACGTGTTTCCTCAGTCGTTTGTTGGAAATCGAACTACGGAGGATGGACTCTCTGACGTTGTTCTTACAGAAGGCAGTGAGGATGGTGCGCTGCTCGCAAGAGCCAGAATTGGTGAGCGATACTCCAACGCGATTTC
>JBDTTL010000142.1:0-11167 GCA_039930665.1 Acidobacteriota bacterium
CGGCTCCATCGGGTTTTGGTGAAAAAGTTCCGCACCACATCCACATAATGGCTGCCGCTGTCCCCGGCCCATTCTTCGGTGGGCGCGTCAAACGACCAGAAGATCACCAGGGGTTTGCCGATGATGTTCCCGCGCGGCACGAAACCCCAATAACGGCTGTCGAGCGAGTTTTCACGATTGTCGCCCATGGCGAAGTAGCTCTCGGCGGGCACCACCAGTTCACTGTTCTGAACGTGGTTGGCGAGCATTTCCTGGGCGCGGTCGGCAACTGGGCCATAGGGCTGGGACGGAAAATTATCGCGGTACGGTTCGATGCGCGGATCGATGTGCTGGGTATACGGCTCCGTAAGCGCCTTGCCATTCACGTAAACCACTTTGTCCACGATGTGGATGTGGTCGCCGGGCACGCCAATCACGCGTTTGACGAAGTTCTGGCGGATGTCCATGGGATAGCGGAACACAATCACGTCGCCTCGCTTGGGCTCGGTGTAAGGCAACAAGTACCTGCTGATGGGGTCCGATGGCGCGTACGACAGCTTATCGACCAATAGATGATCGCCGATCAATACCGTCGATTCCATGGACCCAGTAGGCACGATAAACGCCTGCACCAGCGTGGTGGTGCCGAACAGCAGAATCAGGATGTTCAGAGACCACTCGTGGATAAAATCGCGCGCCGAATCCCCAAATTTTTTCATACCTGGTTAGTTTTTGTAGTACCCGTGAATCAGCATGAACGTCCGGCGCCAGCGAGTTTTGCTGAAGAAATTCAGACCCAGGTCCTTCAGGTGATCGAGGCCGATCGAAGGGTCCTGCAACTGATCCGTGGGTGCGTCGTAGGACCAGTAGATGATCAGCGGCTTGCCGATGATATTCTGGCGCGGAACGAAGCCCCAATAGCGGCTGTCGAGCGAAGAATCGCGATTGTCGCCCATCGCAAAAACGGTATTGGGAGGAACCACCACTTCGCCGTTCACCACGTGGTTCTGCAGCATGTCCATCGCTCCGGGATAAACCATGGAATTGGGCTCGCCGGGAAAATTGTCACGGTAGGCATCGATCTGATCGGACTTGTTCACTTTATACGGCTCGTCGAGCTTCACGCCGTTGCGATAAACCTCTTTGTTGACGACGCGGAGGCGGTCGCCCGGAATGCCGATCGCCCGCTTCACGAAGGTCATGGTGATGTCAACCGGGTAGCGGAACACAATGATGTCCCCGCGCTTGACGTCGCTATAGGGCAGCAAATGTTTGCTAATTGCGCCAGAGGGCGCAAAAGCCATCTTGTCGACCAGCAGATGGTCGCCGATTAGCAACGTGTCTTCCATGGAGCCGGTGGGGATTACATACGCCTGGACCAGGGTGGTGGTCAGAAACAGCAGCAAAAGGATGGTGATAGCCCACTCGGCGAGGGCTCCACGGGGTGGCTCGATGGGTGGTTCGGCGGATGAGTCGACGGGTGGTTCAATTGTTGGGTCTAGGGGCGCTTCGACGGATACTTCGTTTTGCGCTACTACTTCCGCGTCAACAGCAGGTACCGGAGCTGCCGAGATCTCCGGGGCTTCCAGTTCATCCTGAGGGTGGGGGGTGACGGAATCCGTCTTTTCGAGGCTCACTACCCTTTATTCTACTCGCTTTGCAGATGGGGGCTCTAGAAGGTCCGCTCAAACGATTCGCTCAAACGATTCGTCGGGCATGCGAGCCCGGGTGCGCCGGCTGCCGGGCCACTCCAGGCGCAGGTCGCGCGAGATTTCGTCGAGCATAATCTTGGTGCACACCTTTTGCTCTTCGGCGAACGCCGTGAGGAGCAGGTTGTCGCAGATGGCATTGATGAGGCGCGGCGTGCCCTGAGCGCGCAGATGGATATCCGCCATCAGTTCCTCGGGGAACACTGTCTGGTTGGGCATTCCAGCTTTCGCCAGGCGGGATTCAATGTATTCCACCGCGTCGCGCAGCGTAAACGAGTGCAGGTTGCAACGCAATACGATGCGCTGTTTCAACTGGCGTAGATTCGGCGCGTCCAGTTTGCGATCCAGTTCCGGCTGCCCTGCCAGGATGATCTGCAATAGCTTGCCGTTGCGGTTTTCGAGGTTCCCCAGCAGCCGGATTTCCTCCAGCACGTCCCATTCGAGGTTATGCGCTTCATCAACAATCAGCACCACGGTGCGGCCCAACTGCGCTTGCTCCACCAGAAGCTGGTTCAAGGCAAACAGCACTTCGGTTTTGGATGTACGCTGGCATGGCAGGTTCAGATCGTAGGCGATCATCTCAAAGAACTGCTCGCAGTTGATGCGCGAATTGAACAGGAAGGCGAACTCGATGTACTGGGATTCCAGATAATCGCGGAGGCATTCGAGCATGGTGGTCTTGCCCGTGCCGACCTCGCCCGCGAGAACAATAAAGCCCTTGCGCGCTTGCACGCCGTAGACCAGATTGGCGAGCGCCTCCTCGTGCTGCTCACTGCGGAAAAAGAACGCAGGATCAGGACTTAAATTAAAAGGGCTCTCCGTAAAACCAAAGAATGCATTGTACATATCGGCTGGGTCAGCTGTCCACACGGAGGGATTGTTTCCCTCTCTTCGTCTCTTACATCCCGATGTTAACATGCAATCCCGCGAGCTAGAGGTTCATTTCCGCGGGGCCCGTCCGGTACTTCAGTACTATTGGAGGAAGTATACTTCTAAGCTATGGCCGCTTACCTTTTCGTCAATATCGAAGTGAAGGATCAGGACGCATACGCGGAGTATCGGAGCGGCGTATCCGTCCAGATTCATAAGCATGGCGGTGAATATCTGGCGCGCGGCGGCTCTGCCGAGGCGATCGAAGGCGATTGGACGCCGAGCCGGGTGGTCCTGCTGAAGTTCCCCGACATGGCGGCGCTGAAAGCGTTCTTGAACGATCCGGAATACCAGCCGCTGAAGGACTTACGCCTGCGCGCCGCCCATACGCAGATGCTGGCGGTGGAGGGGATTTAAGCCCCCCTCAGCGCCCCATTGTGACGGTAAGATTATTGGGTTTAGTGCGGCAAGCGGAACGACATCAGGACGATGGTTCCGTTAATCTTGCTGAACCAGTGCGGTGTGTTTGGCGGAACAATAACAACATCGCCCTTCGCCACCGGCCGCGACGAGCCGCCTTCGATGGCCGTGCCCGAAAAATTGTCGCCGTTCTGCTTCTCATTGACCAGTTTGCCGCCGGTCATCAGGGTGGCCGACCCATCTACCACGACGAACATCTCCGCGTACTTGGTGTGCACCGAGGAGGGGCCGATCGCGGCGCGGTATTCGAGGTTGGCGCCGTACGGAGCGTAAGAAATGATCGGCTGTGCGAACGTGGGCTGGTCCGGTTTGCGTTCGGCCTTCGCTTTGGCGGTGAGGGCTGCGATCTCAGAGGCGGTGACGGCAAGCTTCTCCGGCTGCTGGGCCATGGCGGCGACGGCTACAAGTGAGAGGGCGAGACTGATTCTAAAGATTGACATGCGGAGAATAGTACCACAGCCGAATGCCAAAGTCTCAGCCGACTTCGAGCATCACCCAGCCGGGGAGGCTCGCGGGCTGATTGCCTTCAAACACCACACGGCGGGTCTTGGGGAAGGGCATGCCGGTCTGGATCGCGCGCTGATAGATCGGCATCTGGCGGAGGATCTTGCGGTAGGAATCGTCTTCGGTCTTGAGGTACGCGGACTTTCCTAGCAACCCCCCGCCCCAGCCGATGGAGAGCAGACAGGCATGGTCGCTGGCGCGGACTTCCGCCAGGCGCGCGGCGAGTTGGTCGAGTTTGGCGGTCAACTTCGTCATGCCGGTACGCTGCGCGTATTCGCGATGGCGTTCGATCTGTCCCTCGGCATAGCGGTTGGAGGCCTGGAACATTTTGACTCGGTCCCCGACCGAGCGCTCGCGCCATGTCCCGTCGAAGGCGGTCCCGGGCGCAGCCATCTCGGCAAACAGCGGGGTGCTGTCGTCGACGCGTTTGGCTTCGAGCGAGCCGCGTGCGGATTTCCACCCGAGCTCGAAACGGCCTTCGCCGCGAGCGATGAGAGTCGCCGTGCGTAGCAGATAAACTTTCATGCCGGCGTACGTGACCACGCCCGAATCTGCAACCGACACGCGGCGCATGCGGTTGGTTCCCGATCCGCCCAGCACGGCATCTTCGGCCCTGGTTGCAAAGTAGCGCGGGACGCGGTCTTCCACGCGCTCCGCGAGTTCGCGAACGGTGTTCTCGGTCCAGCGGTCGAATACGGAACCGGTGCGGAGCGCTCCTTTGAGTGCGGTGGCGGGCAGGTAGGGACCGCTGCAATTGGTCGCGAAAGTCGGAATGAACAGATCCGCCGACTGAGCGCGCTCATAAAACGGAATTGAGCTGGAGTGTTCGAAGGGCAGGCGCCGGCCCGCGAAGTTCTGCGCGAATCCGCCCCACGACGCGAAATCCAGCTTATCGGCCTTCTTGAGTTGCGCCAGGTAGCCTTCCAGACGCGGACCCTTGGCCAGCAGGCGGAAAATGCGCCGCTGGTCGAGCACATTGACGTGATCTTTCCAGACCATGTAGTCGATGGGCGCGAGCTTCTGGCCGTCGCCGACCAGCGTGGGGGTGAGGCATGTGACGCGGTACTTCATGCAGTGACCTTGAGCCGTACCGGCAGCGACAACGCGAAGCCGACGCGATAAACGGGATGCACGAAGCCATCGGGAGCGACATTCGCGGCGGCTCCCCGCGGCGGGGCGGAGGAAACCAACACCGAACCCTCGGCCACCATGCGGGTGTTCTTCTTCATCTGGCCCCAGCCGGATTCGCTTTCGACGCGACCGCCGCGGGTGGTGAGCGAATAGTCGCCGCGCTGCCAATTGACGGCGTCGCTTTCGGCAGGATGGAACAGCGACAACATCCAGTGGCCAGTTTCACCTTCGACGGGAGCGCCAAGCAGAGCGGGATCCTCGCGAAACTCGGGCGCTTGCGAGCGTCCCCAACCACGCGACCGCTCGCCTCCAAATCCGGAATCGGCCAGCAGGCGGATGGCGCCTTTGAGACGGCCACTCCAGTGATTGCGCGCGGCGTCATCGGCAAATTCTGCGAGGAACCAGAATCCGCTGCCGGTGGTGAATTCGAGACAGGCGACGGAGTGCGGGGTTGCCGAATCGCCACCGCGATCGACGGCGGCACTCGAACGAACCGAGGCGCGGAACAGAGTCGAACCGGCCGTAGCAGTCGCGGGCAGGAGGCATTCGCTCTCGCCGTCCACGGTCCAGCCATCCTCACTTGGCGGTTTGCCTGCAAGTAGCGATTCCACCACCGCGAAGGGCACGAAACGCGCGCCTTTCCAACGAATTTTGGAGGAGGCAGGAGGCGGCCACAGGTGCTGCGGTGGCACAACGTAGAGAATCTCGTTGTGAAACGGGAAACACGAGCTGAAGCGGACAGCTGGTTCGCCACCGTGTTCCATGGAGCGCGCCGTCGCATCCAGCCATTCGTCCAAGGTGCCGAGACGCGCCATTGCGCCGCACACCGCGGAATAGAGCGCGTCGCTGTGATAGATGCGCTCCACGCGATCGCGGTCGCCGGAATCAGGACCGATGCGCCACGGCCCGGTGGGCCGCAGGCGAACCAACACAGAAGGCATGTTTAACTCAGTTTTTCGCCGAACGAAGCGTCATTTGCGAGCGCCTGCACCGCAGTCAGATCCGCGGCGGACGCCAGCTCCGTTTCAGCGCTGCCCGTCGAATAGAAGGCCCGATTGCGCCAGGTCAACTTGAGGTTTGCGAAGCGCACACGTCCGCTGCCGCGCGAACCGCCGCCGCCAAGCGCATCGTCTTCGAGCAAGCGGAGGCCTTCGACCAACCGCGCCGCCAAAGCTTTGTCTTCCTCGCACAGGACATCCAGCACCATGCGCACATGGAAGCGCGCACCGGCGGGAACACGCTCCAGAGTGCGCGGGTTGGCTTGCGAGGTAATGCGGTCGATGGCGTTCTCGCTCTTGACCTCGGTAATTTCGTCGTCCAAATTCTCGCGCATCTGCGGCGTGATGCTGGAAGCATCGAGCGGCGCGTCATAAATCGCGAGGCGCGCGGGCGTGGCTGCGCGAGTATCCAGAGCTTCACCGGCGACGCGGTCCATGCGACCCGGATTGCGGCCGAACAGCAGGCAGATTTCGTCGTCGGGACGATCGCTCTGGTGAATCCGAACTTCCTGCCCCTTGCGTTTCGACAGATAAACCAGTTCGGCGGGCGTGGTCAATCCGAGCGCGTTTTCGAGCAGCGAACGGATGCGGCCGCGCAAGGAACTGCCCGGAATATAGGGAAGGCCAAAGGCATCCTTGACCACCGGGTTATCGGCTCCGCCGATCTCAAGCGAGCCTTTGCCGGCGCCGATGTGCAATCCGGTTTCACAGTGCAATTCGCCCGACAGAATCAGCTTGCCCACCAGTTGTAATTGTGTCTGGGCGGTGTGTGTGCTCATAGTCCTCTTGGTCTTCTATTCGTTGTAAGCGACGATCGCTTCGAACAAGTCTTTGAACCGCTCATAGCCGCGGGCGTCGTTGCGGCGGGTGACCTGCAACAGCAGACGCTCCAGGGCATCCAGACTGCGGAGCGAGTGCCGCGCGATGGTGTAGGCCAGGCGCGCCCGCAACATGACGAAGTGATGCTGGCGCTCGGACTCGGGAGCGCGCACCGCTCGCCGCACCGCGTTATACAAGCGGCGCAACTGGCTCTTGGTGCCGGAATCCATGTCGCGCATTCGGGCCACGACGGCGTGGGCCTGGTTGTCCAGATACAGGCTGTCGGAGATCAATTTCTCGAGTTCGATCTCGGGCGCCATTTCGAACGGCCTGCCGCCGCCGGGACGGTCGCGCCGGTCGCCACCGGGACGACGATCGTCACCAGGGCGCGGGGGGCGGTCGCCATGGGGGCGTTCACCGCCCCGACCCTCGCGTTTATCACTACCTTGCGACGGACCGCCACTACGTTCGGGACGAGGCGGACGATCTTCGCGCCGCGGCTGCCCCTGCCCTTGCGGCCGCTGACCCTGGGGCCGGCCCTCCGGCTTGGGCGCAGACTGCTGGGGCGCTTCAGCGTCCGGGGCCTCGGCTGCCGGAGCTTCCAATTCCACGGCTGGATTCGCCGCTGCCGCCGTTTCCGCCGCGGGAGCTTCTGGTGCCGTCGGTTCCGGCGCGGGCGTCTCCGCCGCTAACGTCACTTCCGGTTGCACATCATCAGACATTCAGTTATTCCTCTACGCTTCCGCTGACAATCTCGCCCATTCTAGCGCTACTCTACCGGCGGGGCGTAACTTCACCGTGACGGCGCTCCTGCCGATCAAATCCGCGATCAGCGCGGTGCGCATTTTCTGGTAGTCGCCGCGCGCGGGTCCCGAAAACGGCCGCGCGGCGCTCAAAATCCGGCGAATGCGTCTATGATACCGCCACGGCCGCTCGCCACCCATCTTGCGCGCCTGCCGCTTGGACATTTTCGACTGCGTTTCGCGGTAGATCCCGCACAGGTCCCGCAGATACTGGGCGGAGACTCCGAAATCCGTCACCATGCGCAGCAGCAAATCTTTCAAATCGGCCGCGTCGCTAAACTGCTTCCATTCGAGAGTGCGGCCGAGCAACCAGATGCAATCCTTGTCCGTCGACTTCGCGGCTTCCAAACGACGGCCGGCTTCTTCGAACACCGATCCCAGCGACGCGTCTTCGGCGGGCGCGAGCGCCAGGGCCATAGTGATAGTCTTGCCCTCGGGGCCCGCGAAGTCCACCAGATTGGCTTCGGTAAAGCGGCGGAACAAACGTTCCATCTCGCGCGCGAGGCCGATCAAGGCGTCCCAGGCGCCGTAGACCGCGAAATCATCGCCGCCCGAATAAATCACCGTCACCTTTCGCCAGAACTCCGGCATGGAGCACAGTACTTCGAGCTCGCCGGCGAAAAATTGCTTGTACATCACGGAGAGCTGGATGTGCTCCTCAATCGACTGCGCGCGGCGGATGCGAATGCCGAAGTTATCGACATCGCCGCGAAGCACGCCCCAGGTTCCGAGTCCAGCGGCGCGGAATGCGAGGGTCGCGGTCGAAGCCGGCTCCGTGCCCGCGTCATTGGGCGCGGCATGGCGCGCGAAGGGCAACGATTCGGCCGAACCGGTGAGGCTCCAGACGTGCTTCCCTTCGCCTACCAGAATGCGTCCCGGCGTCTCCGGCGACCAGCCCACACTCTCCGCATCGCGCAGCTTCCAGCCGAGTTGGCTGGCGAAATACAGTTCCGCGTCACCAGCCGACTCAGCGCCGCTCCTCGCGAAATCCTGCGATGTAAACCCAGCCGCGGGAGTGCCACGCAAAAGTCTCATCTGATCGTGCAGGCGCTTGCGTACGTCGCTCCAGTCGCCCAGGTTTTCAGTGACGCTCCAGATCAGTTTCACCACGCCGTCGCTGAGGGAGGCGATTTCACGGGCCGCAGCCGCGAGAAAAGTATCCGCCGATGCGCGCGCCTCTTCGGGCAACAGCGCCAGGAACTGGCCGCCACCGCTCGAACCGAGCAGAATTTTGGCGAGGCCCAGTTCCGCCAGCAAGGCGCGCGGAAGGATTTCGCCCAGCAGGCTGACCCAGTGCGAGCGGCCCGTGAAGGCATGATCGCGCTCCCCGCCGGCCGGCGCCAGCAGGAAGTCCTCGATGCCCAGAAGCTTCCCCTGAAGAAAAATTTGCACAAAAAGAGCCTAAAAGCGAAACCCTCACTGTATCATGCCCTGCAAATAGCGTGATAGGCTCAAAGTGATCTGTTGATATATCGTTCGTAGCATCACCTGAGAGGCAAAACATGAAGTTTTTGATGGCCACCTGTGTAGTTGCCAGCGCAATGTTCGCGCAGGACTTTAAGCTGCCCGCACCCTTCGCGACGCCCTCGTCGCGCAACCAATCGCGCGTGATCGAGAGGCCCGCGGGAGCCGAGCTTAAGGTCCCCGCCGGGTTCGTAGTCGAAGAATACATGTCCGGATTCGAGCGGCCGCGCAAGATGATCCTGGGCCCCCGCAAGGAACTGCTGATCGCCGACAGCGCACTCGGCACAAAGGGCGCCGTTTGGGTGGCTAAGGGCAAGGAAAAACGCAAGCTGATCGAGGGACTCGATCGGCCCTTCGGACTGGCGTTCTGGAAAGACTACCTCTACGTGGGCGAGCCGACATCCATCAAACGCTATAAGTACGACGCGAAGGCCATGACCGCGGGGAAGGGCGAAGAGGTTGTGTCCTTAAAGGACTTCGGCATGGGGCACAATTCGCGCAATATTTTGTTTGACCGCAAGGGCGAGAAGATGTATGTCAACATTGGATCGCGATCGAATGTCGACGCGGGGGAAGATCCCAGGCGCGCCGCCGTCAACCGCTATAATCCCGACGGCTCGGGTCACGAGATCTTTGTTTCGGGGACGCGCAATCCCACCGGCATCCATCTGTATCCGGGAACCGACACCATTTGGATCACGGTGGAGGAGCGCGATTTGCTGGGCGACGACTTGGTGCCCGAATACTTCACGCACATCGAACAGGGCGAATTTTTTGGGTGGCCGTATGCTTATCTCGGACCCAACGAAGACCCGCGCCGCAAGGGTGAACGGCCCGATCTGGTGGCCAAGACCGTCAAACCGGACGTCCTGCTGGGGGCACATGCGAGCGCGCTCGAATTCGCGTTTTATACCGGGACCGCGTTCCCCAAGGAGTACCAGGGCGGGGCGTTCATTGCGCTCCACGGTTCCTGGAATCGAGCGCAGCGGCAGGGCTACGAGATTAAGTTCGTGCCTTTCGCCAACGCGAAACCGAGCGGCCCGCCGCGCGATTTCCTAACGGGCTGGATGTTGGCGCCGGATAATCCGGACGTATGGGGGCGGCCGGTGGGCGTTCTCGAAATGCCCGACGGCAGCCTGCTGGTGTCGGACGATGGCGGCAAGAAGATCTGGCGAGTGTCGTATAAGAAGTAGCCAGCGGAAGGAGGACGCCGATGGCGGATGACGACAACATGCCTGAGGACCGGCGACGGTTCCTGAAACGCGCGGCTACAGGAGCCACGGCAGCGGCTGTTCCAACTACCATGGACGCACAAGATCACACACACGATCACCAAGTGGTTCCCTCCGATCCGGCACTACGAACTAAAGCGCTGGAATCGCTGCTGGTCGAAAAGGGACTCGTGGATCCGGCCGCACTTGATGCATTGGTCGATGTTTACGAAAACAAAATCGGGCCGCGGAACGGCGCCCGAGTGGTTGCGCGCGCCTGGGTGGATCCGGCGTATAAGAAACGGCTGCTCAACGACGGCGCAACGGCCATCGCGGAACTTGGCTATCAAGGGGGACAGGGCGAGCATATGGTGGTGGTCGAAAACGGCCCGAAGGTGCACAACCTGGTGGTTTGCACGCTGTGCTCATGTTATCCCTGGCCCGTTTTGGGTTTGCCCCCGGTCTGGTACAAATCGGCGCCTTATCGCTCGCGGTCAGTGATCGACCCGCGTGGCGTCCTGCGCGAGTTTGGGTTGGAGATACCTGAAGAGGCGGAAGTTCGAGTATGGGATAGCACGGCGGAGATCCGCTACCTTGTGCTTCCGGAGAGGCCCGCCGGCACCGAGGAGATGGGCGAAGAGGAACTCGCTGCGCTGGTCACGCGCGACGCGATGATTGGAGTCGCCAAGGTCGCGCCGCCTCAGGGAGGTAAGCCATGAACGGCATTCACGACATGGGAGGCATGCAGGATATGGGTCCGATCCAGCATGAGGAGAACGAACCCGTATTTCACGAGGTTTGGGAAGGCCGCCTGTACGCCATCAATCGCGCGATTGGTGCGTGGGGCAAGTGGAATATCGACGCAGGCCGTTATGAGATTGAACTTCTCTCCCCGGCTGATTACCTGCGGATGAGCTATTACGAAAAATGGCTGGCGCGGAATATCGAATTGCTGGTGAAGCGCGGTTTGGTAACCAGGGAGGAGATCGAAACCGGCAAGCCCACGGCGGGATCGCAAAAGGCGACTCCGGCTCTGATTGCGGCAGCGGTGTCCGCCGGTGCTTTGCGCCGCGGCAGTTTCATGAGGCCGGAAGCTGACGCGAAAGCGCGCTTCAAGGTCGGCCAGCATGTGCGAGCCCGGAACGTGAATCCGCCGGGTCACACGCGATTGCCGCGCTACGCCAGGGGCAAGGCGGGCG
>JBDTTL010000143.1:0-11161 GCA_039930665.1 Acidobacteriota bacterium
AGTGGCGGAACTGCTCAAGGCCGGACACGCGGTCACGATTCTGCATCGCAAGCCGAAGCACGATCTCGGCCGCAGGGTCAAGAACCTGGTGGCCGACCGCAACGATCCGAAAGCCATGAAGGCCGCATTAGCCGGCAAGACCTTCGAAGTGGTCTTCGATAACGTCTACGACTGGCAGCGCGGCACCACTTCCGCGCAGGTTGAGGGCACCGTTCGAGCGATCAACGGTTCTCTTGACCGCTACATCTTCATGTCGAGCGTGGCGGCTTACGGCGATGGCCTGAATCATCACGAGGGCGACGCGCTGGCGCCGGACGACGCGGCCGATCTCTATAGTCGCAATAAAGCCATGAGCGAGCGGGCGTTGTTCCGCCTGCATCAGCGCGTGGGATTGCCGGCCGTTACGCTGCGCCCGCCGTTCATTTACGGCCCCGAAAATCCGATGTATCGCGAGGCGTTTTTCTGGGACCGCCTGCGAGCCGGCCGGTCTATTATTCTTCCCGGCGACGGCCGCCGCCTGATGCAATTTGTCTATGTGAAGGACCTGGTGCGGGCCGCCCTGCGGACCATGGACGAGAAGACTGCGGTGGGGCACGCGTTCAATGTCGCCAACGCGCGGCCGGTGGCGCAATCGGAATTTGTCGAAACGCTGGCGAAGATCTGCCGCAAACCGGCGAAGTTCGTGCGCATCCCGCGCGATTACCTGCTGCGCGCCGGCGGGCATCCCATGGGCCCCAAGATGTATTTCGGAGTTTATCTGGATATGCCGCCGATCACGCAGGTGACCGCGAAAGTGCAGCGCGTCCTTAAGTTCAAGCCGACCGATTTCTCCGCCGGCTTGCAGGAAACCTATAAATGGTACCTGCGCCATAAAGGCGCTTCGCAGGATTATTCCTTCGAAGATATGCTGCTGACCCACGCGCCGGTGCTCCCGCCGCCCAAGGCCTGAGGGGACTGAACTACTTTCGGTGGCGGCGCAGAACATCCGGCAGGAATTCACGCACGATATTGAAACCAGCAGTAGTTAAAAAGGAGACGCCTGCGTTGGCGGCGATATTGTCCACGCCCTTCCAACTGGACGGTCCCCAAGTACTGGAAATCGCACTGGCGCCGATTACGCCGGTTACGCTCGAAACGGAGAATCTCCGGCTGCCGTCGGGATGCTGAGCGACGACGGTGCTCAGAGCGGCGTAGCCGGTCCGCGCCCAGATCCCTTGTTTGTGGGAAGCGAAATACCGGTTGTCTTCGTGAAAAACCACGGAGGTTCCGTAGGTGATGGTTTGGCGAACTCCATTGTAGGCAAGGTTGCTGCCGAAGCGCTTTCCGTAAGCACCCCATCCTTGACCCCATTCTTCGGGGCTGTTTGACCATTGGTTAACGCCCGCGCCGATAGCCTCGCCCAAAATGGGGATGGGGCCGCCTGCGCTGAGCAGGTATAAATGAAAGCGCTTCTTTTCGGTCAATTCGCTGGGCTCAGAAGGCGCCACCATGCCGAAGATTTTGTCCACAGTGGTCTCCCGTTCCGTCGCCGCCGGAGGAGACGATTGCGCGAAAACCGAGGCTACCGGCAGTGAGAGCAAGGAGAGCAGGAGGATGCGGGACATCTACTGCGATATTAGCAAACGCGGCGTCCGCGGCTTCGCAGACACGTTGTTGACACCGAAAATTGCCCGATAGTTTCCGCTTATCTATCGAACAACGACTCCATCCGGCACATCAGGAGCATCAGCAAAATAGCAGCCGAGCCGAGACAGACGGCAAGAATTTTGAGATATCGCGCGCCAGCGACTATCTCGCCGTTGACGGAAACGTTATGACCAGCCCGCGACCATACGTAAATAGCAACGGCGAGCAGCGGCAAGGACAGAGCTGCAGCGAACAGCAGAAGCACCAGTTTCGATCAAGAAGCTACTTCTCCGGGGGCGGAGATCAGCCAAGCCCGAAGCCGGGGTTGGGAATGCTCGAACGCAACCATGAGCGCCCCCCGATGAACGCGCCGAGCAGCACCACGATCGGTTTTCTCTCAGTCATTCGATCAATAGGGCGCCTGACGACCTTCAAATCGCAGGAGATTAAAGTCATACAAAACCTTGGCGCTCGCCGGACCTGAAAGATTGACAGCGGCGCGATGGAGCACGCCCTTCTCCGCCCAAACTAGCGTGCTTCCGTCGCGCTCCGCCCATTCCCAGCCGGGAGCCGAAAGCAACGCTTTCCGCTCCGGGTGTTCCAATTCATGCTCGTCCCAATAGACTCCTGCTCCTTCCGGGTGAGCGACATCGGCATACGCGAATTTGCGCAGAATCCATCCATGGGGCAGCGCCTTGCTGAACACCGTACAGTGCGCGACGCGCCCTGGTCCCACTTTCATATCCAAGGCCCATCCGTCGCGCAGCAGGCGACGGTAGTACACGCTGGGGCATTCGGCACCGAAGAAACCCTCGGGTTGGTACTTGTGATCTTCGCCGACTTCGGAACTCTCGCGCACGCTGAAAAGGCATCCATTCAGCCAAAATTTCCGGTTTGAGGTGAACAGTCCTCCGCCCTGCCAACAATCGCCTTTCCCATAAAGCGTGACGGCGTGGAGCCAGGGCGCGCGGGAAATCGCCGTCCAAAAACCCTTGGTCTCGCGGTGGCGCGCGCCTCCACGGGCAAAGTAGATGAGATGACGGCCATCCGGCGAGAGGTCGGCGCGGCGTTCGTAAATCCGGCCCCGCAGCCATTGGCCAAGCGCGAATTCGTCGGTTTCGCGATTCCAGCCGACGGTGCATACGGCATTCGCGGGGCCTCTTCGGAAGGCAACGCCGAGCGGGGCCTTTGCAGCGAGCAGAATGTGCAGACGGGCAGGAAACTCGCGGCTCGCGCGTGGGCCGGAAGGCTTCTGATCGGGCATCCGGCTATTCGCTCGCGCGCACTGTCTTCAGTCGCTCGCGCAACACTTCGGACAGCGAGGCTTCGATCTCAGGCGTAATGAGCCCCACCGAGTCCATATCTTGAATGTGGACCTGGTCCTTTAGGCGAAAGCTGGTTAACTTCATACGCACCAAGTCCGCTACTGGCGCGATCAGGATGCCCTCGGCAGTTCTCGCGGGGTCAGAGATACGCGGCACCGACTCGATGTATTCCGGCCGGACCTTTTCTTGGGTAAAAATCAAATAAATGGCGCTGCGCGCTTTGGGCGCTGCGGCGTCCACCAACATGTTTACCCCGGCCACATGCCTATACTGCATACCAATGGGCATGACAGCTTGGCCGATCCGTTGCAGATCGGCCCGGTCGATGGCGACATCCACGTCGCGGGTCAGCCTCGCAGCCAGGGGATCGATTTGATCGACGTACCAGAAAACGGCGAATCCGCCAATCACCTGATAGCGAATCTCAGCGGCGGTCAGCGCTGCATGCAGGCGACTTGCTACGTCACGAAGCTGGTCCACTTTGTTCTCGTAGAAAGTGTTGACTAGCACGGTATTCTCTCTCAGTTTCGCACCTTTAGCGTCGTCTGAGCAGCCACATCACGAAGCTGAGCAACAGGCTCAATAGCAAGCTGGTCACCAGCGGGAAATAGAAAGTCGTGTTTTTGCCGCGGATGACGATATCGCCAGGGAGGCGGCCCAGGCGGATGGGTAACTTCTCGCCGAATGTAACGAGCAGACCGAGGACCACCAGCACGATGCCGATGGCGATCAATACGCGCCCCATACGCTCATCATAGATCCTGCTTGCGCCGCGAGCCTGCTTGCGCCGCAAATTCGCCCGCCCGTAGTCCATGCCTTCCCACCGTCGGTTCATAATAGATTCGGAGGGGCCGCATGATCCTCGAAGCCGAAAAGCCAGCCGCAGCCGATGAATTTAATCCGCTGCTTTCCGCCGACGCGCGGCTGGACAACGCCGCCGGGCGCCTGGGACTCGACGAAGGCCTGCGCAAAGTGCTGCGCTCCCCGGCGCGCGAGGTGACGGTAAACATTCCAGTTTTGCTGGACGATGGGCGCCTGGAAGTCTTCACTGGCTACCGCGTGCAGCATTCGATAGCGCGAGGCCCAGCCAAGGGCGGCATCCGCTACGCTCCTGATGTGACGCTGGATGAAGTGCGCGCGCTGGCGTCCTGGATGACGTGGAAGTGCGCTGTCACCAACATTCCATTTGGCGGCGGCAAGGGCGGCATCATTTGCGATCCGAACTTACTCTCGCCGGGCGAGCTGGAGCGGATGACAAGGCGCTACACGGCGCAAATCTACGAATTCATCGGGCCGGAGATCGACGTGCCCGCGCCGGACGTGAATACCAACGAGCAGACCATGGCGTGGATCATGGACACCTACTCGATGCGTTCGGGACATACCCAGACGGCGGTGGTGACAGGAAAGCCGATCGATCTGGGCGGGTCGCGCGGACGTGCAGAGGCGACGGGGCGCGGGTGCATGGTGGTGACCGAGCAAGCTCTGAAGCGCTTCGGCCTGGAGCGCGGCAATGCGCGGGTGGTGATCCAAGGCTTCGGCAATGTCGGCGGCATGGCCGCAAAGCTGATGGAGCGCGCCGGGTTCAACGTGATCGCTATCATCGAATACGATGGGGCGGTGCACAACCAGAAGGGGCTCGACATTCGCGCGCTAGCCGAGCATCGCCATAAGACCGGCTCCGTGGTGGATTTCGCGGGCGGCGAGAACTTGGGACGCGAAGAGGCGTTCTTCCTGGAGACGGACGTGCTTATGCCGGCGGCACGAGAGAACGTGATCACGTCGCAGAACGCACATCGCTTGCGCACGAAGATTCTGTGCGAGGGCGCCAACGGACCCACCACGCATCTGGCGGACCCGATCCTGCGCGAGATGGGAATTTTCGTAATCCCGGATATTCTCGCCAATGCCGGCGGCGTGACGGTGTCCTACTTCGAATGGGTGCAGGACCGTATGGGTTACTTCTGGAACGAGCAGTTGGTGAACGATCGTCTGGAAGAAATCATGATTAACAGCTTCAACGATGTCGTGGCGTACGCGGAAAAGCATACGGTGGACAATCGCACGGCAGCCTATATGCTAGCGCTCGACCGTGTAGCGTTTGCGATCAAGCTGCGCGGGATTTACGCGTGAGCGCAGAGATGCCGTAGAGCAGCGTTCCCACCAGCATCGCTACGGCGGTGATCAGCACCTGCTGCCGGGAGCTCCCAGTGAGCAACCAAAGGCAGACGCACAAGCCGAGCGCCGGGATGAGCCAACCACCCGGTAAAGTGAATCCGCGGCCGACCGCGATCTTCTTCCGGCGCAGGACTGGAACAGCGGCGCAGGTGGACGTATAGTAGAGCACGCGAGTCAGAGCGCCTAACTCCGCGAGTTGCTGAAAGCTTCCCATGAGTGCAGCGCCGAAAGCTACGGCCGCGAACAGAAGCGTGGATACCACTGGCGTGCGGAAGCGCGGATCCAGCTGTGCGAATACTGCCGGCAGGTCGCCGCTACGCCCCAGAGCGTATAACATGCGCGAGCCGATCAAAATCGATGCGCTGGTAGTGCCGGTGGTGGATAAGATCGCGCCCACCGACAGTAAGACTCCGCCCGCCGGGCCCATAAACATTTTCGCCGCGTCGGCCAGTGGCGCATGACTGGTAGCCAACCCCGGCAGAGTTCTCATTGCGACCCAATGGATGGTCACATACAGGACCACCACTGCGCATACGGAGGCTACGATCACCGCAGGCAATGTGCGCCGAGGTTCAATCACTTCTTCGGTGGGAATGGAAGCGAACTCGAACCCTCCGAACGCATAAATCAAGAGCAGTGCGGCCTGCTGCCACGACGCGTAGGTGATGGTCAAAGGCTGCGGCGGCGGCGCGTTGGAATAAAATAGCCCGACCAGGCAAAACGCGATCAGCGGAATCAGCTTGCCCGCCGTGAGCAGGTTGATGGTCCACACACCGGGGCGGATTCCCAGGTAATTCACCAGCGTCAGCACCCCAAAGACGAAAGTTATCGCAGCCGCGCGCCCCCAACCGTGACCCAGCGCCGGCCACAGGTAACCCATATAGGCGGAGAATGCGTTGCTGATCGCGGCCGCGCCAGCCACGCGCGAAAGGGTCAACAGGATCCCCGCCTGGAATCCCACAAACCGGCCGAAGGCCTCGCGCGCATAGAGGTATGGCCCGCCGGAACGTTCAAAGAGGCTGCTGGCTTCGGCGAAGCACAGCGCCACCACAATCACGGCCGATCCCGATATTAAGTATCCAAAAAGGCTCTTTCCGCCCAGCAATTGCGCAATATTTGCGGGCAGAATCAGGATTCCGGCTCCAATCATCCCGTTGATGCAGATGGCTGTCAGGCTTCGCCAACCGATCGCGCGAACTGGCGCAGGCGCGCCGGTGTTTGCCATAAGTGGCGAGTTTAGCATGCGTCATAATGAAGAATCCCGCATGTCATCCGAGCCCTCTGCGTCATCGGCATCCGCGCCGGCACCAACGCCATCAACGTCGCCGTCGACGCCATTGATGCGCCAATACCACGGCATCAAGCAACAGGTGCCGAATACGCTCCTGATGTTCCGGCTCGGTGACTTCTACGAGCTGTTCTACGAGGACGCGGTCACGGCGGCGCGGGAACTCGAGATCACTCTGACCGCGCGCAATAAAGAAAAGGGCCAGCCGATTCCGATGTGCGGCGTGCCCTACCATTCAGCCGAAAACTACATCGCGCGGCTGACGCAGAAGGGCTACCGCGTCGCCATATGCGAGCAGATGGAGGCGCCGTCGGCGGCGACGAAACTGGTGCGGCGCGAAGTCACGCGCATTATTACACCGGGCACGACGATGAACGCGTCGCTGCTGCGCTCGCACGAAAACAACTTTCTGGGAGCGGTGATGCCGGAGGGCGCACGCGCCGGGTTGGCGTTTGTGGATGTCACCACCGGCGAGTTTCGCGCGACCGAGATCGAAGTGGCCGACGCTGGAGCGGCTCTCGAAACCTTGAACGTGCGCGAGGTCCTGGCGCCAGCGGGTTCGCCGCAGAATTATGCGTGCCTCAAGACGGACGTCGAAACGTGGGTCTTCGGAACGGATTACGCGGCACGCAGTCTGTGCGATCACTTCCGGCTGCTGTCGCTCGACGGCTGTGGTCTGGAGGCGAGGCCGCTGGCAACGGGGGCGGCCGCCGCGCTGCTGCACTATCTCCGCGAGACGCAGCGCAATGCGCTGGATCACTTATCGCCGCCGTCCTTCTACAGTCGCGCCGATGCACTGGTGCTGGATGCGACCACGGTTCGCAATCTGGAACTGGTGGAGCCGTTGTTCGCGGGCGAGTCGCAGGATTCGACGCTACTTTCCGTGCTTGACCGGACCCGTACCGGCATGGGCGGACGGTTACTGCGACGACGTTTGCTCGCTCCGTCGCTGGAGCCGTCGGAGATCGAAGCGCGCCTGGAAGCGGTGGGAGAGCTTTGTGCGGAGACGATTCTGCGCAGCGAACTGGCCAAACATCTTGGATCGATTCTGGATCTGGAGCGGCTTCTCTCGAAGATCAGTCTAGCGAGCGCGGGACCGCGGGACGTGGGGGCGCTGGCACGGTCGCTAGCGGTGGTGCCGTTGCTGAAGCAGCGGCTGGCCGAGGTGAAGTCGGAGCGGCTACGAAATATCAGGGAAAGACTGGACGAGATTGCCGAGCTTCGCGACCGCATCCTGACCGCTCTCGCCGACGAACTGCCGGTGAACCTGACCGACGGCGGAGCGATCCGCGATGGGTTCGACGAACGGCTGGATGGATTACGCGACATCTCGCGCAACAGCAAAACCTACCTGGCGCAGATCGAAGTGCGCGAGCGCGGTCGCACGGGCATCGGCTCGCTAAAGGTTCGCTTCAACAATGTCTTTGGTTACTATCTCGAGATTTCGAAAGCCAACATGCATCTGGCGCCGCCGGATTACCAGCGCAAGCAGACGCTGGTAAACGCGGAGCGATTCACCACGCCGGAATTGAAGGAGCTGGAAGGCAAGATCCTGGAAGCCGAAGAGAAGATCCTGACGCTGGAGCGCGAGATTTTCGAGACGCTTCGCACTCTGGCCTGCTCGTACGCGTCGCGGATCAAGGCGACTGCGGGGGCGATCGCGGAACTGGATGTCGCCGTGGCGCTGGCGGAGGTGGCGGCGGAGAACCGTTACACGCGCCCAACGTTTTCCGAGTCAGGCGAGATGCGTGTGGTGGGCGGACGCCACCCGGTGATCGAGAAGCTGACCGAACGCGACGCGCAGCGGTTCATCCCCAACGACATCTACTTTCATCAAGAGACCGAATTCATTGCGGTGATTACTGGTCCGAATATGGGCGGCAAGTCGACCTACCTCAGGCAGACTGCGCTGCTGGTGATTCTCGCGCAGGCGGGTTCGTTCGTTCCGGCGGAGAGAGCGCTGCTTCCAATCGTCGATCGGGTGTTCACGCGCATTGGTGCGGCGGATAATCTCGCGCGCGGCCGATCGACATTCATGGTGGAGATGACCGAGACGGCGGTCATCCTGAACACGGCCACCGCACGGAGCTTGATCGTGCTGGATGAGATCGGGCGCGGCACGTCCACCTATGACGGACTGGCGCTGGCGTGGGCCGTGGTCGAGCACATTCAGCGCACCATTCGCGCCAAGACGCTGTTCGCGACGCATTATCACGAGCTGACGGAGCTGGCGTCGCAGCTTGAGGGCGTGCGCAACCTGCATGTGTCCGTAAAGGAATCGGGCGATCAGATTTTATTCCTGCGGCGCGTGGAGCCGGGGGCGGCGGACAAGAGCTACGGGATCGAGGTGGCACGGCTGGCGGCACTGCCGATGAGCGTGATCGAACGGGCGCGACAGATCCTGGCCACGCACGAATCGGCGGACCACAGCGTCACTGAAGAGCTGGCAGGCGCGGGATCACATGACATGGGGCCGATGCAAATTCAACTGTTCGAGCCGGTGAACGGGCAGATCGCCGACCGCATCCGACGGCTGAAGCTGGATGAATTGCGGCCAATCGAGGCGCTGCAATTGCTCGCGGACTTGCAGAAGGAACTGAAGTGAGAGCGCACAATACGCATCGGCCGTTGTGCGGGGGGGAAGAATGATCGTCGCCGGCGTCATGAGCGGCACCTCGCTCGACGGGATCGACGTTGCGATCGTCGATATTCGGGGAAAGCACATTCGGCCACTGGCGTTTTCTTCAACGCCCTATCCCAAAGCTGTGCGGGAGGCGCTGCTGGGCGTCTCCAATGCGATGACTCACACGGCAACCATCGCGCGGCTCAACTTTCTGCTCGGCGAGCTTTACTCGGAGGCTATAAAGAAGACTTCGCGCCGCCACAAACCGGCGCTCATCGGGATGCATGGGCAAACCATATTCCACGAGGGCTCGCCGATAGACTACTTGGGGAGACGGGTCGCCTGCACGCTGCAAATTGGCGAGGCCGCGGTGGTGGCGGAGCGAACGGGAGTCCACACGATATCGAATTTCCGCGAGCGCGATGTCGCGACCGGGGGACAAGGCGCACCGCTGGTGCCTTACGTCGACTATCTGCTGTTTCGCCATGCCCGGCACGGGCGCGTGGCACTCAATATCGGCGGCATCGCGAATATCACGGTGATCCGGCCAGCCTCGAAGCCGGAGGACGTGATCGCTTTCGATACCGGGCCCGGCAACATGGTGATCGATGCACTGGTTGCGCACCTGAGCGAGGGCCGACAGCGTTATGACCGCAACGGCGGTATCGCCCGGCGGGGGGGCGTGCACGACAAACTACTGGAGGCGATGTTGAGCGATCCGTACCTCAAACGTAAACCGCCCAAGTCCACAGGACGCGAACGGTTCGGGCAACAGTTTGTGACGGGGCTGCTCGCCACTGGAATTCCCATTCCCGACTTGATCGCTACGGCCACCGAGTTCACGGCGCAATCGATTGCGGGCGCGATTCCTAAGGGAATCCGTGAAATCATCGTCTCCGGGGGAGGGGTGCATAACCGGCAAATCATGCGGCGGCTGGGCGAGTTGCTGCCAGAGATCGACGCGGCGTCCAGCGCGGAATTCGGCATCGATCCCGATGCCAAGGAAGCGATCGCGTTCGCGGTACTCGCGTATGAATTCGTGCGCGGCCGCCCCAGCAATCTGCCGAGCGCAACCGGTGCGCGGCGGGCTGTTGTGTTAGGTAAGAGCTCGCCGGCTTAGCTCGATGTCTGGCGTTCTTCGCTTTTCTGGGCTTGCTGATCGAGCTGGCGCACGCGCTCCGCGGGATCTTTGGAAAGCGTCTGATTGTCCAGATCCCCGGAGGCTGCTAGTTCCGGTTTCTTCAGGTCGTTTAGGATGTCACTAATGTATTTCTTCATGCCTCATGGTGGCCCCAAGCACTCGTGGGCCGCGCAGGTGCAATCGATATCCTGCTGATACGCCGATGGAAACGAATCTGGCGGAGATGTGACTACGCCAGGGTGTTCACCGATCCGGCGCGTTTAGATTCGTAGGCGGCGATGGCAGGCTCCTGATGGAGCATGTAACCCAGTTCGTCGACGCCTTCGAGGAGGCAGTGTTTCGCGAACGGATCGATGGGAAACTCAACGGTGCGGCCGCCGGCCAGGGTCACGGTTTGCGAGGCCAGATCGATCTTCAGCGCGATCCCGGACCACTTGATCAGTTCCGCGTGGATGTCCGCCGGAATGACGATGGGCAGCAGTCCGTTCTTCAGCGCATTGCCCTTGAAGATGTCTGCGAAAGAGGTGCTGATAATGGCCTTGAACCCGTATTGCACCAGAGCCCACGGTGCGTGCTCACGGGAGCTCCCGCAGCCGAAATTGTCGCCGGTGATGAGGATCTGAGCGCCTTTCGCAGACGGCTTGTTCAACGGAAAGTCGGGGTTGGGTGAGCCGTCGGAGAGGTAGCGCCAGTCGAGAAAAAGATTGTCGCCGAGACCTTCCATGGACGTGGTCTTCAGGAAACGCGCGGGTATGATCTGGTCGGTGTCAATGTTGTCGATGGGTAGAGCCACCGTTTTGCTTTCGACGATATCGACTTTCATTAGAGGCTCCTCACATCGGTGACGACGCCGGTGATGGCGCTGGCGGCGGCGGTCAACGGGCTGGCCAGGAAAGTACGCCCGCCTTTGCCTTGCCGTCCTTCGAAGTTGCGATTGCTGGTGGAGACGCTGTATTCGCCGGGCTTCAACTGATCGCCAT
>JBDTTL010000144.1:0-11138 GCA_039930665.1 Acidobacteriota bacterium
CGGTATTGGGTCCACCTTTATAAGCCTGTCCGGTCGAATGCAGAAAACGCGGGCCGAAGCCGAGGCACGTCGCCACGCGCTTGTTATCACGCACGCGCTGGCGCATTGCGCACAAGGCCGTCTCATGCGCGGCGTCCATCTCGATATACGCCAGCAGAGCGAAATAATCACCAGCTTTGATGGAGTCCAAATGGGCGCGCAAGCTATCGGCAAGCGTCGGTCCCGCGGTCTTCCCGAATACTTTTATCCCCAGCTCTTAAAACGCCGGGGACTCGGCCGGCAGCGAGCCGGTGGCTTCAAACTGGTTGGTTAGTTTCTTGGTGGCAATCTTGCTGGCTTCGACGTCCGGCTGATTGAAGGGATCGATCTCGATAATGGCGCCCGCCACCGCGGTCGCGAACTCCCAGCGAAAGAACTCGCGGCCCAGTTCGTAAATGTTGTCCATCGCGATGCGAATCACCGGATGCCCGGCCGCCGCCAGCGCGTCCAAAGCGCGGTCCTGTGCTTCGTCAGGCGCCGTGGTCAGCCGCATGTAAGCGAATACTCGGTCCGTTCCGTATACTTCCGGTGGCCCCAGCAACTCGCGATCCACCGGAATGATGGCCCTGCCGTTCTTCCCCGTCGATTCCGCCACCAGTTGCTCCAGCCACGCGCCCAGATCGTGGATCGCGGGCGAAGTGACAATCGTCAGCTTGTCGCGGCCTGCACGAGCCAGCGTACCCAGCAGCACCCCCAGAGTCAGTCCGGGATTGTCTTTGGGGGCGCGGCAGGCTTGCTCCATTGCATCCGCCGGCCTCAGGAACTTGCCCACGTCGATGCCAATCGCGGCGGCCGGAATCATGCCGAAATTCGAGAGAGCCGAATAGCGGCCGCCAATCGAAGGCAAGCCAAAAAAAACATGGCGGAAGCCATCCCGCTCCGCCACCTTCTGCATTTGCGATCCGGGGTCCGTGATGGCGATAAAGCGGCTGCCATCACGGCCGGAGCGCTCGAAAAAATATTCTTTGAAGATGTTGGGTTCGAGCGTCGAGCCCGACTTGCTGGACACGATGAATAACGTGCGCTTCAGGTCGATCTTCTTCTCGGTGGCTGTGACCTGTGCGGGGTCGGTCGAATCCAGAACGTGCAGATCCGGGAATCCCGGGTTTCCGCAAAAGGTCAGGCGCAATACTTCGGGACATAAGCTGGATCCGCCCATGCCCAGCAGCAGCGCATCCTTAAAGTGAGCTGCCTTCACCTCCGCCGAAAACTGCTCCAGGCGCTCGCGCTGCGCCAACTGTTCGCCTGCAATTCCCAGCCATCCCAGCCACTTCGCTTCGTCGGTGCCGGTCCAGACGGATGCATCGGCCGCCCAGATCCGCGCGACTCGATCGCTATTTTCCCAGGCGTGCAGATTCTCTTCCGCCGCCCGAGCCAGATCCGGCGGTAGCGAATAGGTGAGCCCGTTCATTGCGGGTAGGTTACTGCCAGGAGCTTGGTGAAGGCGTCCTCGAACTGCTTCACGCCCGCGGTCACCAGATCGCCGGTCACCGTGTCGATAGCAATTCCCGACGCGGCTAGATTCGCCATCACGGTGCGCGCGCCCTCTAGATCCTCGGTCAGCGAAGCGCGCGGCACGCCATGATCGCGGAACGCATCATAGGTAGCGGGAGGAATGGTGTTCACCGTATCCTTGCCGATCAACTCTTCGATATAGAGCACATCGCGAAGCTCGGGATTCTTGGTCGACGTGCTGGCCCACAGCACGCGCTGCGTCTGGGCACCCTTGGCGGCGAGCGCTTCCCAGCGCGGTCCGGAGAAGATGCGAAGGTAGCGTTCGTAGGCCAGCTTGGCGTTCGCGATGGCTACTTTGCTGCGCAGCGACTCCAGCATTTTTTTCTGTTCCGGCGCGGCCTGCATCAAGCACGCGTCTATTAAGGCATCCACCGCGCTGTCGATCCGGCTCACAAAGAAGCTGGCGACGCCGGCGATCCCCGCCAGATCCTGGCCCATGGCGGCCCGCTGTTCCAGGGCGCGAACAAACGCCCAAGCGACCTCTTCATACATATCCTGCGAGAACAGCAAAGTGACGTTGACGTTCACTCCTTCCCGCAGCACAGTCTCGATTGCCGGGACACCCGCGGGCGTCCCCGGAATCTTGATCATCAGGTTCGGCCGGTCGACGGCCTTCCACAGGCGCAGCGCCTCATCGATGGTTTCCTGTGTCTTGTACGCCAGAAACGGCGCTACTTCCAAACTCACGTAACCGTCGTGCCGCTTGGTTCGGTCATACACCGGACGCAGCACGTCGGCGGCGTCCTGAATGTCGCGAATAGCGAGGCCTTCGTAAATGCCCTTGGCGTCCAGCGTCTTGTCCTTGCGCAATTCCGCGAGATAGTCGGCGTACTCGGCGCCGCCCATCGCCTTTTCGAAGATCGACGGATTGGATGTCATCCCTCCCAGGCCGTCCTCCTCCACCATGCGGCGCAGATCGCCGCTGGTCATCAGGCTGCGGCGAATGTAATCGAGCCAGATGGATTGCCCGAAGCGGGCCAATTGCTTCAGCGGATTTTCAATGCCGCTCGATACGCTGCTGGTGATAGTAGACATAAGTTGGATTCCCTATCTTTAGTTTACGAAAACCGGCGGGAGATTACTTCCGCACGATAGTTGAAGATCTTTGCGACCTCCCGCCGTGCCCATAGCGCCTCCACCAAACGGCCCACAGGACCCAACGGAAGTTCATAATCGACATCGTCCACGATACGCGTTACAGCGCCCTCGGCCAGGAAGCGGTGCGTGTGCCGCCACACGCGGTAAGGCCCGCGCAACTGCACATCGATGAAAGCATGTGGCGGTTCCCAGGTCTCGATAAGTGTCGCCCACTTAACCGGAACACCATAGAGCTTCAGTTGATAATCGATGCGCGCGCCGGCTGCCAGTTGAATCGGACTCGGCGTCAGGATTTGGAAGTTCAACTGTCGCGGCGTAATGGCTTCGAGATTATTCGCATCCGAGAAGAATGCGAACACTTCGTCGACGGGGCGGCCCACCAACTGTTCGGAATGAAAATGGTGCACTCGCCCTCTCGACCCATCGTGTCACACTACCCGCGTGGCTTCCGCAGCCACAGGTAGCAATGATTACCGATGCGTCCGGCGGCGGCGGCGCGAAATAACAGCAAGTCGAGATATCGAAGGGGGAACAGCAGCCAGCCAAGAACTCCATGCGTCACCACGCGCCAGGCGCGGAAAGGCAACAACAGCTTCGCGTATTCGAGTGTCATCACCAGCATGGTAGCGGTGGGCCCTGTGCGCCAGCCTTCGGCGACCACTTCCATGGACGAGCCCAGTTCCTTGAGGCCATCCAGCGTGAAGCGCCGATAATCTTTGGGATACTCGTGAAACGGATGACAGAACGGCGTAACCAAATGCAGGTAGCCGCCGGGCTCGAGTACGCGGCAGATCTCGCCCATCACTTTGACGGGATCGCGAACGTGTTCCAGAACCGCATCGCATTCAACGCGCATGAAAACGCCCGCGGGAAATGGCAACTGCTCGGCATCGGCGGCAATATCGACCCCGGGTACTGCGAAGAGGTCGAGATTAACGTAGCCCTTGACGACGCGACCCGCGCCCCCTATATAGAGGTTCCATTTCCCCAGCGGAAAATCCGAAGGCTCCGCGGGATTGGTCACAAATGGCGCGGGCGGCTGCAGAGCCCGCGTCAGGCGATCGCGCCAACGGCGTGAAAGACGTCGCCGGTAGAGCGCCTCGAGAGAACTGTCTTCGATCCCCATTGGTACGGAAGAACTAGCATCGCATGCTGTGCGTTAATCGCGAACGGTGAACGCCAGACCGGCCGAAGAAGCGTCTTGTGCCGCGCGATCGACGCGCACCAGGGACTCCGGCGGCACCTCCCCGTTCGCCACCATAGCGGCAAGCGGCTGCGTAAGTTCTCGCAGGATGGTGCGTTTCAATTCGCGCGCTCCATATTCAGCGCTGGTTCCCTTCGCCAACAGGAATTGACGCGCGGCGGCGCTGACCTCGATCTCGAAAGCCCGGTCCGCAAGGCGGTTCTCGATGTGCCGCTCGAGCGCCGCGATCTGCAGATCGACGATTTCCGCCAGTGCCTCCGCGCCCAGCGGCAAATAGGTAATGACAGTGTCTATCCGATTCACGAACTCCGGCGAGAACTTGCGGCGGACCGCCGCCATGCCGATTTGGTGAAGCTGACGCAGGGTTGCGCCGGATTTAACACCGGATGTCCCGCCTGTGATTGCCTCGAATCCGAAGCCGGGCCGAAGACGGTCCCGCATTTCGCGCGCGCCCAAATTGCTGGTGAGAAAGATCAGCGTCCGCTCGAAATTCACCGTGTTGTTATCCCCCAGGCGCAACGCGGCTTTATCCAGCACGCCCATCAGCAGGCGCGTCAGGCTGGGCGCGGCCTTCTCGATTTCATCGAACAGCACCAGCGAGAGATCGCTCGATTCGCTGGACACCGCCGACAGCTTCTGCTGCGTCAGAACGGGAGGCGTCTCGCGGTGCCCCAGATAACCCGGCGGCGCTCCGATGAGCTTCGCGACTTCATGCTCCATCTGAAATTCGCCGCAGTCCACTTTGAGTATGTGCTTCTCGCTGCCGTGGAGCACATCGGCCAGCGCCTCCACGGTGCGGGTCTTTCCGGTGCCGGTCGGGCCCAGCAGCAGAAAAATGCCGGCGGGGCGCCCCTCGGGCGAAAGCCCGGCCCTATGCATCTTCACGTAGGGCACTACCTGAGCCAGCGCCTGCGCTTGCCCCACGACACGCGTGGTCAGCTCTCGAAGGAGGTCGCCCGCGCCGGAACTGCCAAGGCGGGGCCTCACGGACACGGGCGGAATCCGCAAAACGGCGCCCTCCTTTAGGCTGCGCCGATTATATTCGCGGGGTGGAGGCACTCCGAGCGGCTCCGGATGGGTAACCAATGGCAAAATAGGTGCGAACCATATCACGGATGAGTGTGGCTGCGCGGCCATCGCCATAGATATGGCGGACGCAGGCGCGGCGGGCGTACTCGGCGGCGTCGTCCAGCAACAACGAAGTTTCGGCTACGATGCGCGCGGGATCGGTGCCGGTGAGTCGTGCCGCCCCGGCAGCAACGGCCTCGGGCCGCTCAGTTTTCTCGCGTAACACCAGGACCGGTTTCCCGAGCGATGGTCCTTCTTCCTGAATGCCACCGGAATCGGTCAGCAACACATAGGCACGGCTCATCAAGTCGACGAAGGGCACATAAGCCAACGGTTCGATCAGCAGTATCCCGTCGATTCCTCCCAAACGCCGCTCCACTACGGCCCGCACATTCGGATTAGGATGCATCGGATAAACGATCTGCGCGTCGCCGCGGGCGGCCAACCGCAGCAAGGCCTCGCAGATGCCGTCTAAGCCTTCGCCGAAGCTCTCGCGACGGTGCGCCGTCACCAGGATCAGCTTCTTGCCCGTATCGAGCGCGGGAAGCCCCTGCGCCCACAGGCTGCCCGAGGCGAGCGCGTCGCGGGTTTCAAGCAGCGCATCGATGCCGGTGTTCCCGGTGACCAGAACACGCTCCGGCGCCACTCCTTCGCGCAACAGATTTTCGGCCGCGGTATCGGTAGGCGCGAAGTGGAGCGTCGCAAGCTGCGCCGTTAGCACGCGACTCATTTCCTCCGGGAAGGGATGCCGAAAATCGCCGGTGCGCAGCCCCGCTTCGACGTGGGCCACCGCGATGCCGCGAAAGAATGCACCGAGCGCTCCGCAGAGAGTGGTGGTGGTGTCGCCCTGTACCATCACCAGGTCAGGCGATTCTTTCACGAATACCGGGTCAAGCGCGGCCAGGATGCGCGAGGAGGATTCCGCCAGCGTCTGACCCGGCCGCATCACATCCAAATCGTAGTCCGGAGTAATCGCGAACGCCCGTAAAGTCTGGTCGAGCAGACCGCGGTGCTGCGCCGTCACGACGACGCACGTTTCAAATTCGTAGCGGACTTCCAAGAACCGGCGCGCCACCGGCGCCAGCTTGATCGCCTCGGGACGCGTGCCCAGGACGATCGCGATTTTCAAGGAATGGACCTCATCGCGTCCGGATCAGATCCGGTGGCTTCAGTATGGCAGAAATTATTTATGCCGGTAGGTGATGCGTCCCTTGGTCAAGTCGTAAGGCGACATTTCAAGAGTGACGCGGTCGCCGGCCAACACGCGAATGCGGTTGCGGCGAAGCTTGCCGGCCAGATGGGCCAAGACGGTCTTTTCCTGATCCAGTTGCACGCTGAACAGGCCGCTCGGGAATTTCTCAACTACGGTTCCAGTGACTTCAATACTATCTTCTTTACTCATTGTCCTCCAGAAAGATTATAGCGCCCCGGCGGAGAGCGCGATGCGGAAGGCGGGAACAAAAGTGCGGGTTCGCGGAGCGGCGAGGCCAGCGCGGTTCGCCAGGTCCACGAGTTCCTTGGGATTGAACGCGGCCTCCACCGAGATCGCTCCGTCACTCACGGTGACCGGATGCCAGCCGAACAATGGGTGGGTTCGCGTAATGAAATAGTAGGGCACGGGATGACGCCACAGGTCGATGACCAGCACCTGCTTTCGGGCCACACGGCCGAAGCCAGCCATCAGTTCGACCACCTGGTCGTCGGTGAAATGGTGCAGGAACATCGAACTGAAGACGTAGTCGAAACTGCGCGGCGCAAACGGGAGCGCGAACGCGTCGGCGGCCACCCGCGCTCCGGAGCAGCTTTCGAGATGCGACGGGATATAGTCGAGGCACGTGACTTGCGCCTGCGGCCGCCACTCGCGCAGGCGGCGTCCCATATCGCCCGACGCCGAGCCGACGTCGAGTAATGTGAACGTCTCGTCCTGAGGAATGACGTCGTCCACCAGCTTCCGTAGCGTGCTGTGCCCGCCCCAGTGCTTGTTGATTCGCGCGAGATCGGCCAAGCTGCTGCGCGCTTCCTCGGGCGGAAGCGTATCCAGGATTTCAGGCTTTAGAACTCGACCATTCAGGCAATGCATTTCCAACTACGATAGCGCGATTCACCGCGGCTGAGCTGGGTTGTCAACATCCATCCAGCGCGGTTTTAAGGTTCCCAGGGTTGCGACACAACCTACCAGCCGTTGCTCTATTCGGGATGGACCGTTTTCCCCTGTGGTACCTGTGGGCCGAATGGTTGTAGACCCCCCCAACGTGTGCAGCAATTGAATATCATCACGAAAGGAGCAGTTTTATGAAAACGCATTGTATCGGACTTGCAATGATTGCTGCCTCGCTGAAGGTAGTTGCACAATCTCAGACTCCGTTACCCAACCCTTATTCCTGGGCGCCTCCTGCGATTCCGCGCGGTGTCGGACCGCTCACAGTTACTGTTTTGCCGATGCCTCATTCGCTGAAGCAGTTGGCCGATCTGTCGAGTCTGATTGTCGAAGGGGTTATTGAAAAAGTAATGCCCGCACGAGGCTCAGCTCAAACCTGGATAGAAACAGATTCCGTGATCCACATTGTTCAGACTTTGAAGGGCTCCGCCGGAAGCTCTACAATCGTAATTTCTCAGGCGGGGGGGACTGTAGGCGACGCAACGAGCCAACCAACCCAATATTCGCTTGTCCAAGCGGGTGAACGGTACATCCTTTGCTTGAAAGAGGATAATCGCACTACTGTGCCTTCGGTGGCGGGGTGGAAACGATACGGTATAGTGGCGGCTTGGTCCGGACTGCTTTTTGTCGGAGCAGACGGGCTCATTCACACGGACCCGAAGTACACCGATTCGCTCCGGAAGACGTTTGAGGGGAAGAGCGAGGCATCAATGATCGATTTGATCAACAATGCCATGGTAGCGGCACCAACACCAGTTCCGCCGCCTTTCCCGGGGATTCTAAAATGAAACATCATCTCGTAGGGCTCATTATAGCGATGGTCATGCCCGTCGCGTACTCTGCTGGCCACTCTGCTGGCCCCGATCACTCGCCAGCAAGCTGACGAAATCGTCAGCACTCATGATGGAGTTGAGGGACAGCTTATGATGGGCGCGCTTATTTTTGAAGCTTTCGACCAAAGATTGCAGAGCCTCGGATCAAAGCAGGCCACTGGAAGCCAGTTTTAGACACGGAAGCGGGCCCAAAACCAGGAGTGATTTCGGAATCGCGTGCTACTTTTTCCAACGGGTTCTCGACATAGCTAGCCGCCCTCGCTTTTGCTATGCTGGCTCTTCCACATGGAACTGGTGACGGGCCACATCGGCTGGATCGAGGTCATTTGCGGGCCCATGTTTTCGGGCAAGAGCGAAGAACTGATCCGCCGCCTGCGCCGCGCGCGCATCGCCCGCAAACGAGTGCAGGTGTTCAAGCCGGCGATCGACACCCGCTATTCCGTCGATGAAATCGTTTCCCATGGCGACCATCGGATGGAGTCGGAAGTGGTCGCGAACGTCCCCGAAATCCTTGCGAAGCTGAGCCCGCACACCCAAGTGATCGGCATCGACGAAGCCAACCTTCTTGGAGCGGATCTGGTTGAATTGACGACCCAGTTGGCCGACGCCGGCAAGCAGGTGATCGTCGCCGGGCTCGATACAGACTATATGGGCCGACCGTTTCCGCCCCTGCCGGATCTGCTGTGCCTGGCCGAGTCCATCACCAAGACGCTGGCGATTTGTGTGCGCTGCGGCAATCCCGCCAAGCATACACAGCGGCTGGTCGAATCGGAAGACTTGATCGTCGTCGGCGCCGCCGGCATGTATGAGGCGCGCTGCCGGCGCTGTTTCGAGCCCGGTATTCCCAAGCAGGATCTCCTCGACTTTGCGCGCCGGGCTGCAGGACCTAGCGTGGGCCGAAAGGTATAAGCTCCATTTGATCAGCGTAGAGTGATACTATCTACAGAAACATAGCGAGCATCCGATGTAACATGGTTCCAGGAAGGAGAGCCCCTTGTTTTCAATTCGAGGAGATTCACCTATGAGCGATTCCAATCCGCCTGTCGTAGTCCAAAGCTCGGGTCCCAAGGTACCTATTGTTTTGGTTCTCGTGGTCATCCTGATTGCGGCAACCGGCTATCTGTTCTATCAAGTCAACCAGACCCGCACCGAGGTGGCGCAGATGCGCGAACAGTTGCTGGATGAGATCTCGAAGATTCATGAGACCACAGCCGTAAGCACTCAGACCAGCCGCCGTTCGGTAGAGACCTTAAAGACCGAATTGGACGCTGCCCGCCGGCAGGCTAACCAGCTCGCCGGACAAGCAAAGCTGGATGCCGAAAAACACGCCGACGACATTGCCGTCAGCTTGCAGAAGGTCCAGCAGGAGCAAGCGCAACGAGTTTCGGCCGTAACAACCGAAGTCGGCAAAGTGAAAGAGCAGGCAACCGCCGCAAACACGCGTATCGGCGAAGTTTCAAACGACGTCGGCAACGTGAAAACGGATGTGGCGGCGAACCGCTCCGAGCTCGAGAAAACCATTGCGACATTGAAGGCTGCGCAGGGCGACTTAGGTATGCAAAGCGGGCTGATCGCCACCAACGGCAAGGAGTTGGCAGCTCTGAAGGCTCTGGGTGAGCGCAGCTATGTCGAATTCAAGCTGGGCAAAACCAAAGCGCCGCAGAAGGTGGGCGATATCGCGGTGATGCTCGAGAACGCCGATCCCAAGCACAACCGTTACACCATCCGGGTGATCGCGGACGATAAGACCGTCCAGAAGAAAGACAAAACCCTGAACGAGCCGGTGCAGTTCCTGTTGTCGAAGGCCACTCAGCCGTACGAATTAGTGGTGAATGACATCAAGAAGGATCTGATCAGCGGCTACGTCGCCTCACCGAAGGTCCAGCAATCGCGGAATTAGTCGGTAAGTACAAAGCCGCTCTCGACGGAATGGTCGAGGATGCGGGTCCACACAACGCGTGCGCGGCCTTTCGCTTCAACGTGCGCGAAAGCAACGAATTGCCCCGCGGTGAGTGCGGCGCAATCGTGTGCCATGCGGAATCCGCTGGCGCTCACGTCTACAAGCCGCCCCTGGACATCACGCGAGCCGGGACTTTCGGAGCGCACCAGGACGTTTCCATGTCCACTGCGGCGCGTCTCGCGGCGCTGCTCCGCAACCGAGGTGGTCATGCCCGGGCTCCTGCTCCGAGCACTTCCGGGCGGTAAAGTCTCAGTTTGCGGTTGAGCGTCCTGCGGGAGATTCCCAATTGTGCCGCCGCGCGCTGCTGATGGCCGCCGCTGGCCGTGAGCGCTTCGAGAATCGCGTGCTTCTCGATCGCTTCGAGATTGACGGTCGCGGCGGATTGCGCAACGTATCGCGACGAGACGTTGGTCGGAAGGTCGGCGGCGGAAATTTCCTGGTTTTGTGCGAGGACTGCGGCCTTGGTAACCACGTTGCGCAGTTCCCGAATATTGCCGGGCCAGGGCTGGACTTCGAGCAGTGCAATGGCGGAAGGCGAAAGGCTCAACCGCGGATCCTGCTGCGCCAGGAAATGGCGCGCCAGAGGGGCGATATCAGCAATGCGCTCCCGCAACGGCGGGACATGCAAAGTGAACTGCGCCAGCCGGTGATAGAGATCGCCGCGGAAACGCCCTTCGCTAACCGCTTGCTCCAGATTTTGATTCGTCGCGGCCACCACGCGCACATCCACCGACACTTTCTTGACGCCGCCCAGGCGATAATACGCCACTGAATCCAGCACCCGCAGCAGCTTCACTTGCATGCGCGGGTCAAGTTCGCCGATCTCGTCCAGGAAGATGGTGCCGCCGCTGGCCATCTCGAACAGGCCGGGCTTGGAGGAATCGGCGCCGCTGAACGCGCCTCTTTCGTGACCGAATAATTCACTTTCAATCAGGTGCTCGGGGAGCGCCGCGCAACTGAGATCCACCCAGGGTTTGTGCGAGCGCAGCGAATAGTGATGCACCGCGCGCGCGATCAGTTCCTTGCCGCTGCCGCTTTCGCCGGTGATCAGGACGGTAGCCTGCGAGCGCGCCACGCGTTCGATGGTGGAGAGCAGAGCGCGCAACGGCTCGCTAGCGATCACCGCCTCCATTCCCAGGAATACCTGGGTGTCGGACATCGGGCTAAGTTCAGTCATCATTGGCCCAATAGGCTCCGTAACCATTGAGCCAGCAATGGTGGCCTAGTGCCCTCAGCCGTTCACCCTAGTCCCCTTAGAAAACC
>JBDTTL010000145.1:0-11065 GCA_039930665.1 Acidobacteriota bacterium
TTTCTTCTGGACGATGCCCGCCGGATCAGGGTCGATGCCTTTCTTCCATCCCCGTTCATCCGGGCCCCAGGACTCGGAATCGGCCACATACACGACATCGTCTTTCGTGATGAACATGCCGCTGGGACGGCCGAACTGCCGCCACTGGTCGAGGTACTTCCCGTCCTGATCCATGATCACGATGCGATTGTTGCCGCGGTCGGCGATAAAAATACGGCCTTGGGAATCGATCGCCATGTTGTGCGGACCCATCAGTTCGCCGGGCAAGCGCCCCTTCTTCATGAACACCTTAATGAACTTGCCGTTCTTGTCGAATTTCACGATGCGCGACTTGCCGTAGGTGGGTGCGTGACCCTCGCCGACGAAGATGTCTCCGTTGCGAGTTACCAGGACGGAAGTCGGCTGATCGAAGCTATCGGGAGCGTCGACCGGGTTGCCACCCTTGCCGATGGTCAGCAGCAGCCTGCCGTCTTTGCTGAACTTGAACACCTGGTTTCCCTTGACGCCGTCGGTCTGCGCGTCGGTGATATAGACGTTGTCTTCCGGGTCCATCCAGAATCCGTGCGGAAACAGAAACAGACCCGCCCCCCAAGAGTTCAGCAATTTCCCGTCCGGGCTGTAGATCAGCACCGCGGGCTCGCTGCGCCCGGCGCAGGAGTTCTCGTGGCAACGCCCGAGCACGTAGAGACGCCCATCGAAACCCTGCAGCACGCCAGTGATCGCGGGCCAAGTCATCCCCTTGGGCAATTCAGCCCAATCTCGCAGCGTGCGATAAGGATTCGTCAGCTCATCATTGGGCGGCTTCATCAGCACGCTAGGGGACTGCGCGCTCGCTGCCCCTGCGAATAAGACGGCGATTGTGGCCGCGGTGGCGGTCGTCAGAATGATTGCCGATAGGTGCTTCATGGTCATGTCAAACGCTTGGCACGTATTATATGCCAAGCTGCGCCGGCGCAGCGCTGGATCTCAGCGGCGGGTCAACCGCGAGAAGTGCGCGTCCCCTACGTGGCCAGCGGCTGGAACGGTTCCATTAGTTTTCCCAAGCTAGTGCGTCCGTGGCGGGAGGCGAGGCGGAGAAGGCGAAGGAACACTTGCGCGGTCATGAAGGCGTCGCCGGAGGCGGTGTGGCGGTCGTGAGGGATGACGCCGAATAAGCTGCACAGGCCGTCGAGTGAAAAATCGGAAAATGCATCGCTGCTGGGGAAGGCGCCATCGCGCTCCAGGTTGAGGGCCAGCTCCATGGTGTCCAGGCTGTGATTCTTGAGCGTGAATCCCCAGTGGCGCTCGCAGCCGGCATTGAGGGTCGCAACATCGTGACCGATGTGATGGCCGACGATCACACCGTCCTTCAAGTACGCGAGGAAACCTTCGAGCGCCTCAGGCTCGGTGACGCCGCTGAGGCTCTCCTGGCGCGTGACGCCGTGAACAGTCACGGCCGAGGAATTGTAGCTCACTTCGAGCAGCGCATCGAACACGTCGTCGAGCAGAATCTCGCCGGCGATTACGGATACCGCGCCGATGGTGATCAGGCGATCCTTGCGCGGATCGAGACCGGTGGTCTCGGAGTCGAGCAGGATGAAACGAATGGAATCCGAGGCGGTTTCGGGCGTGTAGCTTTCATCGAAGTTCCGCAGATACCCGTCGAGAAAGGCGGGAGGCGCGTGACTCACGAAGACTCCCGCAGCACGCGGTTGACGGTGAATTCGAGCAAATTGTGAATCGCGCGGAAGCCGCTTTTTAGCGCCTGGCGGTCGAGCCGGCTTAACTGCGCGGGCAGGATGTCGGCTCCGCTCTGGTTCAGACGCAAGCCGGTGCGTGCTTGGAGGTAGAGGAGCACGCGCAGGGTTTCCATTGCCTCGCGGAAAATGCTTTCCTGCGCGGGCATGCGCGAGCGGGCGAGCTCCAGGCGTTCGAGCGTAGAGGAGCCGAGCACGCGCTGGTTCGCAAGGCCAAAGACGCGGCCCACTTCTACGATGGGTCCGAGGGCGCGAAGTTGCAGGGCGAAGACCTCGCTGCGTTCGCCGCTTTCGTCGACGACGGCATCCTGGAAAAAAGTCAGCGGGGGAAGTTCGGACATGCAGTCATTCGCCAGAACCTGCTGGAAGGATGGCTCGCCGCGAATCACTTCGCGAGCGGATTGTTCCAGAAGTTGCCATGCTTCCGCGTCGCCCCAGGCTGGGCGCAGATCGAAGAGCGGGCGGGCGCGGTACATCATGGTCCAGATCGGATTGCGAATCCATTCCGCGAGTCGCTCCTGCCAGGTGGAGACGGTGCCGCAGAGCATTTCGTCCTCAAAATCCGGCGCGGCGTGGGGAATGTAACCGCATTCAGTGAGGTCGGCGCGGAGACGCTGCAGGGCCTGCTGGGCGCGAGTGATATCGGCGGTCTCGCGACAGATCAGCGCTGTTTCAGGCTCGAGCGGAGCGATGAGTTCGCAGCGGCCGGCAGCACCCCAGAAGCACCAGGTCCATTGATTGTTGGCGTTCCCTGCGAGTTCGGTAAGGCGCGTTGCAATACCTATGTTGATGCGATCGGCGAACGCGGCCAGCCAATCGACGGCGGACGGCTCGCTGAGTTGCGTGAGCAGGAAGGCGCGAGCGCGCAGATGGAGCAGCCGTAGAGACTCTATGCCAGAGGCGTGCGCGATCTCCCGCAAGATGGCCAGCGGGTTGTCGCCAAACGCGGGCTGCAAATCCGCAGCGGAGAGCAAGCGGAGGAGGACGGCACCCGGCGTGCCATCGACAGTCAAGGCGACGAAGTTCGAATCCGCGCGGCTCATTGCCAGCACGCAATCGCTAATAGAAGTTTGCGGCGCAACGGGCGGGGGCGCGACACTCATGATGTGCTGAACGGTTTCGGAAGCGGATGCGCCGTCAGCCGCCCAACCCACGACGTCGCGCACGGTCAACAGCCCGTCAAGTTTTTCATCGAGCACAACGGCGATGGCGTCGGCGTTTGCGGTCCGCAGGATTTGCGCGGCTTCGGCGACGGTAGAGTCGGGCCGGCACCAGAGGGGCTCGGAGTGACGCGCCAGTTCCGCGACGAACTTCTCGTGCACACCTTGCCGAGCCGGGTCGCGATAGATGGCGCCTGCAGCGGCGTGGGCGTCGACGTAACGCTTGGCTTGCGGATACCTGGCGAGTAGCGGCTCAAAATCCGCCGCCTGCAGCGCATACACGACCACCTCGCCGTTGGATTTCGCCGAATACGGATAAGCCTCGGAGCCGAGGAAGCGCTCGACGCCAATGATGTCGCCGGGCCCGCGGACGTCACGCAGAAGCTCCTTGCCGTCGATTTCTTCCCACAGGGAAACGGCGCCTTGCTGAATGACCAGGATGAATGGCGTGTAACTGCTCTTTTGCCAGCACAGGAACTCGTCGCTCTCGTGAAACTTGACGCGGCCGCGCGAGACCAGAGTCAAGAGGTCCGGCTCTTCAATGGAGTTAAAAGGGGGATGCTGCTTGAGAAAATCAACGACGCGGTAACCGATGGCGGCTGTCTGCACGCGCATGCTCCTTTGAATATCTACTGGGATTGGGGCGCGTCGCGGCGCAAAAAGATAGTATAGCCGGGCGAAAGCGCCGCTTCAGCCTCGGGGGCGCATGGGCAGCACCTGATGAATTGGGCTTCGGAACGTCGAGTCCCGCGTCATTGAGGCTGGTTGGCTGGCGAAGCAGGTTTCGGTGTTTCAGGTTTCGGCGTTTCAATGACCGGCTCTTGTGCACCAGCCGGCTTTTTTGCGTCGGCCGCTTTTTCTACCTCGGCCTCCTTCTTTCCACTCACGCCTGGATCCGTGGTTTGCGCCGATGGCTGAGGAATCGCCCGTGGAGCGTCGAACGTCTCGCGGGTTACTTTGATTCGCGCCCTATCGAATTCGAGAATGGCATCCATATCCGAATGGAGGACATAGCCGCGCACTTGCTTGCCATCCACAATAGCTGTCGCGGAATAGCAGTTGGGAGCGCCGGCGATGGCGTAACGAATTTGAAGCGGGGTGTCCTTCGATATATTTGCGCGGACATTCGCCGACGCGTCGCATTCGCTCAAGATCTTGTATTCGGACGCTGTAGAAACGTCGAGCGCAAGACCGAGTAACAGAACGATCGTTTTCGCGGGTAGTAATTTTGCAGTGTCCACATCCACGTATCGGCGGAATGAGGGCAAACGAGTAGGGGTTCCTCCAAATTGCGTCATCATCCTCCCGCAGCCAAGTCGAGTGGGTTAGAATCACTTGGGGCCGTGCGAAATCCTCGCAAGGCCCACGTTAACAGCAGATACAAATAAATCACTACGTCGAGACAGGACCGTCGGCACGCTTGGCGAATCGGGGCGCGTGCTCCCCGTGTAAGACTTGAGAGTGTAGATGTCAACCGTCGGTCTTTTCATACCCTGTTACGTCGACCAACTTTACCCCCAGGTCGGACTCGCCACACTACGCGTGCTGCGCCGCCTGGGCCTCACCGTCGAGTTTCCCAGCGAGCAGACTTGCTGCGGCCAGCCCATGGCCAATTCCGGCAGCGACGCTGCGGCCCGTCCGTTAGCCGAACGCTTCCTCGAGATCTTCGGCAAGTACGACCATGTGGTATCGCCGTCGGGGAGCTGCGTCTCCATGGTGCGCAACCACTACGATCACTGGCTGCATGGCAAGCCCGGCTTCGAACATCTTCGCGACCATACATATGAGCTTTGCGAGTACCTGACCGACGTCGCTAAAGTGGTGAAGGTCGACGGCGAGTTCCCCCACAAAGTGGGAATCCAGATGAGCTGCCATGGCTTGCGTGAACTCCGCCTGGGCCGCTCCTCGGAACAGATGATCGCGCCCTTTAATAAGGTTCGCCAACTGCTGGTGCAACTGCGGGGCATCGAAGTCGTGGACTTGACCCGGCCCGATGAGTGCTGCGGCTTCGGCGGGACCTTCGCCGTGGGAGAGGAAGCCGTGTCCTGCCTGATGGGCCGCGATCGTATCGCAGACCATGCGCATGCCGGCGCGGAAGTCATCGCCGGATTCGATATGTCGTGCCTGATGCATCTCGATGGCTTGATTCGCCGCGGGAATCTGCCGCAGCGGGTAATGCATGTCGCGGAGATCCTCGAAAAAGCGGAGCTCTCATGACTGGCCACCCCGAACAAGCCGCCGCGTTTGTCGCTAATGAAGACCGCACGCACTGGCATGACCAGTCGCTATGGTTTGTTCGCTCCAAGCGCGACCGGCAGGCGTCCAGCATTCCCGAATGGGAGGCCCTTCGCGAAGCGGCTTCCGCGATCAAGACGCACACGCTCTCGCGACTCGCCGATTACCTCGAAGAGTTCGAGCGCAATGCCACCGCCAACGGGATTCAGGTCCACTGGGCTCGCGATGCAGCCGAGCACAACGCCATCGTTCATCAGATCCTGTCGAGCCACGGCGTCACGAAGCTGGTGAAGTCGAAGTCGATGCTCACCGAAGAGTGCCATCTGAATCCTTACCTGGAGGCGCGCGGCATCGAAGTCATCGACACCGATCTGGGCGAGCGCATCGTGCAGCTTCGCAAGGAACCGCCGAGCCACATCGTGATGCCGGCGATCCATCTGAAGCGCCAGGAAATCGGCGACCTGTTTCACATCGAGCTCGGCACCGAGAAAGGCGCGTCGGATCCCAAGTATCTTACCGAGGCGGCACGGATTCACCTGCGCGGCAAGTTCATGGGCGCGCAAGCCGGACTCACGGGCGTCAACTTCGCGGTGGCGGAGACCGGCGGTGTGGTGGTTTGCACCAATGAAGGCAATGCGGATATGGGCGCCAGCCTCCCTTCCCTGCACATCGCCTGCATGGGAATTGAGAAGCTGATTCCGCGCGCGGCGGACCTCGCCATATTCCTGCGCCTGCTGGCGCGCAGCGGTACCGGCCAGCCCATCACCGGTTACACCTCGCACTTCAACGGGCCTCTGCGCGGCGGCGAAATGCACGTGGTCATGGTCGATAACGGGCGTAGCCGCATTCTGGGACAGGAAACGTTCCGCCGGTCGCTCGGCTGCATTCGCTGCGGCGCTTGCATGAATACCTGTCCGGTCTACCGGCGCAGCGGCGGCTATAGTTACGGCTACACGGTACCCGGTCCTATTGGGTCCATTCTGGCGCCGCAACGCGATCCCGAGAAGTACGGATCGCTGCCGTTTGCGTCGAGCCTGTGCGGATCCTGCACCGACGTTTGCCCGGTGAAGATCGACCTTCATCATCAGTTGCTGGCCTTCCGCAAGGTGCTGGTGGATCTCAAAGTAGTGCCGCTAGCGAAGCGTCTCAGCATGGCGGTGACCGGGTTCATTTTGGCGCGCCCCGCGCTCTACCGCATGGGCGGAGGGCTGATGCGAGCCATTGTCCCGCGTCTGCCGCGGGGGCTGGTTTATGGGCGCTGGAATCCCTGGGGAATCCAACGCGAGCTTCCGCCGATGCCCAAGCAAAGCTTCCGCGATCTTATCGATAAGGAGCCCTCATGAGCAGCCGCAACGCGATTCTCGAGGCTCTCCGCCAGAACGTGCCTCCGCCGGCATCGCTTCCAGCGCCGATAACCACAATCCGCTACGCCGATCCAATTAAGCAATTCGAGGAGACTTTGATCGGAGCCGGAGGCGCGCTGGTCCGGGGCAGCGGAGCGCAAGACCTCGCATGCGAGCTGAGCAAAATCGAAGTCTACGCCAGCGCGGCCAAGATCGCATCGTTGGTACCCGGACTCCCATCAAGGGACGTTGACTTGAACGCGATCCAAGACCCGCACGAGCTCGAAGGCATTGACGTGGCAGTCATCCCGGGAAAGTTCGGAGTGGCCGAGAACGCCGCGGTGTGGATTCCCGGCGAAGCACTCGGCCCCCACCGGGCGATCTTTGTGATCGTGCAGCATCTGATCCTGGTCGTTCCCGACAGCGAAATCGTTCACAATCTCCAGCAAGCTTACGAACGACTTGAATGGAAGCCGAATTCCTTTGGCACCTTTATCTCGGGACCGTCCAAGACCGCCGATATCGAGCAGTCGCTGGTGATCGGCGCGCATGGAGCACGAAGCTGCACCGTGATCCTGCTGTAAGTTTGATACCTTGAGGTCAAATGTGCAGGAATATCAAGACTCTGTTTAACTTCGATCCACCCGTCACTCCGGAAGAAATTCAAGCCGCTTCGCTGCAGTTCGTCCGAAAAATCAGCGGCGTTAATAAACCTTCAAAGGCAAATGAGGGAGCGTTCCTGGCGGCCGTCGAAGAGATTTCCGGCATTTCCGCTCGTCTGCTTACCTCACTCGAAACGACGTCGCCGCCCAAGAATCGCGAAGAAGAGGCGGCGAAAGCGAAGGCTCGCGCCGCGCAGAGATTCGGAGCTGCCTAAAAACACCTCGGGCTGCTGTAAGGTTTGTGGACGTCGCCCGTCAGCCTTGTTGAACGCGCCAGAGGCGCTCACACAAGGAGATCAAAACAATGAACAAGATAATGCTGGCAATTGCCTACGTTGGTATCGCTGCTGGTTCCGCAACGGCGGCAGACCAAACCTTCGGGCGCACCAAAATCCCGGATGCCAAGGGCAAGCACACATCCGTCGGCCTGGTATTTAGAGACAGCAGAAACGCACTGGAGGTCCGCGCTGCCGGCCAAGTAATCGCACAAATTCCGTACAGCTCGATTCACGAACTCTCGTATGAGCACACGCAAAAACATCGCATCACCCAAGGGGCCGTGGTCATGGTGGCATCGCTTGGAGCCGGCGCCGTAGTTATGTTGACTAAGTCAAAGAGCCACTTCCTGACGGTTGAATATGACGACGGTACTGCCTTCAAGGAACTGGTCTTGCGGATGGATAAGTCGGAATACCGAGGCATCCTGGCCACAGCTAAGCTGCAAACGGGAAAGAATGTCACCCTCGTACGGTGACATCGGTACGCTAAGGAGAAATGAAATGAGAACCGCTCTTTTGATAACCGCCGCCTGGACAGCCAGCTTCGTGGCGAGCGTCCCTGCCAACGCGGCGGATGGCTCGCTCGACTATCGGGTCCTGGCTACGTCGAAGACTTCCACAATGGAAAGGGAGCTCAATGAAGCGGCGGCCGCCGGCTACCGCTTCAGCAAAGCGATGGGCGGCAAGTCCGCAAACGGCGGGCAGGAAGTCATCGTTGCGATGGTGAAAGACCCGGTTTCTTCGGGACAGACGGCCCGTAAATATAGGCTTCTCGCCTCCACCAAGACTTCGACCATGCAAAGAGAAATACAGCAGGCGTCGGACCAAGGTTATGCTTACCGGGAACAGACAGTCTTCGAGTCGGCGTTTGGCGGTAGGGAGGTGGTCGTCATCATGGAACTCGACCCCTCGAAGAAGGCGCCGTCCAGTTCCTATCGGCTCCTGGCGACGAATAAGACCTCTACTATGCAAAAGGAGTTGCAGGATGCCGGCTTGCAGGGATATGAACTGCTGGGACTCTCCATCGGCAAGACCGAAGTTGGTGGCGATGAAGTCATCGCGATCTTGCGTAGGGAGGAGTAAAATTACGACGCGCCCGCGAGCTGGTTAAGGCTCGCCGGCGTGGCAACCTCCGGCCCCCTTGGGTATGCAGTGGCAATCCAGACAACCGTGTTCCGCGCAACTGCCACAGGCGATGCGCACCTGCTTGCGAAGGGCTTCCCGTGCCCTGTGGACTCGAACCGCAGCGTTTCCCGATGTAATTCCCGCCTGCTGCGCTAAATCGTTCAGACTTCCCTCTTCCACATCGATGATCTGCAGTGCATCTCTGTAGTCCGGCTTGAGCGTCTCCAATAATGCAGATACACACTGGCAGATTTCTTGCTTCAAGTCCGCTTCAGGCGCTTCGTGCGCGACGAACTCCTTGCCCCAAGCCTCTAGCGCACGTTCCTTGGAAGCGCGGTGGCGATAGTGATCGATCACGGCGTTGCGAAGTATTCTGTAAAACCAGGCTACGGCGTTTTCTTCATCACGCAGCTCAGCTCCGCGTTCCAATCCCCGCACAAAGGCCGATTGAAGAATGTCTTCGGCGACGGCTCTCGATTCTACTCGGGTCTGCAGGAAGGCTAAGAACTGCCTGTGACTATCGACCAGGCGCTGGATAGATGCGGGAGACAAAGATTGGGATGCTTCCGGCCCGGATGTCATCACGCAAGCCTATCATGCTCGATTGTTTCGACGGCACTGTAATGTTTGTGAACAACGTCCGTCAGCCTTATTGAAAGCGCATGATGCGCCAGTAAAACAAAAGGAGAAAGACAATGTCCCAAACAAAGAACCCAACTATGAAGAGCGCCGCGAAAGCCGCCGCGAGAACAAAAGATGCGTGCCCCTGCGGAACCTGCTCCTGCGGTTGCCAGAACGACGCTTGCCGGTGCCAGGAACGCAATTGCCAGTGCGGTTGCGGCAAGCCCGTTGCTGGCTGATGAAGAAGTAAAGCTCGACGCCCGCCGATTTCCGGCGGGCGACGCTTTCTATATTACCTTGCAAGCAACCTAAGCTAAATTGCGATAAGCTTCGTTCGTTAGTCGAATGGGAGAAGCACAATGACAAGGCGTTCGAGTTACGATCACACCTTTCTGACGGCGTCGGTTTTCATATTTGCCGCCTCGGCGACGGCTGCAACTACTTGTGACGATCTCTCCAAGCTATCGATGCCGCAAACCGCGATCACGATGGCGGCCTCTGTTACGCCGGGCGCGTTCGCACCGCCGGCTTCTTTTTCACTGAAGCTTCAGCCGGGCGACGTCGAGTACCAGAATCTGCCGGCATTTTGCCGCGTGGCGGCAACCATGAGGCCGACCAGCGACTCGGCAATCAAGATAGAAGTCTGGCTCCCTCCAGCGGCGGCGTGGAACGGCAAAATCATGGCCATCGGTAATGGCGGCCAAGCGGGCGAAATTTATTACCACAAGATGGGCCTTCCGCTTTCGCTCGGCTACGCCGTGGCATCCACCGATACCGGTCACGAAGGCAGAGGAGACGATGGCAGTTACGCACTGGGTCACCCGGAAAAGATCATCGACTTCGGATACCGCGCGGTGCACGAAATGGTGGTCAAGTCGAAGGCGATCGTTGCGGGATATTATTCGCGCAACGCGAAGCTTACCTATTGGAACGGCTGCTCCACGGGCGGCCGCCAAGGTATCGAAGACTTGCAGCGCTACCCGGCCGACTTTGACGGCGTGATCGCCGGGGCGCCGGCCATTAATCCGCGCAACGCAGTACAAGTTGTGTGGGTCGCGCAGACGGTTCATAAGGATGAAGCCAGCTTCATTCCTCCCGCCAAATTTCCGGTGATCCAGAATGCTGTCCTCAACGCCTGCGATGCGAGCGACGGCGTTAAGGACGGCGTACTGGACGATCCCACGCGCTGCAAGTTCGATCCCAACGCGATCTTGTGCAAGGGCGCGGATGGTCCCGACTGCCTGACGGCGCCGCAAGTCGAGAGCGCGCGCAAGATCTACAGTCCTCCGATCAATCCACGCACGAGGGAGCAGATCTTTCCCGCGTTTGAGCCGGGCAGCGAGAAGGGCTGGGGATTCGCCGCCAGCGCGCAGCCGCCGCAACTCACTTTAACGGGCTTCAAAAATCGTGTGTTTAAAGATCCCGACTGGGATTACAAGACTTTCAATTTCGACAGCGACGTTGCGCTCTTCGACCGCGAAAGCAAGGCCGTTAACGCGATGGACCCGAATCTCAGGCCGTATTTCAGCCACGGCGGGAAGCTCCTGCAGTATCACGGCTGGAGCGACAACTTGATCTCACCCGGAAACAGTGTGAATTATTACAACAGCGTCGCCGACACGCTAGGAGGCGCCAGCAAGGTGAACGATTCTTATCGCCTGTTCATGGTTCCCGGAATGGCGCATTGCCGGGGCGGCGATGGCACGGACCGCTTCGACGCCATCGCCGCGCTGGAGCAGTGGGTCGAGCACGGGAAAGCGCCCGGGTCCATCGTCGCGTCGCGCTACGCCGGCGACAAGGTCGAGCGCACGCGCCCACTCTGCCCGTATCCGCAGGTCGCGGTCTACAAAGGGACTGGCAGCACTGATGACGCGGCGAACTTTGCCTGTAGGGTGAGATAGCTAA
>JBDTTL010000146.1:0-10895 GCA_039930665.1 Acidobacteriota bacterium
GGCACAACGTCACGGTCATCCACGTTGACCCGCAATACCGGCTCACCACTGCGCCGACGTAGGCGATCGCACCGATAATAAAGAAAGCGTTGAGGAGTTTGGCAGCCAGCCAGGGCCAGCCGAAAGCAGCAAAAGGCGCCAGAACCAGGGGATATCCAGGTCCCCACCAAAACCGCAAGTCCTGCGTTCCCCACCACAATCGCAGATCCTCGGTGGCTGGAACATGCACGATCCGCATTGCATAGGCCACATAGCCGCCCTCGTCTCCGCCATCGAAGGTCGCGGAAGAGCCGATCAGCACGATCGCGATGTAAACCACCAACAAAGACAGGAGTGTCGCGTTCCGGCGCGACAGAAGGCCCAGAAGCAAGCGGCTGCTGTGGGCAGTACGTGTATAAGCTGCTGCTGGGGACATACTATTTGGTTTCTTGAGGATGCAATTCGATTCGCAATACCCGCGCGGTTACCAATGCCACCCAAACGCAGAAGATCTCCACCAGAGGACGGAATTGCCTATCGTAGCCGCTGACCAGGGTGAAGCCACCCAAGGCGATCAGAGCGAAAGCGAGCAGTATCCACAGCTCGAAGGGCATGGCTTGCGGCCTCAGGGCTGCCGGGATCAGGCTCACTAGGAACAGCACGAAGATAAACATGTTCGGAGCAAGATGAAGATATGTCGTCAGGCTCTGCGAGGCGAACGAAGAAGGATAGGAGAACAGCAGACGGCCGACATTCGCGGCCCAGTTGCGCGCGTACTCTTTTGGATGACTGGCGATATTGTGGGCGGCTTGTTTCTTGAAGGCATCGTCTTGCTCAACGTCGGTCAGGCCGTTTAGGGAAGCAAAGAATGCTCGATGCGGCGCCAGCTCAAGCTGCTCCTGCACCTGATTGCTGGAATACCAAGTGCCATATTCGCCCTGATAGGTACTAGAGAGCCAATAAAGAGTACTCCCTCCGGAGGTGCCCCAATAGAAGACTTTGCCCGTCACCGAGTACATGTAACACAGGTACGGAACACACCACAGCATCGCGAGCAGGAAAACACCTGAGGCAGTTCGGACCGGCTGTGTCCTTTGCCAGAACTGCCATACGAGCGTAACCATTAGGATCGTGGCAATGGCATACCCAAAAAAGACCTTGGTCAACGCCAGGTACGCGAGATACGCGGACGCCGCGAACAGGTGCGGCCGGAAGCGGCGAGTTTCCTGAAATAGTGCGCAGAAGTGAAACATGAAACCGCAGACCAGGAAGGCCATGAGGCATTCAGGACTCAGGGTCGGCAACTCGCGCAACAAAGGCGGGTACAAGCCTAGGCACAACGTGACTGCCATCCAGGTTGCCCCACTGGAATACCGGTTGATCACTGCGCCGGCATAGGCGATTGCGCCGGCGAGAAAGAAGGCGTTGAGAAGTTTGGCGTCTAGCCAGGGCCAGCCGAGACGCGCGAGCGGCGCCAGTATTAGGGGATACCCCGGACCCCACCAATACCGGGGGTTCTGTATTCCCCACCACTGCAGCAGATTCTGTGTTACTGGAACATGCGCGATCCGCATTGCGTAAGCCGCGTAGCCACCTTCGTCACCGTCCTTAAAAGCCCTTGAAGAACCAATCCATGCGATCGCCAGATAGACCACTAATAGCGACAAGAGAGTTGCACTACGCCGCGAGAGAAGTCCCAGAAGCAGGCGGCTGTTCGGGGAGATGCGTGGATAAGTTGCGCTGGGAAACATGAAAGATGCCGGCGCGGGTTGCCTGGAGCCGGAGGCCGGTAATCCGAACTGTATTAGGATTCGCGTTATTCGGTCAATGAGCCACGCCGGCGGCTCGGACGATCATAGCGGCTGTAGTGTTCGCCATAAGCGCGGTATTCACTCTTGTCGATTCTCCAGTCATTGAGAATCGTCCCCAGGATCGGAATATCGTCTTGAACGAAGCGCATGTAGGTTGTCCTCAGCTCGGCCCGGCTGGCCCGGTTGGCACGAACTACGATCACTACGCCATCCGAGATTCTGCCGAGCACTCGGCTTTCGGGATACAACTCGACAGGAGGGGTATCGATGAGGATCAAATCGAATTCCGATCGGAAGCGTTCGAGAAGCCGAGTCAGATTCTCCGAATAGAGAAGCTTTGGAAAGGCCTCTACCAGGGGCCCGCTGGGCAAGACCCAAAGATTCTGAACCGCGGTTTTTTGGACAATCGTATCCAGGTGCAGCTCATCAATCAAGTAAGGAGTTTGCAGAACGTCCGAAAGCCCCGCGCGGCCCGTAATGCCGAAGTACTTGTGTAGCGTTGGCCGACGCAGGTCCGCATCGATAAGCAGCACCCGCCGATCCGTTTCCGCCAAAGCGATGCCCAGGTTCGTCAGAACGGTGGTTTTTCCCTCGCAGGGCTCCCTGCTGGCGATCACCAGAACACGCCCGCTCGGCAGTCCGGGCGGGGCGGCTTGGAAGCCGAAAAGGATCGACGCCAAGGTGGTTCGGAAAGACTCACTGAGCAGCGATCGCTCCTGCTGCCAAGTCACCAGCGCGAGATTACCATTTGGGTCTCCGCCTCGAATCGGCCCCGGCCTAGTACCAGACAAGCCACGATCATCCAGGGCGGATGGTATCACTCCCAGCAGTGGGACATCGAGAATGGTCGCATCGGCGGGGGTTGTTACACGGTCTGATGGCTCACGGTAGAGCACTAAGCCCACGCCTCCCAGTCCGCCCAAAGTGAATCCCAGGACCACGTAGAGCGGGAGGTTCGGCGAATGCGGGTTTGCTGGGGCTCGCGCCGGATCCAGGACCTGAATATTGGTCGAGCGCATTGCGGAGTTTACGCCGGCCTCCTTCACTTTTTGCAGCGTCGATTCGTACAACTGCTGGTTGGCGTCAACCTCGCGCTTCTGTAGATTATAGTGGTTTTCCTTTTCGTTGAGATCTTGCGCGCCGCGAAGATCGCCGGTATTTTTTTCGCCCAGAGTGCGTTCGAGCTGGACCGACGCCTCGTATTCGTTTTTCAGTCTCTCAATGATCGCCTGACGCTCTTTTGTGATAGCCAATTCGAGACTCGCGATCTGCGCTTCCATCTGCGCGACTTTGTAGTAGGCCGGCGTGTAAATCGCTTTCATGTCCGCCAATTGGCGACGCAACCCCTGGAGATCGGTTTGGTATTGGCGAAGCGGACCGGTTACTACAAGATCCGGCAAACTCGCGGTATCACTCGACAAGGCCGCCTGATAACGGGCAAACTTGGCTGCCCGATCGGTTTCAGCCTTAGTCAACGCATCCTGGAGTTGGCGCATCCTGTCTTCAGCCAAAGTGCTGTGATTTCCAGCGAAAACCAATCCAGCCGTGCGGGCGAACTCCTGCAGCGCGTTGTTGCCGGTCTCCACTTTATTTTTCAGGTCTGCGGTTTGCTTGCTGAGCCACTCGGTGGTGTCCTGAGCAAACTGGAACCGAGTCTCCCGGTTCAGGGCGATGAACTCAGCCGCTACAGCGTTCGCGCACTTGGCCGCACTTTCCGCATCGGGAGAATCGTATTGCACTTCGATGACCTGGGTTTGGGGGGGCGTGATGACCTTCATGGCGCGCTGGACCGTAGCGATAGCCTCCTGCTCCGGAGACAGAGGCTTGCGCCCCAGAATCGACCACAGCTTGTTTATCACGGTTATTCCCGCTGTCTGGTCCGGCTTGGGTTCAATTCCGAGCCTATTAGCGACGCGGAGTGCCAGGGTATCGCTCTGCAGAAGCTTAACCTGATTCCTGATGTAACTTTCCGGCGGTCCGTTGGGGAACATCGGCGGAAGCTGCCGCAGATCACGAAGAAACGTATCGTCGAATCCTTCGAGCTGCAGGGATGTGCTGGCGCGATACACCGGTGTGCTTGTGAGCGCGAGAGCAACGCCGACCAAGGTGCCCATGACGGCAGCGCACGCAATCGAGAGTCGGCGGCGCCGCAACGTCCGAATGAGTTGGTTGCGGTCTTCCGACTCGTAGACGTAGTCCCCCGATTGCGGCATCTGGTAAACCGGGATAGCCCCAGCCTGGGGAGTGATCCGCGTAAGCATCCGGGAGCCGTCTTCAGGACCTATCCCATTAGGCCTACCGGAAACTCCGTTATTTCTCATCATCGTTATCCTCCGATAACATGCGCTCGAGATGCGCTTGTCCGGCTCTATCTGGATCGTTGCCGAAGATGATCCAGGCCGTTAATAGCGCCCGTAGACCAATACGCCGCTGGTGATTGAAAGCATCGAGTCGATAGCCTTCAGGCCGATGCTCCTCGCCTTGTTGTTCGGCACGAACAAGATATCACCGGGCCGCATTCCAACGTCCTCATCCTTTCCCGAAAGGATCTTCGCGAGATTCACCGGGATTTCCGTGCGATTGGCTGCACCTTCCTGGCGGAGAATCTTCGCTTTGCTCGCCGTCGCCGTCGGCTGCAGCCCTTCTGCCAGGGACAACGCGTGCAGAACCGACAGAGATTCCCGCTGGGCTAAGGTAAAGCCGCCGGGCCGCCGAACATCGCCGACCACGTAAACCAACTCAGCTCGCGGCACCGAAATGACATCGTAGGGACGGATCACGATATTCTCGGCGGGGACCTTCGCGTCGATGAGCTGCTTCAGGTCGATTTCCGCGACGCTGAAAGTCTTGGTTTCGTCCTCAGTTGCTCCAGGCAGAGGAATGGCTCCCCATTCGCGGCGCCGGGTCAGTTTGACAGTGCGCCCTGCATCTTGCTGCAGACCGCCGGCGAGCGAGAGAAGTTCGAGCAACGTCTTGGAACCTTCCAACTGGTGCATTCCCGGATTGTTCACCGCGCCAATAACCGAGACCGGCTGGCTGCGGGCTTCGGCCAGACGCACCGTGACAAGGGGATCGAGAACGTAGGTTGCGAGGCGTTTCTTCAGTTCCTCTTCTAGTTGCTTGACCGACAGGTCCGCTGCTTGTATCCGCCCGATCAGTGGCAAGGATATCTGCCCGTCGGTGTCTATGCGGATCGGTGCATCGCCAAATTCAGTCAGATTGAGACACCGCACGTTGATCGAATCGCTCACTCCAAGCCGGTAAGACTCGGGTTGGGCGTCCAATAGGAGACGTATGGGCTGGGTGGTCAAGGGCAGAGGCGCGACTGTAACCCGTTGCTGGGCGGACGCGACGCCCAGCGATAGAAGAAGGGCCAAGCAGTTGATCGCCATGATTCTAAGAGGGTTTCTAAAATGGCGATAGAGACCTCGTTCTTCGGTTTGATTTCCGCCGGGCTTACGAACAGCGATAGTACGTGTGTCACCGTTTCCCCACAACCTGCTAAACCGCATGTTCGATCACCTCCCTGGCGAATTCGGAAATTCTACAGCGCCGAACCCACGATCCCAAGCATGACGAATTCCCCCAAATCGTTTCCTCCCGCTTAGACCCCTGCTGTCGCATGTATGCTTCCCTCAGGAACCAGCCAATTGGAATCCACCTCCACGAGAACGGAGCGCTGGAGCAAGGTTGCGGATAAGACGATCCGTGGTTCACCCCGGACCAAGACGATGATGCCCTCCACTCCCTGCAAGGGCCCTCCACAGATTCGAACCTTCTTGCCGACTTGAAGGAAGGGGAGGGCCTTCGCCGATAGAGCGTTGGCCAGCGTCGTCCGCAGGGAAGCGATCTCCGTGGGATCGACGGGAGTCGGATTGCGCCCGACGCCCAAGATCCGGCAGACCCCGGGGGTAATCATTATCGGCAAACGCTTGAAAAGGTCGAACCGCGAAAAAACATAGCCGGGAAACAGCGGTAAGTCAGAATCTCTAAACCGCCCCGCGTGTCTATTCCGGTGCTTGTACAACGGCACGAAGGCCTCATACCCCTTGGTGTCGAGTACCTGAGCTACGCTCTTTTCGTGACGAGGCTTCACTGCGATTGCAAACCACTCCCGCCGAACAGGATTGCTCGCGGCGCCGAGCCCGTTGTCAAGTAATGTGCCCTGCGGGAGTTCGGGAGAGCAGGCCTCGAGTTCGATTTTCAGGCTAGAAGTGCGCATCAAGACAGTGCTACCGCAGGCTAAACTACGGTTTGTTAGAATCCGCGATTCGGCTTGTAGCTTGCAACTGGCCTGCCAAGCTGACTCCACCTGTTATGAGAGGCATCCATTGACTTTAGAAGCCATTTGTCGGAAGTCGCCGGGGAAAAGAGTTAAATCTCCGGCATCGAATAGTACCTAGCGTAATGATTGTAGTAGTCCGACATCCCGGAATGGCAACGCAAACTATTTTGTCGCTACGCTGATGGCGCTCATCTTGGCGTCGGGGTTCTTCAGCGCACTGTCATGAAAATAATATGAAATTGATCTTCTTTGATAAATTTGGACGCCCCCATCCAGTCCGAATTTCTAATTTGACCGGGAACGACGAACGGTCTATAGATTGCTCCGGGAATGCCATGATCGAAAGCCGGAAGTCTGCCGACCTGTCCAAGGTCTTCTCCCAGGTCAAAAAAGCTTCTCTCGAGGCGCTACAACTGTCCCGCCCCCAGTCGAAACAGTTGCTGCGGAACTGGAGCGAATTGCTGCGGGATCTGGGGCTACCGAAGCAAGAACGAGCCCGCCTCGCAGCACACAACCTTACATCTCTTTTGAAGAACCTTCAAACTCTGGATTTCCAAGTGTTTCGTAAAGGGATCTTGAGTCTTGGAGAGAGCTTGGCTCGCCAACAGGTGGACATTCACGATGGGATCGTCATGATCGAGTCCCTGTCGGAAGACTACTTATCGGTCTTGCAGGTGAACGGCCCGGGTGACCAGGGGCCTTCGGAGGATCAGCTTCGGCGTATGGAATTGGCCTTGGCTGTCGGCCGGCTCAGCTTTTTTGCGGCACGAATCTTGGCGGCCGGCTATTCCCACCAACTGGAGGAGGACCGGCGGATGTCGACCTCTCGCAATCGGCGGTCTGAGGAGATTCTCCACGGCACGTCTTCGATTTTGACCCGTTTCTATGAACGTGAACGATACAAGATCTCGCGGCAACTCCAAGATAAGCTGGGCGACCACCTGGTCGGCCTGAAACTTCACTTAGATAGCTTGACTCGAGCGAATGTCGAAGGCAGCACCGAGCAGTGTTCCGTGCAGCTAGAAAAGTCGGCCGCACTGTTGGACGAGGCCATACGATCCGTCCGCCGAATGGTCTTGGATCTGGGTCCAGCCGTAGTGCGGGACGTGGGGCTCATCCCGGCGATCCGAATGTACGTTCGCCAGTTTTCCAGCCGGTCCTGGATCGACGTCACCATTGAAGCTGAAAATTTTCCAGCCGAGATCCCCACCGTGCTTCAGGTGGCCCTCTATCGCCTCTCCCAGCAAGTTCTCGACTTCTGCCGGCTTAGCCGGGCGAAAAACATAAAAATGTCGTTCAAAGAGAAGAAAGGGGCGATTGTAATTGTTGTGGAGCGGGACGAAGTGCCAGTCCAGGTACCGCGGAAACGACTGGAGGAGTCATGGCTTATCCTGTGTAATCGCGTAAGCCTCCTCGGTGCAGTGCTCCATCGAAGGTACAAGGACGTCGGGCCCAGAATTGAGATCCTCGTTCCCCCAACCAGTCCGCCAAGGACCGCCACCGTAGAACTGGACAAGTTTGGGATCGCCGCAAAGCCCTCTATTTCCAAAGCGCAATCGGCTCAGGCTGCATCCGTTAAGGTGCACTGAGAATCCGCGAACCTCAAGAGCACTATATTACGTCAGGAAAGCGCAAAAGGCTCCTATCTGGCATTCAAGGTGCTCTTGTAACTCTCCAACTCGGGTCCTCGTGCTGTTAACACTAACAATCAATATCATCGATAGGAAAGAATTTCGCGGTGTCGTTCCGGAAAATTTACCGATCTGGCGCGCGCGTGAGCGAACGTGGGTAGTTCGGACGGGCTGCGCGTGGCCAAGGTTTTCTCTCGGCGAACTTGTTCCGGGTGCCTCCGGTGGTCAGCGCGCCGATTACCGACTCCGGGCCAGCATTTTGACGGAAGGACAGGTGTCCGGCTAGTGAAACACTGCTCCGTCCTGATATGTGACGACCATTCGATTTATCGAGAAGGTGTCAAGATTATTCTAGGAAGGGAACCTGACTTAAAGGTCATTGGCCAGGCTAGAGATGGCAGCGAAGCGATTCATCTCGCGGACCTCTTCAAGCCGGATGTCATGTTGGTGGATCTTTTCGTCCCCGGCGTACGAGCGCTGGATGTGGCACACCAAGTAACCGAGAACGATAAGAACATTCGTGTGCTGGTCCTGGGCATGTATGACGATGAGGAAACCGTCCTCCAGTGCCGGGACGCGGGGGCTGCGGGCTACTTGCTAAAAGACACGCGGGTCCTGCACCTGCTGTTCGCGATCCGGCACGTCATTAATTCCGATCGTTATCTTTCTCCCGCTTTGCTTAGGCAAATGAGTCAATCGACTTCCAACAAGAAATCCTCCAAGGAGCGGGCCCTTGACCTGCAGGTACTTAGCTCGCGGCAGCGCGAGATTTTGCTCCTCCTGGCAGAGGGCTTCACCTATAAGGAGATTGGCGCCCGCCTCCATCTCAGTGTCAGGACCGTGGATACCCACAAATACAACCTGATGCGAAAATTGAACATTGAAAGTCGCGCCGGACTCATCCGTTTCGCGATCCGTCAGCAGCTGATCGAAGCCTAGAGTCTCCGGATATGGACTTTTGATTTTCAGCCAGGTTGATCCGGCTGCATTAATAACTCGCCCCGGTTTAACGAACTGCGTTCCGCTTCCGTTGAGACTCTCGAGCCTTTAAATGGCTTCTTTACCATCCCAGCGCTGGAGTTTGGTCAGGAGTGTCTTGTAGGAGATACCCAGTTCACGAGCGGCCATTTTTCGATTCCAGTGTCTTTTGTTCAGGGTCTCGAATACGATTTCCTTCTCCGCACGCTCGGCGGCTTCCGCGCCAACATTTTTCAAAGATTGTATCACCGACTTCCGCGGACGGACTTCCGGCAGCTTCGTCGATTGGACTTCCTCGGCGAGAGGCGTGGGAGAGGCGAACGGAAGCTCCTCTTCTGCGCCCATAGTGGTCTGCAATAGGCTTTGCAGCACCAGCCCCTCGTCTCTTAGGATCAAGAACTGTTTGATGATGTTCTCCAGTTGGCGCACGTTCCCCGGCCAACGATAGGAACAAAACGCGCCTAGCAGCCGGGTCGGCAGTTCCACTCGCTCATTGCCGCAATAACGCCCCATGTATTTGTCCATGAAGTAGCGGCACAACGCGAGCACATCCTGTATATGCTCACGAAGCGGTGGCACTTCCAGGCGAATCACATTCAGCCGATAAAACAGATCTTCGCGGAATTCACCGCGCGAAACAGCGGTCTCCATGCGGCTGTTGGTGGTCGCCAAGGTCCGTGAAGTGACTCGAATCGTTTGCGTGGCTCCCAGTCTCGAGAATTCTTGATCTTGCAACACGTGCAGGAGCTTCGCTTGGAGGGGCAGCGGCATGTCCCCAATCTCATCCAGCAGGATGGAGCCTCCGTTCGCCAGCTCGAACTTGCCGGGTTTTTTTTCCATCGCGCCCGTGAAAGCGCCCCGCTCATAACCGAACAGTTCCGATTCCAGCAGATCAAGAGGGAGAGCTGCGCAATTGACTTTGACGAACGGGTGATCCCGGCGCGACGAGGAACGGTGGATGTAGTTCGCGAGCACGCCTTTCCCCACTCCCGATTCGCCTGAGATTAACACCGGCACGTCGCTATCGGCCACACGCGCGGCAATCTCCGCGAGGCGCGCTAATTTCAGATCCGACGACCAATGGAAGCACGAACTTTCCCTAACCGAGGAGCCATTGGATCTAATTTTTTCGTTTGAAATGCTATTGCTAAGAATGGGAATGGGGTGCTCCAGCCCCGTCAGGGACTGCAGCACTTCTTCCAAGTCCTCATCTCGTACTGGCTTGATCAGGCAGTCGACAGCTCTTAGCTGCGCGGCCCTTAAGATCGTGCGGGCATAGGCCGACGTCGAAACAGCGATCAATCGCGCGTCTGGCGCCAGCACCTGCATCGCGTCGAGCGCCGAGACGTCGGGCAGCATTACGTCGGCGATCACGAGAGAGAACGGTGCAGCCTCAAGGCGCTTAACCGCCTCACGAGCGCGATCTACGCACTCCACCAGCCAGCCCCTCTTTACGAAAAACTGCGTTAGGGATCTACCGCTTGTTTCATCGCCATCGACCACCAAGACCCTGCACTTGCGCAAAACCGCCCTCTTCCGATTGCTTACGGCCTCTCGTTAGTCGGAGGCTTGTTTGCAATTGTTGTATCACAAGTGCCATTACTAGGCAACGAAATCTTTCGATAGCACTGAACGTACCAGGATTGATTACACTGACCGGCATGGGTTTCGAATGCAACCGACGCGCGCTCCTGGCCTGAGTCCGAAGAGCGGCATTGTCAACTTGAGCAGCCAAGAAGTATTTTGGCACGAGGAGCTGCGTTGGTCCGGGATGGCTTTACGCCGCCGTGGCCGTTCGCAACGTCGCGAAGGATCGGGATCGCAAGAGCCGATAATTGGTTGATTTTAATAGGTGACGGCCGACGCGGAAGAGGTTCTGGACGACACCGTGAAGGGCGAGAAACCGTTGGGCCTGACCGGCAGATTTGAATCTCCGTATTTGCCTCTCCCTTTGCCGGGTCGGTTGATGCGAAACTTCAGCGCGATTGTTGGCGTAGCGGTCCACGCAATGTGCGACTTTGCAGAGGGTGGTCCGCACGGCAGCCGAGTAGCTCCTTAGCCTGTCAGCAATGATGCGAAAAGGCTCCTTTCCCTGGCCATGCAGCAACCTGCGGAAGAATTTCTCGGCAGCCCGCTGGTCACGGCGCGGCTGGACCAGGATGTCGATCACGTCGCCGTCTTGGTCGACGGCCCGCCACAGATATTGCTGTT
>JBDTTL010000147.1:0-10878 GCA_039930665.1 Acidobacteriota bacterium
ATGGCGCGCGCATCGGCGAGATGGTGGATTCGATTGCCACCCGCATGGAAAGCTTCGAGAACGGAATCTACCGGAGTGTGATGCCCCGCCGCCTGCAGCCGCAAGGCGCCGCCGCCCCGGCCGAGCCCGCGGAGACCGCCGCGCGCAGCAAAAAGAAAAAGGCCGAACCGCCGCCGATTCTGCTGCCGCCGATTCTGCCGCCGGCCGTGCAGGAAGTCCATATTCAGCAGGAACCGACGCCGATTCTGGTTTACGCCTACCGATATCTTGCCGAATACTACAGCGTGCTGCTGATGGCGTCGTTCGTCCCGTTCCTGGTTTATTTCCTTTTAAGCTGGCGCGATCATATCCGTGCGCGATACCTGCTGATCTTCGAGGGCGAAAACCGTCAGGCTGCCGCCGCTGCCTGGGGCGGCCTGGGTGACATGGTGCGAGCCTACGTCATCGGAAACTTTATGCTGGGCCTGTTGTTGAGTGTGGCTAGCGCCCTGCTCTTCGCGTCCGTGAAGCTGCCTTATTGGCTGATGATTGCGCCGATGAGCGGTTTCCTCAGTTTGGTCCCTTACATCGGACTGCCTCTAGCTCTGCTGCCGCCAGTGATCGCCGCCTTGCCCGCCTCCAGGGAGCCGGCAATGTATCTGTTCCTCGCGGTAAGCGTGGCGATGTTGCACTTGCTGGCGCTAAATCTGCTTTATCCCAAGTTCGTGGGAGCCCGGGTACACCTCAACCCGCTGGTGGTCACAGTGGCGTTGATGTTCTGGGGGATGCTGTGGGGCGCCGTGGGGCTGGTGCTGGCAATTCCGCTCACCGCCGCGATAAAAGCGCTTTGCGATCACGTCCCGACGTTGCAGCCTTACGGCCGCCTGCTGGGCGATTGATGATAGCGTAGCCCTATGAGCAAGGGTTTTTGGATCTTCCTGGCGGCGGGGCTCGCGGTAGTGGGCGGCCTGATCTTCACCATGCTCACGGCGACGCAAGGCGCGCATCTGCGGCTGGAAGGAAAAATTTTGAAGGTGCGTGTTCTTGCCCTGCCGGGAAGAAACGCGTCGATCGTGTTTGTCGATTTCCGGGCCACCAACCCTTCGAACGTCCCCTTCGTGGTAAATTCGGTGACCCTCCAGATTGAACCGGCCAAGGGAGACGCCGCCGACGGAGCCACCATCTCCAAGAGCGACATTGAAAATATGTTCCGCTATGAAAAGCTGCTGGGTCCGAAGTATAACGACACGCTCAGCCTGCAGGACCGCATCGCGCCCCATAAGACCGCGGACCTGATGGCCGGCGCGCGTTTCGAAGTGCCTGAAGCCGAGGTAAACTCCCGCAAGTCGATTCATCTTCGAATCGAAGATGTGGACGGGGCGGCCGCTGAGCTTACCGAGTGACCCGGCGCATCAAAGTGGTCCCGCGCAGCGCGAAGACGGAGATCGCCGGGGAAATGGCCGACGGAACGCTCAAGGTGAAGATCGCCGCGCCTCCTGACAAGGGCAAGGCCAACGACGCTCTCTGCGAGTTCCTGGCGACGCACTACGGGGTAGCGCGGAGCGCAGTGACGATCGTCAGCGGACACTCCGCCGCCTTAAAGCTGGTGCGTGTAGAAGAAAAACTCTAGTGACGTTTAGGGCTGTGTGGTGGCCGGGACATTCACGCGGGCGTCCAGCGACTTTGCGGCGAGTGCCGCGACATCCCTCGGCTCATACTTCCGCACATAGTTCTGAATCGCCATTTGAAACCAGCTCATCCCCATGTGTCTGGCTTCGGCAAGGGCCCGATCGTTTTTCCAGTGGTCATGCTCGATGCGGTAGCACGCGATCACGCCGCCCGTGCGATCCGCCCCGCGCTTACAGTGGACGAACACTGGGCCGGTGCTCTGGTCTTCAAGGAGTCCGAGGACTTTCAGAACACTCTCGTTCGAGGGCGTAGTCATTCCATACATAGGTACGCTGACGTAGCGCATTCCCGCGCTGGTAAGCCACTCTCTTTCGGTCGTCGAGCGATCGCCGGGCTCGCGCAGGTCGACGACGATTTTGATCCCCAAATTACGCAGGTTGTTGAGTCCCTCGCCGGTAGGCTGTGCGCCCCGGTAAACATGGTCGTCAACTTTTTCGAAATTTCCTACGCCTCGAATGGATTCGACCCCGACAGATCAGAGTCCCAAGCACTAATCAGGTGCCATTCGGGGTTGCCTTGAGGCGTGAAAGCTGATTCCCGGCCGACGACGCAATTGGACTTCGTCGGCCCAACCCAGGGCGAGGCCGTAATATCTCGTTGGCGCTCGATTGTAACGAAATCCCCGGGGCGTTCTCTACAAGCTTGTAGAGTTAGGATTGTGACTCTCCGGCTACGAATTGAGGACTTTTAATGAAAAACTTTATCTTTGTATCACTCTTGACCGCCGCCACCATGCTGGCTCAGACCCCACAGCGGTCGACCAGCGATTCCAGCACCACTACCAAGACCGAAACCAGTCATGACGGTAAAAAGGTTAAGACCGAGACTACCACCACCAATTCGGCCGCGGATTCGAATGGTAATGCGTCAAGCAACACCACTACTTCGACGACCAAGGCCAGGAAGCACCACGGGAAAGTGAAAGACACGACAACTACGGATTCCACTTCGTCAGAACACCATCCCACCAAGTAGAGACTTCAAATCTTCTCATCACACGCATCCCATTAAGGCGGGAATCTTTAGGGCCGGCAGTGATTAGCCGGCCCTATTTGCGTCCCTTGCGTCCAACTCGCGAATGTATTATTATTCATACTGTTGAATAAACATTCACTCGGGAGGACATCCATGGCGGCATCCGTTCGCAAGCTGGCTCAGCCACCTGCCAGGCATCTGCTTTCCGATCTGGACTTGTCAGTCGAAGCGCTGGCGCATCTGCTGAGCCTCGCGCAGCAAATCAAGCGCACGCCGGCGCGCTTTTCGAAAAGCCTCGCCGGACGTTATCTGAGCCTGCTGTTCGAAAAGCCGTCGCTGCGAACGCGGCTGACCTTCGAACTTGCCATCAAGCAACTGGGCGGCGATGCCGTTAATTACGCCGGTCCCATTGGGGAGCGGGAGCCGATTAAGGATGTCGCGCGCAATCTTGAGCGCTGGACACAATGCATCGTAGCGCGCGTGTTCGCCCAGTCGACCATCGAGGAGCTGGCAAAGTGGTCGCGCGTGCCCGTGATCAATGCGCTTAGCGACCGCTATCATCCGTGCCAGATTCTTGCCGATATGCTTACGCTTCAGGAGCGCTTTGGACGCCTCGACGGCATTAAGCTGGCGTTCATTGGCGATGGCAATAACGTCGCAAACTCTTTGATGCTTACTGCCGGCAGACTGGGCGTCAACGTCGCGGTTGCAACGCCCGCGGGCTACCAGCCGGATTCCGGTATCGTCGCGCAGGCTTCGGCGATGGGGCCAATCAAAGTGACTGAAGATCCGGCCGAGGCCGTGGCCGGAGCGGACGTGGTCTATACGGATGTCTGGACCAGCATGGGTCAGGAAGCGGAATCCGCCGCACGCCAGCGTGCATTCGGGCCGTATCAGGTCAATGCGGAACTGTTTTCCCTGGCCAAGTCCGACGCGATTTTTCTGCACTGCCTTCCCGCCAAGCGCGGCGAAGAAGTGACCGATCAGATCATGGAGTCGCCGCGATCGGCAGTGTTCGATCAGGCTGAAAATCGCCTGCATGCGCAGAAAGCGCTGCTGGTCATGCTGCTGGGCTGAAAAATAGGGACGGAGCCTCTTTCTCAAAAGCAGGTTTTGTCCCGTCAAATGAGTATGATCGCGATAAAAAGAGAAAAGAGGCTCCGTCCCTATTTATGAACCAACCTAAAAAAGTAGCTCTCGCCTACTCGGGCGGACTCGATACATCTATCATCATTCCCTGGCTGAAGGAAAACTACGGCTGCGAAGTAGTGGCCGTTTGCGGCGACATTGGCCAGGGCGGCGGCGAACTCAAGGGCCTGGAGGCCAAGGCCCGCAAGACCGGTGCGTCCGAAGTGTATGTTGCCGACATGCGTGAAGAGTTCCTCACGGATTACGTCTGGCCCATGGTGCGCGCCGGGGCCGAGTACGAATACAAGTATCTGCTGGGGACATCCATCGCACGGCCGCTGCTGGCCAAGAAGCAGGTGGAGGTCGCGCTCGAGACCGGCTGCGACGCCCTCGCGCACGGCTGTACCGGCAAGGGCAACGATCAGGTTCGTTTCGAGCTGACCTATAAGGCGCTCGCGCCGCAGCTGCCGGTGATCGCTCCCTGGCGCGAGTGGAACATCGTATCGCGGGAAGACGCCATTGAATACGCTGCGCAACATAAGGTGCCGATAGCGCAGACCACCAAGAAAATCTACAGCCGCGACCGCAATATCTGGCACATCTCGCACGAAGGCGGAGAGCTCGAAGATCCTAAGAACGCCGCGCCGGAAGAAATCTGGATGCTGACGCGCAGTCCGCAGAACGCGCCGAACAAGCCGGAAGACGTAACCATTGGCTTCCAGGCGGGGCGGCCCGTTTCCGTGAACGGGAAGGCCATGTCCGCCGTGGCGCTGCTCGAAGAGTTGAATCGGATTGGCGGCAAGCATGGCGTGGGGCGGGTAGATCTAGTGGAGAACCGCTTCGTCGGCATGAAGTCGCGCGGATGTTATGAAACGCCGGGCGGCACGCTTATCATGGCGGCGCATCGCGAAATCGAAGGACTCACGCTTGATCGCAGCCTGTCGCACTATAAGCAGGCGCTGGCTTTGGACTACGCCGATCTAGTTTACGCCGGGCTGTGGTTCACGCCGCTGCGCGAGTCGCTCGACGCGTTCTTTAGCAGGGCCACCGAAGACAACACCGGCGAAGTAGCGCTGCGACTTTATAAGGGCGGATTCCAGCCGGTCAGCCGCAAGTCGCCGAATTCGCTCTACTCGCTGGATATTGCCAGCTTCACCATGGGAGCCGAATACGATCAGAAGGACGCTCGCGGATTCATCAATCTGATCGGACTGCCCATGCAGGTGCGGGCGCTATTGAGGAACCAGAAGAGCAAGGCGAAGAAAGCCAAGCGGAAATGAAACTCTGGGGCGGGCGATTCGAGCAAGGGCCTTCGGAAGTCTTCGAGCGCTTCTCGGGATCGCTCGATTTCGACCGGCGTCTGATTCACGCGGATATTCAGGGCTCGCAAGCTTTCGGGCGGGCTCTGGAGAGCGTGGGGATTTTGACGGCGGCGGAACGCGCGCAGCTTGTCGCCGCTTTCGGCGAGCTTGCTGCCGACGCCCAAAAGCCTGCGTTCTACGCGGGCGCGACCGACGAAGACGTTCACACTCTGGTCATCCGCAAGCTGGGCGAGAAGGTGGGCGCGCTTGCGGAGAAGATCCATACCGGACGAAGCCGCAATGAGCAGGTGTCGCTCGACGTGCGGTTATGGCTGCGCGGCGAAATCGATCGCGCGCTCGAAATGCTGGCAGGATTGATGCAGGCGCTGCTCGATTGCGCCCAGCGCGATCCGGTGGCGGTGGTTCCTGGTTACACGCATCTGCGCCGCGCCCAGCCGGTCTTGTGGGCACACTACCTGCTCGCCTATTTCGAGATGTTCGCGCGCGATTTCGAGCGGCTGCAGCAGACCCGCGCACGCGTGAACGTGATGCCCCTGGGCAGCGGAGCGCTGGCGGGCAGTGGCTTTCCGTTCGATCGCGATGCCATCGCGCGTGATCTCGGTTTCGCCGCGATCACGAATAACAGCATGGACGTTTCCGGCGATCGCGACTTCGCGTTGGATTTTCTGTACGCGGCGTCTACTACTATGTTGCACCTGAGCAGGCTCGCAGAAGACTGGATCTTGTATTCCAGCGAAGAGTTTGGCTGGCTGGAACTGGGTGACGGCGTGACCAGCGGGTCAAGCCTGATGCCGCAGAAGAAGAATCCGGATTCGCTGGAACTGATTCGCGGCAAGTTCGGGCGCGTCTTCGGCGCCATGACCTCGCTTTTCATGACCATGAAGGGGCTGCCGATGACCTATAACCGCGACATGCAAGAGGACAAAGAACCTCTGTTTGACGCGGCGGATCAGTTGTGCGGATCGCTCGAAATGGCGGCACAAGTTGTCGTTACCGCGAGGTTGAAACCCGAGCGTCCGGCGCAGGCGGCCGAAGAGAGCTGGGTGGTCGCGACCGATTTAGCCGAAGCGCTGGCGCGCAGCGGCACGCCTTTTCATCAGGCCCACCAAATCGCCGGACGGCTGGTGCTGGAGAGCGTCCGCAGCGGTAAGAAGCCTGCGGATTGGAACGCCGAATCGCTGAAAGCTTTCGCGCCTGAGTTCACGCCGGAGTGCGCGGCGGTGCTGAATCCGGCCGAAGGGATGAAGACGCGCGAGATCGCGGGCGGCACTGGACCGGGCCACGTCAAGGCCGCACTCGCCGCAGCCGCATCGCGCCTGAAACAGCTTCACGCATGAACAAAAACTATCGCCAGAGCCAGATTCTGAAGCTGATCCGCGGGCGCAATCTGCACACGCAGGATGAGCTGGCCCGGGCCTTGCGCGCTCTCAAGATTCCAGCCACGCAAGTGACGCTTTCGCGTGATATTCGCGAACTCGGTCTCGTGAAAACGGCGGCTGGTTACACTCCTGGGGGTGCGGATGCGGCTGGTACGCCGCCCGGTCCGGATGTGGCTACGCTGGCACGCGAAGTACTGCGGGATGTTCGCCAGGCACAGAATCTTTTGGTTCTACGAACACCCCCCGCGAACGCCAATGCGCTGGCCGCGGCACTCGACCATGCAGACTGGCCGGAGGTCACAGGCACCATTGCGGGCGACGACACGGTGCTGGTGGTGGCGCCTGACATGAAAACGGCCGATGCGCTGCGCGCGAAGTTTCTCAAGTTCCTACGGCGCTGACAGGATCTCGCCCCACATCACCTGATACGCTTCGAGCGTGCCATCGAGAGTGCGGCCGGCGCGCACAAATACGTGCTTGTTGACAAGTGGGACGTTAGCCTCCGAATACGTCGTGCCGGCGCGCAGCCGCAGAGTTCGCGTCCCGCTTCGCGTTTTTAGCGTGATGCTCGACGGCTCGCTTTGGATCACCAGCCCCGAGTAGCTAAGATACGGGTGCGGGGCCCAAGGTGCAGGCGGCGGCGCAGACGACGGCGCCCGACGGCGCGGGGATTTCGCGGGAGCATAGACGATCGACAGCATCCGCACGTAGCACGCGCTGGTATGTGGATTACGGTCGGAGAGAACTTCCACCGGCTCACCGGCCGTCAGTTCCGTCGATTGAATCGGCCAGTGATTGCGCTGAAAAAATGTGAGCTTGTCGTAGGTGCAATCGTAGACCGCGCCGTCGGCTCGCAGCACTGAAAGGCTTCCGTCCTGCGACACGACCAGATTTCCACGCAGAATGCCAACCGGCATAGCCTGCTGTGCATGAAGACTCGCGCCGACGATCAGCAGTGCAACGGACAGGCCGCGCATGCCTGCATTATAGCCGCTTGCGTTTTCGCGAATAGCCGGCGGTGATCTTGGTATGCACGCCGCCGCGCGGCATGAAATCGCCGACCAGAGTAGCTTCGAGGGGCTTGCAGTATTTCACAACGTCGGCCAGCATGCGATTCACGGCGTTCTCCTGAAAGATGCCGAGATTGCGGAAGGCCAGCGTGTACATCTTAAGCGATTTCAGTTCCAAACAACGCTTGTCGGGAATGTAACGGAGCACCAGGACTCCGTGATCGGGAAGTCCGGTTTTAGGGCAAATCGAGGTGAACTCCGGCATCTCGATTTCGATTTCGTAGCCGGTCTGGTACTGATTGGGCCACACTTCGATTGCGGGGAGCTCGGCGTCGACGCCCGCAGCGGCGTGGGCATCCGTGTACTGCCGCTTCATGCCTTCGCTTCCACTTTGGTTTCGTCGTTTACTGCAAGCGCTCGCGCCAGCAGGTCGAGGAACAGGCCGACGTCGGTGACCACGCCCACGGCCTGGCCGGTGCCGCGGTCGCTCACCTTGGTGGCGACGGCCGGGTTGATATCGACACACACGATCTTCACCCAACTGGGCAGCATGTTGCCGGTGGCGATCGAATGCAGCATAGAACCCAGACAGAGCACCAATCCGGCGCCCTTCAACTGCTCGGCGTAAGCGTCTTGGGCCAGGTTCATATCGGTGATGGTGTCGGGCAGAGGGCCATCGTCGCGCAGGCTGCCGGCCAGGACGAAGGGCACGCCGGCCTTGACGCATTCATACATCACACCGCTCTTGAGGCGTCCCGTCTCGACGGCCTTCGCGATGCTACCGGCGTGATAGATGGCGTTGATGGCGCGCATGTGATTGCGGTGGCCGTGTTCCTCCTGGCGGCCGTCGCTTTGCCGCACACCGAGCGAGGTGCCGAGCAGCGACGCTTCGATATCGTGGACGCCCAACGCATTGCCAGCCAACAGCGCTTGCACCCATCCGGTGCGAATCAGTTGGGCCAAGGGCGCGGCGCCGCCGGTGTGCACGGTGACGGGCCCGCCAACCACTACAATTTTCTGTCCCGACTCACGGCATTGGCGCATGAGGTTGGCGGTCTGGCGCATGGCGGTTTCCACCTGCCGCTCCGAGGAAATGCCGTTACTCATGAAGGCGAACGCGAGACGGTCGCGCTCCTTCGATTCGGGCACCACGCGGATACCGCGCATGCCGACGACTACCTCGTCACCCTTCTTCAGGTCGCGCAGCCGGCGGCAGAAGGCACGCTTGCCGACAACCACAATCATGGCGTCCATGCGCTGATTCTCGACTTCGATCCAGTCGCCTTGATAGCGGATGAGGGTCTTGTGATTGGTGGTGGAATAGAAGTCTTCGGGCGCGCAGCAATCGCGCTCCACCGTGATCAGCTCGACCGAACTAGAGTCGGCCGGTGTGCAGCCGAGATCGAGGAGCTGGCTCAAGAGCTGCTCCATGTCGGCGGCAGTTTCGGTTTCGATCTTCAGGCGCAGGTGCGAGTTGTCGGCATTGGTGCGGCCGATCTCGAACTGCTCGACTTCAAAGCGGCCGTTGTATTCGACCACGGTGTCGAAGATCCGCTCCATCAGGTGCGAATCAATCAGATGGCCTTCGGCCTCAACGACTTCCTGTTGCATGGGTAACTTTCAGGATAGCTCAGAGGTCTCCGCGCGGAGCCCGACGCAAATGGCGGGAATACTATGGTGTTATCATCAATTAAGAACGTGATAACATGATTCGTACCCAAGTGAGCCTGGACGAACGCGAATACGCGCTCGCCAAGAAGGAAGCCAAGGCCCTAGGTATCCCAGTCGCGGAATATGTCCGGCGTGCGATCCGCGATATGTTGCCACCGACAGGCGCGGGTCCATGGATGCGGTACGCCGGTTTCGTCGAGTCCGGCGATCGTCGTTCCAGCCAGTCGATTGACGACGTCGTCTATGGCGCAAAAGACTGAAGGCTACGTAGACACTTCGGGCTTCATTGCATTTCTCGACAAGTCGGATAGTTATCATTCGCTCTACCGTCGGCTGTTTTCAGAACCCCCTCCGCTGGTGACGTCGGCACTGGTGATTGCAGAGGGCCACGGATGGTTCTTGCGGCGCTATGATCAGCGCAGGGCGGTGCAATTTCTAGCGTTTGTCGAAGCCTTGCCTGGACTGACGATTCAGGCTTTCGACGCAGACGCGCTGGGTCGGGCGAGCCGCATCGTGAAAAAGTACGCGGATCAAAAGCTGACGCTCGCCGACGCACACGGACTGGCGATCATGCATGCGCGCAAACCTGGCGCTTGCTGGTCCACGGACCGGCATCTTGGCCTGGGCGGTGTTCCGCTGGCGATTTGAGGATCGGAGGCTCGATTGCGTTTCGATGAGTCACGGCGTTTGCCCAGCCCTTCGCTCATGTGCCGGCGACGGCAGCTCGCGCGACTTCCATCTCGCGGTGAAAGTTAGCCTTTAGACTTTCGGCGGCGTCCAGCAAGGACCGCCGCAGCGAATCGCTCTCGCCAAACGAAGCTGCCGCCCGATTGAGACTTGACGCCGCCTGCAGGTAGTGACGCTCGCTCGCGTCGAAATCCCGCATCTGTATATGCAGCCTCGCGACGGTGGCATGCAGCCGCCAGGTAACCGAAGGCAGATCGTGATTCTCAATACTCGCGAAAGCCTGCCCCATGCATTCGAGAGCTTTGGTTACCTCGCCTCGCTTGGCGGCCACTCGGGCCATCGCATCCCAAGCTGGCGCGCGCAGAGCGGGATCGTCGGTGGTGAGAGCGTCCTCCAAAAATTGCTGCGCGGCAGTCTCGGCTTGGTCGAGATTCCCTAGGTCCAGATACGCGCCTACCAGCCCGAACTCCGAGATGATGCGCCAATACCACTGCAGGAAAAACTTCGGAGTGCGCTGCCGGTCGCGGACTTTCAAGAACAGTTGCAGTGCCCGCTCCGGCTCCCCTGTGGCGAGGTCCGCGTAGGCGACGGTGAGCTTAGCCATCGTGCGGACTTGTCCGGCCGGCTCCTCCGTGTGGCTTTCGAGCAAGCCTTCCGCGATCCGCCGGGCTCCGTTGAAATCGAATGCCTGCATATGCAGCCACCCCAACATAGCGGCAAAGAGCGCCCTCCACGGCTGGTTGCCATTCTTTTCGGCCAGCTCGATACCGCTTTCCACGGCTCCGCGCAACTCTCCCCACCACCCCAAGTGCGTCAGCGCCAACGCCAGCGATGAGAGCGACGAGAGATACACCACCAAGCTGCGGGTTTCGGCGGCTCTTTCGAGACCCGAGCGCGCGATCTCGTAAGCGTCGCGATATTCGCCGTGCAGAGCCTGGACATGCGCGTACAGTATTTCGTAATACGCGGGCTTTTCCGGGCCCAGCGCCTCGGCAATCTTCTTGTGCGCGGCCGCGCAACGGCCGGCTTGCTGCTTGC
>JBDTTL010000148.1:0-10832 GCA_039930665.1 Acidobacteriota bacterium
CGAGGGGACTTTCAAAAAGCTGATGTCGCCCGGCAGCACATCGCTTACCTCGCGTTATCTGCGCGGTGATCTCACGACGTCGCATTTTTCCAGCCGGCGCGTGCCCCATCCCAAGCGGGCCATCCGCTTCCTGGGCGCGCAAGCGCATAATTTGAAGGGCATCGACGTTACGATTCCGCTGAATATGATGGTCGCCGTGACCGGCGTTTCGGGTTCTGGAAAGTCCACGCTGATGCACGAAGTAATCTATCAAAATCTGGTGAAGCGTATCAATCGCGAATCACCTGTCTCGCCGGACGAAGCCGAAGCCTGGGGGCTGGCTCCTGAAAAACTCACCTGCCAAAAGGTGGAGCACGCGGAACTGCTCAGCGCGGTAGTGCTGGTGGATCAGACGCCCATCGGCCGCACACCTCGCTCCAATCCGGTGACCTATATCAAGGCCTTCGATCTGATCCGCGAGCTGTTTGCCAAGACGCCCGAGGCGGACCGGCGCGGTTACACCGCGGGCCACTTCTCCTTCAACATTCCCGGCGGCCGCTGTGAAACCTGCCAGGGCGACGGCACCGTTACCGTCGAAATGCAGTTCCTGGCCGACGTCGAACTGGTCTGCGACGATTGCAAAGGGACACGCTTTAAGCAAACTGTCCTCGACGTGAAATACCGCGGCCTCAACATTCACGAGGTGTTGCAGCTTACGGTGAAGGAAGCCATCTCGTTCTTCGCCGCCACACCGCGCCTGATCCACAAGCTGCAAGTGCTGGATGACGTCGGACTGGGCTATTTGCGGCTGGGCCAGTCCGCTACCACGCTGTCGGGAGGCGAAGCGCAGCGGGTGAAGCTGGCCGCGCACCTCTCGCAGGCCACCAGTGAAGGCACGCTTTACATTTTCGACGAGCCTACGACAGGCTTGCATTTCGACGACATCGCGAAACTGCTGGACGCCTTCGAGCGCCTGCTGCGATCAGGCGGAAGCATCCTGATCATCGAGCACAACCTCGAAGTGATTCGCTGCGCGGATTGGGTAATCGACTTAGGTCCCGAGGGTGGCGACCGCGGCGGCCGCATTGTCGCCGAGGGCACTCCTGAACGAATCGCAGAAGTTGCGGAGTCTTATACTGGCAGATATCTCAAAAAGGAACTGATTGCCTCAAACACCCCACGTTGAAAAACATTTCCAGTCCTCCGACGTTGTGCGGGACATCGTCATCGGCATGGCGGACGGCCTTACCGTTCCCTTTGCGCTCGCGGCGGGGCTCACGGGCGCCGTCGATAGCTCGCATATCATCGTGGTGGCGGGACTCGCGGAGATCGCGGCCGGGTCCATTGCCATGGGCCTGGGAGGCTACCTGGCGGCGCGCAGCGATGAGGATCATTACGCGAGCGAACACAAGCGCGAAGAGCTTGAAATCGTCGAGCGGCTCGACGACGAACGGCAGGAGGTTCACGAAATCCTGGAAGGGTATGGGCTGGAGCGTGAACCACGCGAGCTGGTTCTAGCCTCGTTCGAGCGCAATCCCAAGACCTGGGTGGATTGGATGATGCGCTTTGAGCTGGGTCTTGAAAAGCCGCAGCCGGGCCGGGCGGTGCGCAGCGCGGGGACCATCGCTTTCTCCTACATCGCCGGCGGAATGATTCCTCTCACGCCCTATCTGATTACGCCGCACGCGCTGGTAGCATTGAGTTACTCGGTGGGCGCAACCATCGTAGCGCTGGCAGTCTTCGGTTTCGTTAAGGGACACTACACCGGCGTCTCGCCCTGGACCAGCGCCTTTCGCACAACGCTTATCGGGGGGCTGGCGGCAGCGGCTGCCTTCTCGATTGCAAAGCTGTTTTCGGCGTAGCGAAGGCGGCAGCGGGGTCGTAGGCCGCGAGCTTCGCCGGTTCGACGTTGGGGTTGACCATCCAGACATGGCGTCCGGGCATGGATGCGGCCAGTTGCGTGTTCTCGGCGTCGCCCAAATCGCGCGCCCACACGAAGCGCGAACCGTCGATATCGGCGCCATTGTAGATCCACTGATAGAAGTTATTGGGATCGGTCTTGGCTTTGACGAATACCAAATGGTACCCCGCCGTCTTAGAAAGCTCGGCCATAATGCGTGGTTTATTTTGGTTGCCTTCGACGCGGCAGCACCAGGTTTGAAAATTCAAGTTCTGCGTGTAGGGGAGGCCCGCCTGCTCTGCGCCGATGCGCAGCGCTAACACTAGAACCATCACGGCAGGCAGCAGAGGCAGCATGCGGATGCGCGCGGCTTGCAGATGGCGGCAGCACTCAACCAGAATCGCAATCAGAGCCGCGGCCGCGGGCGCCAGGTAGTGCGGTGACGCGGCGCCTTCCAGCATGATTGCGGTGAAGGCTCCCGCCAATCCAGCGAACAGCATCTTCTTGCGCCGCCAGGCCGCCCCGAGCATGATCAGCGGAAGAGTCAGCACCGGCCCGAAGAAGAACCGCCAGTATTCCTCAAGACGCATCGTGAAATATTCGATGAAGTCGACTGGGTTGGATACTTTTTGGTGTTCGCCGACTTCATACGTGTAATAGTTCGCCATCTCAAGGTGGCGATTGTGAACATCCGGCGGCGCGGTCCAGGCCAGCGCCATGGGCCATCCGTAAGTTTTCTGGCTGATGTGATAGGCGGTGACGAACGGGCTTCCGGTGACGGCCTTCAAATAGACGCCCAACCCCGCCAGCGCCGCGCCCGTCAGCAGCAACGCGGGCGCTGCGATTTTGAGCAGCGACACCAGCCGTGTGCGGTATTCCCATGCCAGCATCGCTAGAAGGGGCGTGGCATAGGCGACACCCTCAAACGGCCGGGTCACGGCGAGAATCGCGAGGCCCAACCCGAGCGCTACGCCGCCAGCCATCGAAGCGCGGCGATGCAAACGTGCGTACGCGCCTAGCACCAGCGCCCCCCCGGCGGCCGGGACGAATCCTCCGTGGTAGCCATTCACCCAATAGCTCGCGATCCCAAAGCGGAGCGCCGCCAGCAGCACTCCGAAGAGCGCCCAGCGCGCCGGCATCCAGCCGCGTAGCGCCCAATAGAGCGCCAGCAGGAAAGCCGCGCATCCGGCCAGTACGCCGGCCCATGGGCTGCGGAACGCAACTTGGCCGGCGGCCAGAAACAACGCCTGTCCCGGAAAATAATTGGATACGTAATGCGGCTGCTGAAGGATGTGCAGGCTTTCGAAATGCGGCCAGAACACCGGTGTGGGATTCGCGAGACGACCGTGCGCCAGCGTGTCCGCCAGCAGCAGGTGGCTGAACTCGTCGGTGACCAGCGGGAGCGGGACCGGCAAGACGGGAGTCAGCGCCAGGCGCAGTGCGATGGTTCCAGCCACCAGCACCAGTGCCGTGAGCGCGGAGTGGCGGAGCCACGTTTCCGGAATCCGCAGCCATGCCGGATAGTGCGGACGCCACCCCTTCTTCCAGGCCCACCATCCGCCCGCGAGCAGCGCGACCTCGAGCAAATTGAAATCCTGGCGCACGCCTTGCCAGATACCGGCGAGTTCCATGATCAGGATTTCGAGCAGTCGCATCTTGAAGGTTAGCTATCCCCTTCTAAGAAATCGACTGGCGACGAGTTATTCTTTACCGGCGTTTGGGGCCCGTGTTTGGGAAGTTTGGGGCCGGGGTTTGGGGGCCGGCGTTTGGGGCCAATGACGGTTGGGGCGAATCAGGAAACGTGAGGCGCTGCCACTAGCCGTCGACAGCGTGCCCGGGCTAGATACACACGCGCCTACACAACTTATGCGTTGCGCGGCAGGCCTTTTTCGCGGATCTGGTGCGGGCGCTCCGCAAGCAAGTGTCATAGTCCGTTTCACAGCGATTCCCGCAATTGCGCTTGGGGGGGCCGGCTTCGGCCAGCGGCAGAGCCCCGGCCAGCAGCAGAACAGCGGTCAGAAGACGAATGCCTAGTTTCAATGGTTCCTCCCTAGGGCCCAGGATAGGGCGCCCTTCACTAACTACCATCGGTCTCGGCGACCAATTTGTCCACACTAATCCAGTAAATTGCGGGTTTTCCGTGGCGATCGCTCACAAATAGCACGAATTGACTGTTGGGCGCGAAGGTCGGGGTCACCCGGGCCGGGTCGCTGGCGCGGTGTTCCGCCAAAGCCAGCTCACGCCGAGACGCCCGGCTCAGCAGGAGCAAGTAGGGCGAACCCTTGCTGCCGCTTGCACCTACGTATACGCTCGCGTCCGCGTTGGCATGGAAGCTCACGAACTGGCTGGTGTCGGCGATTTTGACGTCCCCGCCCTGCTCAGCGCCCGCACCCGTGGTCCATTCCCGGAGCGCGGTCAGCTTTCCGGATTCGGCTGGACGATTCAAGTACTCGAGCGCGTGACCATCGTCAGTCCATTGCGCCTGCAGCGCTTCGCCTTGGGCTAGCGGCAGGCGGCGGTTCTGCTTGCCGCCGAACTGGACGCTCCACCATTCGCCTTTGTTGCGGTATATCAGCGAAGCGTCGCGCGGGCGCAACAGCGGATCGCTCAACTCTTCGGACGATTCGAGCAGGGTAGCCGCCGAGCCGCGCGGCGTATGCACCAGCCGCAGGCGGTAGCTGGACCCGCCTTTCTCGACGAACGCCGCGTACCGGCCATCGTCGCTGTAGCTGGCACCCGGGACCTTTTCGAAGCCCTCGGGAACCCGGTAAACCACACGCGTCTTCAGGGCTGAAAAGGAGGTTTGCACCAGGCTCGGCCCATCGAAATGCGAAAATCCACGTTCGTTGGGAAGCAGCGCGATGGAAGCCGCATCCAGGTTTTCGGCCTCCGTCAGTTGCCGCGATTCCCTGCTCTTCAAATCCATGCGGAAGGCCTGCCACTTGCCGGCCAAATCCGAGGCATACAGCAACTGGCGGGCGGTGACGCCCCGATTGCCGATGGCCGGAAGCAAACTGGCGAACTTCGGATCGGTAAGCCGCAGGACGGTGAATTCGGTGGCTGGGTCCGCGAAGCGCACCGCGACCGAGGGAAGGATACGACCTTTAGCGGTGGTGTCCGCGGCGCAGGTAGCGACGGTCAGAGAGGCCAGGAACACGCGGCGGGAATAGCGGCTCCTCCTCGACCACCTGTGCATCCTTCGATCCTAGCATTCGATAAGGCGAGTTATGGATCGAGTGAGCCTTCGATTTCTGTATCGCCTTTCCGCAGGCACGCAGCCTAACCGGCAGCCCTGTTGCCGCTGGAGGCAAGAGAGTCAAAGGACGTCACTCTCCTTTTCGCTGTCCTGAATTGATGACGGCTCAGAACCATCGCGAAACTAGAGGCGTCAGAGCGCACGACTTCGCCTGTCGCGATGAAGCGGAGAGGGACCGTGCCATGTAAGAGAGTCGGCCATTCGATGTTCAATTCCATCTGCGAGCCTGGACTAATGGCCTGCCGGGAAGAAACCAGGATTCCGCTCCTGCTCATATTCGTCACCCAGCCCTCGCCGGCGATCACGGTCCCCCGCCCAAGATTCCGGTAGCTGAGCCGCAGCGCTAGAGGGAAACGGACTTTGGACCGGCGTTCGGCCGTAAGCGGCTGAGAAAAGACTGGGGGCAGGCTATATTCGGAACGGGTCGAGGACATTGCAGTAGACACTCTCTTTTCGCGAGCAAGTAACGCGCCACGATTGCCTTGAGCCTTGGATCCCTTCCGTGCTTGATTCTTACGAGTCACCAATTTTAGACTACCTCGATTCGATGACACTAGTGTGAAACTTGCCCTGACCACCAGTGGTCGCGTGACGATAGGCCGTCGCGAACTCTTAGGGGTAGATGGCAATATCACCAAGCTCCTAACTTCGTGAGACAGCGATGGCACTTGGCCAAATAATTGCAGGGTTACCTGTAAATAAGCGGCGATCCATTCCTTTTCGGACGCGAAGGGATGTGCGTACGGGGCCAGCGACTTTAAGAGCTGGCCCAAATTCTGGTGTGGGCAAGCGCCATAAAGGAGAACGAAGACCGTGGATACACGAATTTCAGACAACGACGATCTGTCCTCCATCGCAGTTGACAAAGACGTATATCGCCAGCTGATCCATCAGCTCTATGAAGGTTCTATCCAACGGTACGGCATCGACAGCGACCAGAGCAGGATGTTCAAAATGCACTTGACCGAGCACGGATGGAATGATTTACCGTGAGCAACTCACGCGGTTGAGGTCTGCTTCCAGTAGTCTGTAGTCTTTCGCTATGGACGGCGCGCGCGATCTGTGCTAAACAGTAGGCCATGTCGCGTTTCCTTATCGCCGCGTTGGCCACGTGCCTGATCGCGGACGCCCAGATACCCTCCCAGGATTCCCGCAATACTTACACTCCGAATGTCGACACCCATTTCGTTCCCAGGACGTACAGGACCCTGGCGGAATGGGAAGCACGCAAGCAGGCGCTTAAAACTCAAATCCTCTCCGCCTCCGGCCTGCTGCCGCTCCTTCCGAAAAACGATCTGCATCCGCAGATCTTCGGGCGGGTCCAGAACCGCGACTGCATCATCGAAAAGGTTCTGATCGAGACGCTCCCCGGCTTTTATCTGGCGGGCAACCTTTACCGTCCGCTCACGGCGGCGCCCGCCGGCGGATACCCCGCTATCATCAGCCCGCACGGTCACTGGAATTATGGCCGCCTGGAGAATAGCGACATCGTTTCCATTCCCGCCCGCGCCATCAATCTGGCGCGCCAGGGTTTCGTAGTTTTCAGCTACGACATGCTGGGGTACGACGATACCATTCAGACGCCGCACGATTTCGGCGACAAACCGGTGGAGGAGCTGTGGAGCTTCGGCCCGTTCGGATTACAGTTGTGGAACTCGATTCGCGCGATCGATTTTTTGGAGAAGCTGCCGGGGGTAAATCCGGGGAGGATCGGCGCGACCGGCGCGTCGGGCGGCGCCACGCAAACCTACAACGTCGCGGCAGTGGACGACCGCATCAAGTTTTCCGCTCCGGCGAACATGGTCTCCCTGATTATGCAGGGCGGCGGCCTGTGCGAGAACGCGCCCGGGCTTCGCTTGGATACCAACAATGTCGAGATTGCAGCCATGACGGCGCCGCGGCCCATGATTATGTCAGCGGCGACGGGCGACTGGACGCGCAATATGCGGACGGAAGAGTATCCTGCGGTCCGCGCCATTTACGAGCTTTATCACAAAACCGACGACGTCGAGATGTTTTTTCAGGACGCGCCGCACAATTACAACCGGCCAAATCGAGAAGCTACGTATGCGTTCTTTGGCAAGCACGTGCTGGGCGAAACGGACGCGTCAAAGCTGAAGGAGCTACCGATCCGAATGGAGAAATTGCAGGACATGATGGTGCTGCACGACCGGAAACTGCCGGATAACGCCATCAGCTTCACGCAACTGTTCGAGAAATGGCAAGATCTCGCCAGGGAGCAAAGCTCCCATTTCCGCGAGCGTCTGACCGCGGCGCTGGCGGGCGATTGGCCGTCTCAGGTAGACAGCGAGGGGACCGGCGAGCGCATCGTATTAGGCCGCCCAGGCAAGGGCGACCGCATCCCGGCGATCTGGATCAAAGGCTCGAATCCGCCGGCGCTGGCGATTCATCCGGAGGGCGCGGAAGCGGCGCGCAAGGACCCGGCAGTCGTGCGGCTGCTGCAGGCGGGCCGTGCGGTGCTGCTGATCGACACCTTTCAGACGGGCACGGCCAAGGCCCCGCGCGACCGCTCTGTGAAGATGTTCCTGACTTTCAACAAGAGTGACGATGCCAACCGGGTGCAGGATATCCTCACGGCGCTGGCCTGGCTGAAGCAGCCGAAAACGCAGTTGATCGGATTGGGGAAAGCTGCGATCTGGTGCGAATTCGCGGCGGCGGTTGCGCCGGTTGCCGTCGACTTGCAGGCCGATCTGGCGGGGTTCCATGGCACGGACGAAGAATTCGTGAGAGACTTCTTCGTTCCGGGCATTCAACGCGCGGGAGGTCTTCGAGCGGCGCAGGCGTTGGTGAAGTAGGTCGCGCTCCTACAACTCCATCCGCTCCAGTTTGCGGTAGAGCGTCTTGCGCTCGATCCCGAGGATCTTGGCGGCGCGGGTCTTATTGCCGTTGGTCGCAGTCAGCACTTTGCGGATCTGATCGGTCTCCGCGTCGGCCAACGATTCGTTGCCATGATCGCGGGAATCCATCTGTTCGATCGCGGCCTCCACCACGGCTTTGTCCACGCGTCCGCTCGGCGCGAGAATCGTCAGCCGCTCCATCAGGTGCTGGAGCTGGCGGATGTTGCCGGGCCAACTATAATCTTCGAGCGCCTTGACGCCGCTGTCGGTAATTTTGGTCGCCAGGCTATAGCGCTCGTTGTAGCGTTTCAAGAAATAGTGCACCAGCAGTGGAATGTCGCTGGTCCGCTCACAGAGCGGAGGCACGGTGAGCCGCACCACATTGAGGCGATACCACAGGTCTTCGCGGAACTTGCCTTCCTCCACCATTTTCTGCACGTCTTTGTTGGTGGCTGCGATCACGCGCACATCCACCTTCTTGGCGCGCGCCGAACCCAGCGGGCGGATCTCACGCTCCTGCAAGAACCGCAGCAGCTTAAGCTGGAATCCGAGGTCGATATCGCCAATCTCGTCGAGGAACACGGTGCCGTTGTGGGCCGCTTCGAATACGCCGGTGCGGTCGCGGTCGGCACCAGTGTAGGCGCCACGCAGCGTTCCGAACAGTTCGCTCTCGAGCAGCGAAGGGGCGATCGCGCCGCAATCCACCGGCACGAACGGGTGCTGGGCGCGTTTGCTGTTGCGATGAATCATGCCGGCGATCAGCTCCTTGCCGGTGCCCGTCTCGCCTTCGATCAGCACCGTCGCGTCGGTGGGTGCGACGCGCGAGAGGGTCTTATAAATCTCGATCATGCGCGGCGAGCTGCCGATCATTTCCGTATCCGGTAAATCGTCGATGGATGCGACGTCGTTTTCGTCCTCGGCCGCGCCCAAGGACTTCTCCGCGCGGCGGATGGTCTCGATCATCTGCGCCATCTCGAACGGCTTGGCGAGGTATTCGAACGCGCCACCCTCGGTTGCCGCCATTACCGTCTCCATGCTGCCGCGTCCGGTCATCAGGATCACGGCGCACAAGGGATTTTGCTTGCGCGCGGCGTGCAGCACGTCTATGCCGGTGCGCTCGTCCAGATAAATGTCGGAGATGACGATGGTGTAGGACTCCGCAGCCAGCCGCGCGATGGCTTCGCGCGTGGAAGCGACGGCCTCGGGCTGATAGCCTTCCAGCTCGAGCACCGTGACCATGGTGTTGCGAACCGACGGGTCATCCTCGACGATCAATAGCTTCTGCAACGCTGCTCCTCACAACCCTGCTCTTCAGAACCATAGTAAAGCACGAGCCTTTTCCGGGCTCGCTAGTCACTTCCATGCGCCCGCCGTGATTGGTGACGATCTGCTCGACTATCGAAAGCCCGATGCCGGTGCCCGCTTCGCCCGATTGCTCAGCGCGTTGCGTGCGGTAGAACTTCTTGAAGATGTTCTTGAGCTCCTTCGCGTCCATGCCGATGCCCTGGTCGCGCACAGAAACGCGGAGTTCATCGCCGCCGCGCTGTGCGTCCACGGTGACGTGGGTGTCGCCGGGGGAATATTTCACGGCGTTGGTCAGCAGATTATAGACAGCGTATTCCATCAGTTCGCGATCTCCGGTCAGCGTTCCTTCTATCGGCGTTTCAAGCGAAAGGCGGATGTTCTTGCGGCTGGCCAGCGGCTCGACGCGCCGCATGCAGGTGTCGACCAGGCCTGCCGCCTCGAACGTTTCGCGCTTCAATTCCATTTGCCCTTCCGCCAGGCGCTCCACATCGAGGAAGGTTTGAATCAGGCGGGCGAGGCGTTTCGATTCCGAGTTGATCATTTCACTCAACTGCTTCTGCTTGGCCTCCGGCAGCGAGTAGTTGGTCATGATTTCGCTGGAGCCTTGGATGGCTGTGAGCGGCGTTCGCATCTCATGCGCAGCCCAGTGGATGGCCTGCTGATAGCGCGATTTCTCGGACTCGCTGCGCCGCAGTTGCCGACGCACGAAGAAATGCTGATAGGTGGCTGCGCCGGCGCACGCAAGCCAAGCCACTGCCGCAGGGCCGAACAGGGGGAAGACGACGCCTCTGCCGAAGAAGAAAACGGGCGCGGCGAGGGACGTCAGTACGATCACCACCGCGACCGCGTAGGCTGTCCACCCGGAAAGCAGGGCGAAAGCCAGGCCCGCGCCTGCGGCGAAGAGCACAGACAATCCCAAAGTGGCCAAATTGCCGGCGTGCCGCAAAAAATCGCCGCGGGCGATGGTTTCAAATGCGTGCGCGTGAACTTCGACTCCGGGCACGTTAGTGCCGTAAGGATTCAGCAAGCGGTCGCGGGCCGCCGAGAGCGCCGTTACGCCCAGGAATACCGTCTTGCCGCGCAGCAGATTTGCGTTCTGCTTCACATGTAACGCGGAGACCGTCGGAATTCCAGAAGGGAGGTACCGAATCAACATGGGACGCCCGGCATCGGCTCGCGCCGCCGGGATTACGGTGCCGCCCACTTGGACATCGTCGGGCGATTCGACGATTTCCTGACCGCGCGAAATGCGGAATGCTTCGAGCGCGAGCGCCCAGCGCCGCTGATGGTTTGCTGTCTCTTCGAGCGACACTTCGCGGCTTACGCCGTCAAAGCGGTCGATTTCCGGATGCACGTGGCCGAGAGCGGCCGCCGTGCCGGCGAATCGCGGCAGCGGATCTTCCCACGCCCCTCCCACCAGGTGGTGCAGCATCGTGATCCCCAGACAGCCCAGGCCGATCCCGATCCAGAACAGGTAGGCGACCAGGTACGACGGGAAGAAGCGATCCGGCCAGAACAAGCCGGCCACCGCGCT
>JBDTTL010000149.1:0-10778 GCA_039930665.1 Acidobacteriota bacterium
TTTCGGCTCACCCCTCAGAACTTAACGTGCGAACCATTGGGACAGGAGACTAGCGATATGCGTCGTTGGTCATGACCCGTTCAGCCCGGACGCGGAGGGCGAGTTGCGGACCCGGACAGTGCGCGGCCATCCAGCCGAAGTAATTACGCTAAAGCCCACCGATATCTTGAATGTTTGCCACATGGCATTCATCCCGGCCACGAGAGAGGCCAAGCGGACAAGATTCTGAAGGACCTGAAGGCGTTAAGTATCCTGACGGTTGGCGAATCCGAAGGGTTTGCCGTGCTTGGCGGGATTATTAACTTAACCGTCGAAGGGAATATGGTCCACTTCGAAGTCAACCGGCTTTCGGCGGACCGCGCCGGCCTGAAGATTAGCTCGAAATTGCTCAGCTTGGCAAGGGTCGTAAGGGATGATGCACAGTCCCGTTAGGGAGAATGGCAAGCGCTAGAAGCTGACTCCCACCAGCACGGTGGCCTGATTGCGGTTGGAGTGCAGACCGCCAAAAGGGCTGGAGAAGCCCTGGAACGCCCATCCGTTGTAGCGGATTTCGGGCGCTACCCGCAGCGATCCCAAGTTGAGCGAAATTCCGGCGCCCAGCACGATGCCATAGTTATTGTTGTGGTTGAGTTCCGCGACATCCCTGACTGACAGGTGGCTGAGGGCGACTCCTCCTTCGATATAGGGCGAGATGGGACCGCCGAAGAAGCTTTTCGTGGCGAGAACCGGGAACTCCCAGGCATTTGTCGACACTGACGGCGATTGAGCGAGCGCCTGGCGGAAAGAGTAGCTCCGATAAAGCGCGTCTATCTCGACGCCAAACCCCCCAGGCAGACGGAATTCAACGAACGGTCCGATGGTGAAGCGATGCGTGCTCTGGAAGTAACTGATCGCGCCGCCGGGCGTGGTCGCGAGCGCATCATTCAAAGGGACACCAGCCTTGAGGCCGACGCCGAAGGGGGACTCAGCCAGGACGCAGGTGCTGGATACAAGAAGCAGAAAAAATACTTTGGATAAGTGAGGCATTCCTTTACTTGGATTGCTACCATCGCGGATGCGTTACGCCAAAGCGCCGCGGGAAACGATATTTCTGGCCGGATGCCTCGCGGCGCTCCCCGCAGAGTTCAACCGAGTTCAACTTTGTTCGCGCGCGGCGCGGGTGGCTAACTCGTCGCAGCGGTTGTTGTCCTCATGATTGGCGTGCCCCTTGGTCCAGGTCCATTGGATGTCGTGGCCGGCCGTGGTCTGTTCCAGTTCCAGCCACAAATCCTGATTCACTACGGGCTTCTTTGCGGCGGTCTTCCAGCCGTTGCGCTTCCAGCCGTGTATCCAGGTGGTAATTCCATTTTTCAGATACTCGGAGTCGGTGATCACTTCTACTTTGCAATGCTCCTTGAGCGAGCGAAGACCTTCGATCGCGGCCGTGAGTTCCATGCGATTGTTGGTGGTGTGAGGGAACGATCCGGACATCTCGCGAGTGTTCGTCCCGAAACGCAAAACGTACGCCCAACCGCCGGGACCGGGATTGCCCAGGCAGGCACCATCCGTAATCAAGTGCACCTGTTTCATGTTCCTTTATCATAGGAGCAGTGGACCACCCGGAAAATAAATCCGCACCGCTTGAGGGATCGGCAGAGGCCTCCGGTAAACCTCTGATTATGATTCCGATGACCGCCGAGGATGTGGCGCGGGTCCAGCGCAGGAAGCTGCTGCAGTGGTTGGCCGTGGCCCTGGTGGTATTCATGGTGGCCGGGATCGTGTATAAGCGCATGAACGACCCGCGCAATGCCCGCGAAGCGTTCGACGCCGGGATGCGCCTGATGAAGACCACCCGCTACGACCAGGCCATTCTCAACTTCAATCGTGCCGTGGATTTGCAATCGGACTTCGCGGAAGCCTATCGCATGCGCGGCCGCGCCTACGTGGCGGAATCGAATCCGGACCAAGCCATCCGCGATTTCACCAGAGTGGCCGAGTTGCGGCCGGGGGACACGCTGGCGCTGGTGGAGCGGGGGTTCGCCCGCCTGGATACGAGAGACTATGCCAACGCGGTTGCGGACGCCGATCGCGCCACCGCGCTCGATCCAAAAATGGCGCGAGCCTACAACTTGCGCGGCGCTGCAAGAAGGGCGGCGGGAGACGCGCGCAAGGCTATCGAAGATTACAGCAAGGCGGTGGAGTTCCAACCCAATCTGGATAATTATTTCCAGAGAGCGGCCACTTACCAGCAAATCGGCGACCACGCGAGGGCAATCGCGGACTTCGGCAAAGCACTCGAAGAAGATCCTCAGCAGCCCCACATCTACTATGCGCGTGCGGCGTCCGAGGCTGCGGTAGGCGATACGGCGGCTGCTCAAGCGGATATCGCAATCGGTCATAAGATTGACAATTTCTAGAGACGAAGTCTCAGATGGCACGGCCGGCCGTCTGGCCACAGGGTGAAATTCTCCCAGTCGTTTAGCATGGCGACATGACGTTCCACGGCACGCAGCCCCTGATATGCTGTGAAGATGTCAGGAGACAAATATCGATGAGATTCACGCGAAGATATTGCATTAGCGCTATTGTGCTGGCGGCGGCCGTCAGCACGGTCACCGCCCAGGAAAAAGGCAAGAAGGCCATGCCGATGCCGGGGTTGACTCTCACCACCAGTTCGTTCCAGGACGGCGGCGAGATTCCTCCAAAATACACGCAGTCCAGCCCAAATCCAGTTTCGCCGGAGCTTGCATGGAGTCACGTTCCCGCAAATACCGCCGCCTTCGTCTTGATCATGCATGACCCCGAAGCGGTCGACAATCACATGACCGAGGATCACCTGCATTGGATGCTGCTCAATATTCCAGCCTCAGTTCATGAGCTTCCCGAAGGTGTGCCGGCCACGCCGACTCTAGCGGATGGAACGATTCAGTGCAAGAACGTGGGGGGAACGGTGGGTTACAGAGGACCGGGCGCCGGCGCTCAAGGCCCGCATCATCATTACACTTTGGAGATGTTTGCGCTCGATACCAAGCTCGGCTTGGGTCCGGACGCGACCCGTACCGAGGTGCTCAAGGCGATGGAAGGGCACATTTTAGGTAAGGCGGTAGTGGTGGGACGTTTTCACCGATAGGCAACCGCGCCATGAAGATCTAAGGCTTGTTAGTTCTAGGCGGGTTCCGCACGCGGGGCCCGCTTCCTTGTCACTCGGCGCTTAGTCTCTTCTTTCCACAAGCGAACCCCGCCGATAAACGCATTTCGGTTATCGCCCAATTCCACGCCCGCCGGGAGCTTCTTGAAGTTCTTAGAGTTTCCTCCGCCGAGCACCACGTAGTCCGCTTCCAGGGCCGTCTTTAGGCGCTGTACGACATCGGCCACATAGCGCCGCCATTTCTTTTTCCCCAGGCGCTTCAGGGCGCGGTCGCCCACGAAATCCTCGTAGGTCTTGCCGTTCTTATAGGGAAGGTGGCCCAGTTCCATGGGCAGGAGAGTCCCGTCAACGATCATGGCCGATCCCAAGCCCGAACCGATGCCCAAGAAAAGCATGCAACCGCCCTTATAGCTTCCGAGCGCCTGCATGGCGGCATCGTTGATCACCTTCACCGGACGGCCGAACGCCTTGGCGAAATCGATTGCCACCCAGCCGCCGGCAAGATTATGGGGCTCATGAACCGGACGCCCCCGGGCCACAACTCCCGGATAGCCGATGGAAATGACATCGTAGTCCCAATCCTTGACCAGACCTTTTACAGCCTGTACCATCTGCGCGGCGGTCATGGCGGAGCCGGAGACAACCTTTCGCACCTCGCGCTGCCCGCCGACGTGCACCTTTACGTGCGTTCCTCCAACATCGATCACCAGGATCCTGGGCTTTTGCGCAGAAGCTTTCATACGGCCTGACTAGTCTTGATCGTAACCAATCTTGCGGACGGATCACACCTGGAGCACGTCGCCCTCACGCGCCACCATCTGATAAAGAACCGGATTGATGAAAAATCCGAGCAGCAGGCGGGAGATCAGGCCGGTCACCACCACGATGGCGAACGGCTTCTGGGTGTCACTTCCCACGCCAGTGGCGATCGCGGCGGGCAGCAGCCCGAGGCATGCTACCAGCGCAGTCATCATAATGGGCCGTAAGCGCAGAAGCGAAGCTTCGAGCGTAGCGTCCTCTATGCTGCGGCCTTCATTACGAAGCTTATTGATGTAGCTCACCAGAATCACCGCGGTTTGAACCGAAACACCCAACACCGCCAGCAATCCGAGGATGCTCGATACGCTGAAGGGTGTATGCGTCAATTTAAGTCCCACCAGCGCGCCGACTGGCCCAGTGAGAACCACGCCAACTGCAATGGCCATCGGGAATTTAAAATTTCCATAAAGCGCGAAAAGGATCAGGAAGATCAACAAGGCCGAGAGCGGGCCGATGACTACCAGTTGCGACTTGGCCTCTAGCAGTTCGCTGTATTCGCCGCCCCAATCGAGGGTGTAGCCTTCCGGCAAGTGGACCTCTTTGGCCACAGCGCTCTGACCTGCGTTGATAACTCCTTCGAGATCTCTCCCCACCACCGAGAATTGGATTCCGATATAACGCGAGTTATTCTCGCGATAAATAAACGACGCGCCGCTGGTCTCGCGGATAGTGGCGAGCTCGGATAGCGGGATTTGCTGGCCGCCCGGGGCCGGCACCAGCAGGTTGCCGATCTCGCGCGCGCCCGTTCTGAACTGCGGCTCCATGCGGACCACCAGATCGAAGAGCTTTTCACCCTGGATGACTTGCGTAGCGGTTTGACCGCCAATCGCGGCTTCTACCACTGTTCCGACGTCGTCCACATTGATTCCATAGCGCGCTATCTTCGCCCGATCGGTGTCAATCGTCAGGCTGGGCTGACCCAGCTCGCGCACTACGGTGAGTCCGCTGAAGCCCGGAGTGCGGCCGAGCACCCGCCTGATCTCGACAGCCTTGCTCTCCAGCACATTCAGGTCGGGGCCAAAAATCTTGACAGCCAGCGCGCTCTTCAGTCCCGTAAGGGCTTCGTCCACGGCATCTTCGGCCGGCTGCGTGTAGTTGAAGATCACGCCGGGAAAAGTGGCGAGCTTCTTCTGCAGGTCTTCAATGAGATCCGCCTTGGTGCGGATGGAACCCTGCTGCCAGGTAGAGTCGCCGTAGGGCCGCAGCCCCACGTAGAACTCGCAGTTGAAGAAGCCGGTGTGATCGGTACCGTCGTCCGGGCGTCCGAGCTCCGAAGCGACCAAAGTCACCTGCGGATAAGTTTTCAGGAGTGCGCGTATCTGGGGCGCAAACTTGTCGGCCTCCTCGAACGAAATCGTGTAAGGCATGGTGGCGCGCACCCACAAAGCTCCCTCATCCAGGTGCGGCAGGAACTCGCCGCCAATCTGGGGAATCAGCAGCAATGAGGCGCCAAAAATCAGCGTCGCAACAATAAGCGTGAGCACCGGATACCTGAGGCACCCTCCGAGGAGCTTGCCGTAGAATTTACGGATCCATTCGAATATCGGATTCCGTTTGTCCTTGATGCCTTTCAACGTGAAGGACGCGAGCACCGGCACCAACGTAAGCGTGAGAATCAGCGCACCGATCAAGGCAAACGCCATGGTGTTGGCCATGGGACGGAAGAGGAGTCCCGCCGGTCCGGAAAGGGCGTAGATCGGAAGATAGCCGGCGATAATGACCGCGACCGAGTAAAAAATGGGGCGATCCACATCGCGCGTCGCGGCTAGGATCATCTCGCGAAGGTCGAACGCTTGACCATGGCGAGCGCCGAGTTCACGGTGGATATTTTCCACCAGGACGATGGTGCCGTCGATGATGATGCCGAAATCAATGGCTCCAATGGACAGCAGATTCGCAGCATCGCCGCGGGCATGCAGAAAAATAAACGCAAACAGGAGCGCCAAGGGAACGGTGAGCGCGGCAATCAGTGCGGCGCGCACGCTTCCCAAAAAGAAAATGAGGACGATCAGCACCAGCAACATCCCGCGCATGAGATTGCCTTCGACCGTGTCGGTGGTCACGCGCACCAAATCACTGCGGTCGTAGAAAGGGCGTACTTTCACGTCGGGCGGCAAAATCGACTGGTTCAATTCCTGGGTTTTTTTCTGCACGCCTTGGAGCACGTTCTGAGTTTGCTCGCCGCGGCGCATGAGGATCACACCTTCGACCGCGTCGTTGTTTTTTTCGAATCCGAAAATACCGAGCCGCGGAGCATGGCCGATCACTACCTGTCCGATGTCCTTGACGCGCACGGGCGCTCCATTCGCGCTGCCCACCACCACTTCGCCGATGTCTTCGGTGTTACGCAGCAGGCCGATCCCGCGCACATAGTTGAACTGCTGCCCTATGGAATAGAAGCCGCCGCCGGTGTTGGCGTTGTTCGCGGTAAGCGCCGAGACCACTTGCGCCACCGGGATGTGAAAGTTGTAGAGACGCGCAGGGTCAAGCAGAACCTGGTACTGCATGGTGGTGCCGCCGAAGCCGGAATCGTCCGCGACTCCCGGCACGCTGCGGTAAGCCCGTTCCACCACCCAGTCCTCGAAGGTCTTTAATTCCTGCGGCGTGCGGTCCGGACTCTCCAGGACGTAGCGATAAACCAGACCGCTAGGGCTAAAGTACGGCGCCATGCTGGCCGCTACGCCGCTGGGAAGCGACGCGTCGCCGATTCTCTCAAAGGCCAGTTGCCGCGCGAAATATCCGTCCGTTCGTTCGTCGAAGGTCAGGATGATGTCGGACAGGCCGTAGAGGGAGATGGAGCGCATCACGTGCATGTTGGGCGTGCCATTCATCGCCAGTTCGAGCGGGAGCGTCGTCAGCCGCTCTACTTCTTCGGCGGCGTGGCCGGGCCATTGTGTGACGAGTTCCACGCGGGGCGGGGAAATGTCGGGATAGGCATCCACCGGCATGCGCTGAAAAGAGAGAACACCGGCCACGATCAGGAGCGTGACCAGCACCAGCACCAGGAAGCGCTGCCGTAACGCGGATTGGACAATGTTATGAATCATGGATTTCCAGTCGCCGATTAATGTTGCAAGGAGTTTTGGAACTGGACGAAGAGGCTGCCATCGCCCACCACACGCTCCCCCACGGTCACTCCGCTGGTTATTTGAGTAGTGCCATTATCGGACTCGCCCAGCGTCACGAGCCGTCGTGCGAATTGATTGGCTCCGGATTGTATGTAGACGAACGGCTGATTCTCGGTGTCGCGCAGCACCGCTGAGTCGGGTACCAGCAGCGCATTCGCGATGGCTCCGGCGCGTACCGTTGCGGTGACATACATGTCCTTCTTGAGTTTGTGGCCGGGGTTTTGGGCGACAATGCGCGCTTGCAGGGTTCGCGTGGTAGGGTCGAGCGCCGAAGCAATGTAGGAGATGCGTCCCCGGAAGACATCCGGGTAGGCATCGGTTGTAATATCGACTGCGTCGCCGAGACGTACGCTACCGAGGTCGTTCTGATAGACGTTCACCAGAACCCAAACCGTGCTGGTATCGGAGATGGTGAAGCATTGGGTCGCGCCGGCCTGCAACAACTGGCCCGGCCCCACCAGGCGCTCGACGATCTCGCCGGCCGCCGGCGCGAGCAGGGGAACCTGCAAGGTGGCTGCGGACTTCGACATTGCCTCAGGGTCGGAAATACCCAGCGCGCGCAATGCGTCGGTGCTCGATTCGACGTCCGCCTGGGATTGGGAACGATCCGATTCCGCCTGTTGCTCATCGCGTTCGGCGATGGCCTTGTGTGCCAGAAGATCCACCGCTCGCTGGTAATTCTTGTCAGCGAGCAGAAATGCCTCCTTGGCCTTTAGGTATGCGGAGCGGGCCACCGAATAGTCCGGGCTGTTGATGTTCAATAGCGGCTGCCCGGCGTGGACAGAATCTCCAGGAGCGACCAGAATATCCCGCACTGGACCGCCCACGGCTGAGAACACCGGTGTCGTGGCGAAAGCATTGTAGGCGACCGAGCCGGTGAGCCGCAGCACTCGGGCCAAACTTCCTTTCACAGCCGGCGAAATCTGCAGGTGCGCGATTTGGTCGGCGGGAAGAGTGAACAGGTTTGCGGTGTCCGCTTGGGTTTCACCAGCAGTGAAGGAGGTCATTTGCGACTCGCGTTGGGTGGTGCGCTGGCCGCAGCCGGCGATTGCTAGCAGGTCTAAGGTGAGCAGCAGAATGGGAGCGCACATTCTCATGGCAGGCTCCTGATTCCCACCGCTGCGCGCAATTGTTCGAGCGTGAGCATGTAATTCGCGACTGCCTGGCGGTAGGCCAGCTGGTTCGCGCGATAGCTCCGCTCGGCGTCCAGATAATCGAGCAGGCTGGCGGCCCCACGTTGATAAGCGTATAAGCTGATATCGCGCGATTGCGTGCTTTTTTCAAGATAGCCGGAACGGTAAAGCGCCACGATCTGATCGTTGGTATGGAGCCCTTCATAGGCGTTCACGACATCCGACATCACTTGTTCGTTGGCCTCCGCCACCAGCTCTTGCGATTGAGTAATGGCCGCTTGCGTCCTAGCAATTTCGCCTTGGTTGCGGTCGAAAATAGGAATCTGCATATTGAAGAAAAACGCTCCGGAATTGATGTGGGTGACGTGGCTGTAGTTAAAGCTCACGTCCAGATCACGCTTGCCATTGGCTACCGCGAGGGACTCCTGGCTGCGGGCGGCGGTAATACTCTGACGCGCGGCCAGCAGGTCGGGTCTCGAATTCATCGCTAGCATCTTGAGAGCTGCTAGATCACCATGTACGGACTGGTAATCAAGAGTTCCCTCGACGTCGTAGTTCTGCGCAACTGACTCGAATCCCACCAGTTGGCGCAACGCGGCCAGGGCCTGTACCTTCGCCAGCCTGGCCGACGATACGTCAGTCTGGAATTGCAGGAGCTGCAACTTGATCTTTAGGGCATCGCCTTCGCTGATCGCGCCCGCGCGGACCTGCGCTTCACTTAGATCGACCGTCTGCTGGAAACTGGCGAGGTCCTGTTGTGCGAGTTCGATCATGGATTGCGCCAGCAGAACGGAGACAAATTGTTGGGCGACATTAAACGCGAGCGTGCGTTGGTTATCGGACACCAAGGATCGAGAGATTGTAGTTTGATCCTGTGCGGCTTGAAGCCGGCGCTGGCGCTTCTTCCCGCGTTCGAAAGTGTAGCCGAGGCCCACATCGAACTGGGCGCTGTTATTGATATACGACCAATTGAACTGGTTGAGGTTGAAGAGCGGGAGAAACTGCGTGTCCCAGGAGAGCGTCGGATTCGGCCGCAGGTTGGCCGTAATTTCCAGGGCCTGGTTTTGACGGATGGTAGAGCGAGCCGCTTCGAGCGCATGGTTGTGTTGCAGCGCGAACTGGATGGCCTGCTCAAGCGTGATGCGCACCGCTGGGGAGGGCGGCGGATTCGGCTGCTGGGCGTGCGCGACAAGCATCCCGAAGAAAAGCAAGATCCACGACATCGACACGCGTTTCGGAGCCACGATCCACTTTCTGGCATCCGGAAAAGGATGAACGGCGGCGCCTTTCAATGCGCGCGGAGGGATGTCGAGACGACGACCTTTATCGTTATGACGCTGCAAAGTCTAATCTCCTGAGGCACGGAAACCTACATAGATAAATGCCCTTCTTGCCAATGCAAGCCAGGACAAAACGGGCGCGTGGAGACTAAGCGGGCGGGGCGCGGGAATGACCGAGTGCGACGAGCGTTTCGCGGTAGCCGAAGGATTTATGAATCGCGACGTGCCACTCCGAGGCAACCGGCGCGAGAACGCTTAAGGCCGGAGCCGGGTTCGCCCATGCTACGTGTGTCAAGTGGCAGAAGGCGCAACAGTGATTGAAGTCGTCGGCCGAGTGGTGGGAGGAAAGCGGCATCGCCTGCAGCGAGAGCGTGGCTGCGATCATCAGCAGAATCGCAAACGACCGCAAGTAAGGGCGGCGAGATGTCACAGGCGCTCGAATTATACCTCGATTCGCGCTAAGCGAGGGCTGGAAGCCGATCCTGGCCCACGGCGATCACGCCCAAGGGTTCACTAGCTTGACGCCGCAATTTTCGAAATCTCCGGTGTTGCGCGTGGCGAGGGTCGCCTGGAAGGCGCGCGCGATCGCGGCGATTTGAGCGTCCGCCTGGCTGATCGAGCGCCCGAGTTTGCGCCGCCTCACGATAATTCGAGCGAATTCACTGGCAGCCTCACTGTCAAAAGGGAGAATACGCCCTGCAAAGTCCTCGCGGAAGGTTTCTTCCGCCGCCTGCTCGATTGCTGCCCGGCGTTTCCCCTTGGGGAGCAACTCGATTCCGACAAGAATCTCGGCCTGGGTGATGCTGGTCAAGTAAAGCTCTGCTTCGGGAAATAAATTCCACCACTCCACCACGCGGGCGGAGGGCGTGATTTTGATCACTTCCGACAGGACATTGGTATCAAGAACAATCATTCATCCAGAACCGGTGGCCGGCGCATCGGCTCGCGCGGAATCTTGGGAAGTTCGAAACCTCCCACGGCCGCGAAGCGCTTATGGATCCGATCCGCGAGACTGGTTCCGGCGCGAGACAGCTGTGACAGTGCTGTCTTCAGGATCTCCCGCGCCTCCGCTTCCATGGAACGTCCTCGCCGCGCGGCGCGAAGCCGCAGCCGAGTCTTGATCGTGTCATCTAACTGGCGGATCAGGAGGCTGCTCATGGACCCATGATAGCACTGATATCATTAATATCACTAAAGTCTAGCGCCGCTTGGTGCGAATCACGATTGGTGTTCCCGTGAAATCGAAACGCTCGCGCAAACGGTTGGCGAGATAACGCTGGCACGAGAATGC
>JBDTTL010000150.1:0-10743 GCA_039930665.1 Acidobacteriota bacterium
AGGTATTTCGTGGATGGCTTCAAGAATCCAGCCACCTACGACGGAAAGAATTTGCTCACCACCACGCAAGCGGGAAACCTTGAGTTGGCGCAGTCCCTGACCGTCGGTGACAACTACGTTTTCGGCCCTGGAACGCTCAACTCGTTTCACGCTACTTTCAACCGTCGCCGCGATGACCGCGGACCGACGGATATTCCGATCAATCCGACTTTACTCGGGGTCAACATGTATAGCGCCGTACCCAATTTCCTGCTGTTTGCCGTTACCGGCGGCTTCAGCACTTTCTGCGGAACCTGCGCCCCGGGACATTTCAACGTCAACGCCTTTCAGGTCGCCGACGACGTCGACGTGATTCGCGGACGGCATCAAATGGCGTTTGGGTTCAACCTGGTCCGAGTGCAGAACAATACCATCTCCGGCTTCCAGGAGAATGGCAACTTCACCTTTAATGGCTCCCGTACCAATGTTCCCCTGGCCGATTTCATGCTAGGGCTGCCCAACGTTTTCAATCAGACCAACGCCACCCCAAATGACTTGCGCTCGTGGATCATGAGCTTTTACGCGCAAGACACGTTTAAGATTTCTTCGCGCGTGACGGTTAACTTCGGTGTTCGCTGGGAGCCGACCTTCTCCGATCCCGATAAATACGGGCGCGGCACTTCCTTCAGTCTGGCGGGTTTCTATGCAGGTCAGCGCAGTACGGTACTACCGAACGCACCCGCCGGGCTATTTTTCAAAGGCGATCCCGGGATTCCCGACGCCATGTGGAACGGGAAACTGTGGAATTTCGCACCCCGGCTGGGGATCGTGTGGAATCCGCATGGAGACGGGCGCGACACCCTTCGGGTGGGCGGGGGCATTCTTTACGATGTGTCGGAAACCTGGTACAACGAGCGGGAGACTACCAACGCGCCTGTGGGAACCCTTCTGAGTGTGCAGAATCCGGTGGGAGGACTGACAAATCCGTGGCAGGGTTACCCAGGCGGAAATCCTTTTCCCCAGAATGGGAAGGCTTATTTCCCGACTGCAGGTGTCTACGTCAACATGCCCATTGATCCCAAGCCCACCTACGTGGCTAGCTGGAACGTCACTTATCAGCGTCAAATCGGCACTTGGTTGGCGTCTGTAAGTTACTTGGGCAACAAGACGACCCATCTCTGGAGCAATGGCGGGGAGATAAATCCTGCGATTTATCTGGGATCAAGCTCCACCACCTCCAACACTGACCAGCGCCGAGTGCTCTACCTCGCTAATCCCGCTCTGGGCGCAGCTTATGGGAGCATCAACACTTCGGATGACGGAGCCGTGGCTCACTACAACGGCCTGCTGATGTCCGTGCAACACCGCTTCGGCAGCAGCTTTACCTTTAACGCCAACTACACCGACTCCAGTTGCATTTCCGACGCAGATTTCGGCGCTGCCCTGGCATCTCCCTCCAACTCGCAGCGCTTTAATCGCCATGCGGATTGGGGTCCCTGCGTGTTTGATACGCGCCACAACTTCAACACCACTCTGGTAGCCACCAGTTCGATGAAACGAGGCAACCGATGGATGAATCGATTGCTGAGCGACTGGCAGATCGCACCGCTGATTCATGCCGCGAGCGGTCAGCCCATCAACCTGATTACCGGTAAGGATAACTCGCTTGCCGGCATCAATAGCGGGAATAATGATCGTCCCGATCAGGTGCTCTCGAACGTTTTTGCGACCAATCCTGTGTGCAATAACGGCGCGACGCCGTGCGTGCAGTATTTGAATACAGCGGCGTTTTCTCCCAACGCGCTGGGCGCGTATGGCAGCCTGGGGCGTAATTCAGTACGCGGCCCGCACAACACCAACGTCGACGTCGCACTTAGCCGGATGTTTAAGATTACGGAGCGCTTTAACCTACAGGCCCGCATGGACACGTTCAACATCTTTAACCATCCGAATTTTGTGGGTGGGATTTCACCGGCAGGAACGGTGACGGCGTACTCAACTTTTTCGAATAACAAGTCATCGGCTACGTTCGGAAGGACTGTAAGCGCCTTCGATCCGCGAATTTTGCAGTTCGCGATGAAGCTGTATTTCTGACTAGGGCGGATGCAGACCAAATAATCTGCTCGCGGGGATCGGCGGAATAATCCCCGCGCCGCTCTTTCGGCAGGAAGCGCATTGCCCAGTACGGGCGTGCAGCAAGCCGGCAGCTTGCATTCCGATCCCGGACGCACCAGCCACTACTTCATGCCCCCGCGCGACCAGCAGGGAATCAGGCGGCTCCCCATGTACCCGTCCCCACGTCACAAATATGCCTCGCCTCAAGTATCTCTCCGAGAAAAGTCCTCGCCTGGAGGCACTCTCTCCGTAGCAAGTGCCCCAACAAGTGTTATTCCTGGCTTTTGCCGCTGTCGCGTTCGGCCAGAGCACGATAGACCCGGCGTACGCGGAACTAGACAAAGCTTACCAAGCCTTGCAGGCCAAGGATTACGACCGCGCCATCGCGGGGTTCGAGCGCGCCATCGCCCTCGCGCCGGACCGCCCCTCGGTTCGCAAGGATCTCGCCTACACGCTTCTTAAGGTGGGTGAAACGGCTGCCGCGCGCGATCAGTTTGCCGCGGCCATGCGCCTCGACCCGGGCGACGATCAGGTGGCGCTCGAATACGCGTTCCTGTGTTACGAAACTCACCGGGAGGTGGCGGCGCGGCGCATCTTCGCCCGCTATCGCCAGTCGAGCGCAACCGCCGAGCAGGCGTTTGAGAATATCGACCGCCCGCTTCGCGAGGGTATTGAACGCTGGAAACGGGCGCTGGCCCTTTCGCCCGACAACTTCAGCGGCCACAGCGAGCTGGCGCGGCTCGCGGAGCAAAGAGACGAGCTCCCGCTTGCCGCCGAACATTATGAACGGGCATGGAAGCTGCGTACCGATCATCGCGAGTTGCTGCTCGACCTAGGGCGCGTCTGGCAGCAGCTCGGTCGTAGTGAAGAAGCCACCGCTGCGCTGCTGGCGGCGTCGCGTGGAGCCGAGCCGCGGGTCGCCGAACAAGCACGCGAATTGCTGCCCGCGCGCTATCCCTATCTTTACGAGTTCGAGAAAGCGTTGGCGCTCGATCCCTCCAACGTGCCGTTGCGGCGCGAGTTCGCTTACCTGCAGTTAAAGATGGAGCGTACAGCCGCGGCCGAGGCGCAGTTCACAGGCGTGTTCGAACGCGCCCCCAATGACTTGTTGTCCGTCACCCAGTTGGGACTGTTAAAGATGGCGCGTGGCGACGGCGCGGGTGCGATGCCTTTGCTCAACCGCGTCCTCCAAAGCGGCGATGAGGATCTGGCGGAACGTGTGCGATCCGCGTTCAGCCTTCCCCCGACTCTCCGCGGACGCCCCGAAGAGTCACGGCCCGTGGTATCGGATCAAGCCAAGGACCTGGCATTCAAGAGCCTAGACAAGGGGTATTTACAGGATGCACTGCGCTATCTGACCATCGCTCACGAAAACGATCCGGTGGATTTCGAGGTCATGCTGAAACTGGGATGGGCCAATAACCTTCTCAAAGACGACCGCGACGCCGTGAAGTGGTTCAACCTTGCACGCAAAAGCCCCGACGTGAAGACCGCCGCCGAGGCCTCCCGCGCAGCCGCCAATCTGGCGCCTGCGCTCCGGCGCTTGCGCACTACTGTGTGGATTTTCCCCACGTTTTCCTCGCGCTGGCACGATCTATTCGCCTATGCGCAGGCCAAAACCGAGCTCAGTTTGCCCGGCTGGCCGGTGCGCCCTTACGTCTCGCTGCGTTTTGTCGGCGATTCGCATGGTGCGGTGGAGCCCGGCATCGGTTTCGCACCGCAGTATCTTTCGGAGAACGCGGTGATCGCCGCGCTCGGCCTCGCCACCCGATCCTGGCACGGCATCACTGGATGGGTTGAGGGCGGTGAACAGTTGCGCTATCGCCCGTCGCGAACCGATCCCAGCTGGATGTCGCCGGATTATCGTGGCGGCGTATCCTACGCCAAAGGCTTCGGCCATCTGCTGACCCAAGGTTCTCATGGCCTTTTCGCTGAGACCAACGACGATGCGGTCTACGTTCGCCGCTTCGAGAACGATACGCTTTTCTACTCGCAAAATCGCACCGGCTTTACGCTGCGCCGGCCCGAAACCGGCTTCGTTGGCTTGCACTCGCAGGTGTATTGGAACTGGAACCTAACCACCGACGTCAAGCGCCTCTATTGGGCAAACTACATGGAGACCGGTCCTGGACTGCACTTCCGCCTGGGTGGCCGTGCAGCGCCGCTGTTGTTCTCGGTGAATCTGCTCAAAGGCGCCTACCTGGTGAACGCGGGCAATCCCCGCAGGCGCACGTTCAATGATGTGCGGATCGGAGTCTGGTATGCACTTTCCCGTTAAATGGCTAGGCATCTTCTGTGCGTTGTCGATTCACGTCCAAGCGGCTCCCCGTTTCTCTTTCCACGTCATAGGAGGCGATCCCGGTGGCTGGCCGGAACTGCTCTCGTCGATCGGATTGACTAGCGGTGCAGGGGGCGGAGCAAGCATCATCGTCGCGCCGCATGGAACCGACTTGCCTCCGGCCGAATGGTCGGCGCGGGTGGAGCACGGTGTCATTCTGATCGTCGAGGGCGAGTCGCCGCTGGCCGCCGCGTTCGGATTTCGCGCCGGGGCACAGCCGCTGGTATCGGTGCGCAGCGTCGAAGACTTACGCGCCCCCGATCTGCGCATCGTTTGGGAGAAGGCGCTCGATTTGCCAGTGGTCGAGGTCCCGCCGGAGGCTCGCGTGTTTGCGCGGGAGCGCTGGCAGAAGGCGGCGCTCATCGCAGGCTACCGCAGAGGCGAGGGTGCCGTACTCTGGGTGGCCGCTCCGCCCGGCCCACAAGGCTATGAGCGCTTTCCCTACCTGCCGCAGGCGCTCCTCGATCTGGGACTGGAGCCGCCCTTCCGCTCCGCGCGCCTGTGGGCTTTTTTCGATTCGGCTTATCGTTCACGGGTCGACGTGGATTATTTCGCGCGCCGCTGGCGTGCCGCAGGCATTAGTGCTTTGCACGTCGCCGCCTGGCATTTCTGGGAGCGCGATCCGCAAGGTGACGAATATCTGCGGCGTTTGATTGACGCGTGCCATCGCAATGCCATCCAGGTCTACGCCTGGCTGGAGTTGCCGCATGTGAGTGAAAAGTTTTGGGACCAGCATCCGGAGTGGCGCGAAAAGACCGCCCTGCAACAGGACGCGCAACTCGACTGGCGCAAGTTGATGAACCTGACGAATCGCGACGCCTTTGCCGCCGTCTCCGCGGGCGCCCGCGATCTGCTGACGCGCTTTGATTGGGATGGCGCGAATCTGGCGGAGCTGTATTTTGAATCGCTCGAAGGGCATGAGAATCCCGCGCGCTTCACGCCGCTCAACGCCGACGTCCGCCGCGAGTTCCAGCAGGCCGCCGGATTCGATCCGCTTGACTTGTTCGATGCGCAATCGCCTCGTAACTGGAATAAAAATGCGCCGGCGCTTGCCAAATTCCTCGAATTCCGCGCACAGCTCGCGCAGCGCCAGCAAACCGAATGGATGGCGCAGATCGAAGACTTGCGCCACCTGAAACCGCAGTTGGATCTGACGCTCACTCATATCGACGACCGCTTCGACACCAGCATGCGCGAAAAGCTGGGTGCGGACGCCGCGCGTATTTTGCCCCTACTCGCCCAGCACGACTTCACGTTTCTCATCGAAGATCCCGCTACGGTCTGGAACCTCGGGCCGCAGCGCTATCCGCAAATCGCCGCGCGCTATGCCCCGCTAACGCCTTCGCAAGACGAACTCGCGATCGACGTCAATATTGTCGACCGTTATCAGGACGTCTATCCAACCAAACAGCAAACCGGCGCGGAATTATACGGGCTGGTTCACACCGCCTCCAAGTCGTTTCCCCGAGTGGCGTTGTACTTCGAAGCGTCAATCGCCCGTTATGACTTGCCCCTCCTCGCCTCCGCCGCGGCCGCGGTTGAACGAGCCGAGCAAGTAAACGGAAAATTAGTGGTGGAATCGCGGCGCGGCGTGGGGGTGCCCTGGAAAGGTCCGGCGCTGGTGGACGAAAAACCTTGGCCCATCGCCGGCGACGATACTCTATGGCTGATGCCGGGCCCCCATGTGATCGAGCCTGCGCCGCTGGCGCAAGCCCCACCCCTGCGCATTCTCGATTTCAACGGCGACCTGAAAATGGCAACCGTCACGCCCCAGGGCATCGAGTTCGCCTATCAAAGTACGGCCCGCGCCATGGCGCTGGTCGAGCGAGTGCCTGCCAAGCTTCAAATCGATGGTGTGGAGCTTGTTCCGGAGATGGTCGGCAATGTACTTTTGCTGCCGCGCGGGCAGCACATCGTCAGCCTGACGCTCGTGCGCTCCCGATAATCGCCCGCGCCCGCTCGAAAACATCGCGCAGCATCGCCGCCGTTAGCTTTCCGGTCGAAGTGTTCTGCTGGCTGGGATGATACGAACCCACCAAAACGGCCGCTCCCGGTATCTCATATTGCACGTTGTGGCCGAACGCGTATGCTGCTCGGCTTCGAATCACCCCATGATCGCGCAGGATGCCGAGGTATGTATCGAACGCCAGTTTCCCCAGCGCCACCACACATTTCAAATTCTTGAGCAGTGTCAGTTCGCGTTCAAGATAGCGCCGGCACGTCCGAAACTCTTCCGGCGTCGGTTTATTATCCGGCGGTGCGCAGCGGACGGCGGCGGTGATATAGGCTTCCGTCAGCTTCAGGCCGTCGCCGCGCGATACGCTGGTGGGCTGCGATGCGAACCCGGTTTCGTACAACGCTCGATACAGAAAATCGCCGGAGCGATCGCCGGTAAACATGCGCCCCGTCCGATTGCCACCGTGGGCGGCCGGCGCCAAACCGATAATGAGGAGCGTTGCCCGCGGATCGCCAAACGGAGGCACCGGCTTGCCCCAGTAATCCCACTCGCGATACGCGCGGCGCTTGACCTCGGCCATATTGCGGCAGTGCGCGGTCAGGCGGGCGCAAGCGGTACACGCGACTACTTCATCGGCCAAAATTTGCAGCGCGCTTTTAGGCATTCGCCAATTTACGATACAACGCAGCCAGTTCCGGCAAGCCTACTTGCTCCGCGCGCAGCCGTCCTTCCGCCAGCGCGTCGATGGTTTTCAGTCCGTACTCCGCTCCCAGGTTATTGCGCAGCGTCTTGCGTTTGTGGCGAAAACAGTGCTGCGCGAACTTGAGAAATGCGGTGACGTCCGTGATGCCCAACTCCGCGGGGGCATCCCGCGGAGTCAGCCGCACCACGGCGCTATCCACTTTCGGTTGCGGCCGGAATGCCTCGCGTCCCACCGGGAACAAGATTTCCGCGCAGGCGTGCGTTTGCACCAGCACGCTCAAGTAGCCGAAGTTCCGCGTTCCCGGACCGGCGGCGATCCGCTCTGCTACTTCGGCCTGCACCAGGAATACCGCGCGCTCCCAGGCGCCCTGCAGATTGAACACCCGCTCCAAAATGGGCGCGGTGATGTAGTAGGGCAAATTCCCAACAATCACCGGCCGCTCATCCGCCGCTGCGAAATCGGCCTTCAATACGTCGCCTTCAACCAGTTCCAGGCGTCCGGCTTCAATGTCTTCGTGAAATTTTTGCCGCAGGTAATGCACCAGGACCGCATCCACTTCTATGGCGATTACCCGCTCAGATCGTTCGAGAAGCGGCTCCGTCAGCGCACCGCGGCCCGCGCCGATTTCGATTACGGCCCGCGCACGTTCACCGCAAGCCGCTTCGGCGATGCCATCCAGAATGGATTTGCGGGCCAGGAAATGCTGCCCGAAACGGCGCCCCAGAGGTTACCCTCTCACGTCGACACGGCTCGATTGGAACCACAGCCGGAGCTTCGACATCGTGGGCTGGCCGAACGTCGTGGCCGGAGTGAAATTGGAAAACACCAGAGCGTTTTCCAGGCGTCTCCGCATTTGCGGATTTGCCAGTACGCTCGCGCCCGCCACCACCGCATAATCCAGCATGCGGCCCTGCTCATCCACCGTTACATCCACCACTACGTCGGTATCGCCCACACTAAAGGGCGCGATGCTCTTCACCGCCACCGGAGTGTTGAGAATGGTGGGCACGTCCACGTCAGTATTTCTGCTAGAGAGCAGCGGATAGGCCGGTACCACGAACATACTGAACAGAACCACGGTCGAGAATACGCCGCCCGCGAATGGCAACGCCAGGGAGAGAACTACGTTATCCACGAACAATTGCGTGTTTTCCCGCCAGGTATTCCAGATCGCTGCTAAGCTGCGGCGCTCCAGGCGTCGCTGCCGTTCCCGCGAAGCGATCACGCGCAATGCCGTCCGCAGCTCAGCCGACGGGACTTTCACCGAAAGACCTCGCAACGACTCGCCGATCGAGTCTGCGTTTCGCAGATTGCCGGGGTGGTATCTCATTCCGCCACCACAGTTGTCGGATTCCAGCCAGTGGTCGCATTCTCGCGGCGCAGATGCTCCGCTAAACGCTGCCGCAGCGCTTCCCGGCCGCGCAATATTCGCGATTTCACTGTGCCCAGCGATGTGTCCAGGATCTCTGCGATCTCGTCGTAACTCAAACCTTCCAGCTCGCGCAGCACCAGCGCCGCACGGTAATGCGGATTGATCTCCGCGAGCGCCGCTTCGATAAGCGTCTCCCGTTCATGATCGATGGCCAGTTCCATGGGCGAGCGAGCGGGGTCCGGCAGCCAGTCCAAAGAACCGTGCATCTCGCCGTGCGCCGGCTCGAGGGCGACCTCTTGGCTGCGATGGCGCCCGAACCAGCGCCGGTGATTGCGCGATTCATTGACCGCAATGCGATAGATCCAGGTCTTCAACGAACTTTGCCCGCGGAAGGACTGCACGTTGCGAAACACCTTGAAGAAAACTTCCTGCACCACGTCGGGCGCATCGCCCGCATCATTGGTAAGGCGGCTCACCAGGTTATAGATGGGGTGCTCGAAACGCTCGATCAGCGTTTCGTAGGCGGCTTCGTCCCCCTCGCACAGCCGGGCAATCAGCGCCCGTTCTTCCTGCGCGACGGCCGCCGCTGCGGTCGCCTTTTCCGCGTCAAACCCGGCATCGAACTGGAAGCCCATCGTCGTGTGCGCCACAAGTGTACCGCTCATCCAGTGTACCGCCTCCAACAATACCGTAGACACCGCCGCTGGGCCGAAGGTTCCCGCTCAAACCTTCGCCCTTACTCCTCGCTAATCGCCTGAAAGCTTGGCAAAGGCCCTAGTACCCCGCTAGTGCGCTGAATGTCCAGGGCAACTACCAAGCCCCCGTGCGCGTTCGTAAGTCTTTTGATACAATTAGTTATAGAGCTTACGCTCCGAAAGAAGGTCTACCTCCTTTATGGCCAGCAAACCCGCCTTCGCCCAGAGCGCGCAGGTCGATCACCCCAAGTTCGGTTTAGGCAGCGTCCTTTCCTGCAACGAAGAATATATTGTGATCAAGTTCGACGACCACGGCGAAAAGAAATTCGTACTTTCGATTGTGATGCCCAACCTTAAGAAGAGTGACCGCGTACCGCCCGCCGAAAAACGCCGCAGTTCCAAGAAGAAGGTTGCCGGCGCAGCCGCGCCTGCGGTAGCCGCCGCCCCCGCCGCTAAGAAGAAGTAGCTCACAAATCGCCGAGAGTTCTCTGCCTTTTACTGAGGTGCCGTCGCCGGGGGCGCGGGCACAGACGCTGTCGGTGTTCCGGCACGCGAAAATTCCAGCGTCAGCGGGACTGCAACTCGCATTCCCGCTGCTACACCTGGATCGAACTTCCACTTCTTCAAAGCCGCAATCACTTCACCTTCCCACTTGGGATCGGAAGACTTCTCGACGTGAATACCGGCCGCATTCCCGTTCTCATCCACCTGCAGCCTTACCGTGACCGAGTCAGGCGTTTGGGTCTTAACAGCCGGAGGGAACTCACGCTTTCGCAGTAATGGACGACTCATTTGACCTTAGTGAATGCCAACTCCACAGTCCTCTCCACTGGATCCGAGGCTTGGGCATATCGAGCGGGAGCGACAACCCGGCGGCGCAACACTACATACGACGTCTTGTCGATCCAATAAGTCGCTCGCGGGGGAACGCTTGCTATCCTCTTGTGTTCCGGTGAATTCGCCCAGGCAGCTCGGGCCTGACTGAGTCGCGAACGCCGCTTTCTCCAGGATCGCGCGCGCTTCTTGAGAATCCTGAGCGAACGCCGAAGTAACCGCCAATAATAAAATCGAAATAGGTGGCGCCCGCATGACGGGCAATCATCACACCAAACGACGACGCGTAGATCGCGTAATTTTAGCGTGAAGCGGCGGCAGCCAACGCCCGCCGATGGCTGTCGCTATATGCCCGCGCGAGACTTGCCAGTGGCTCGCGCTGGTCGGTCGCGGCGTCGATTTCTCCATGCGCCAGTGGCGCGTGATCCTTCTCGAAAATGTAGGTTAGCCGCCCATTTGCGTGTATCGAAAACCGCACCGCATCGGTTTCCATATCGGCCGGGAAATGAGCACAGCGTCCCCGCGCATACCCGGAGTTGCATATCTCACGCTGGGCGGATTCGGGGGGCTGCTCGGTGCATCCGGCCGTGCATGCCCCGCCCCAGGCGTCCCCCAACGGCAGCCGCGGAGCCGGGTCCCAGCCGCCCGCATCGAGCCGGTGCACAGGTTTGAAAAACGGGCAAGCCATCTGAATTCGCGCTAAGCGGTATCCTAACAGATAAGTGACCCCGCGCATCCAACTTCTTGAAC
>JBDTTL010000151.1:0-10734 GCA_039930665.1 Acidobacteriota bacterium
GCCATACATCCAGAAAAGGACCGGGAGTTTTTCACCAGTGGATTTTGCCGGGGTCCAGATGTTGAGATACAGGCAGTCCTCGCTAATCTCGCCGTGGGTCATGAACTCAAAGGTCCAGGGCTTTCGCTCAGTCACCACGTTCTGGATGCAACTGGCGGAAAAATTGTCGCCTTTGCGGACGCCTTTCCAGGCCGCGGGCGCCTGGGGTGCGTGCCAGCGCAGGTTGCCGACGGGTGGCGCGGCGTAAGGGACGCCCTTGAATACCGCAACCGCAGGATCACCCGCGGCGGTTCCCGAAATCAGCCCGCTTTGAACCTTCACCGGCTGCAGGATCGCTGCGGCAGACGGCAAAGTCGTCACGCCAATCCCCAGAAGAACACCAAACAGTCTTCGCTTCATCGCCTTTTCCCTCTCAGGTTTAATCGCCGAATATCGCTGGATTCGACGATTAGTATACATCCAGGGGCAGCCCCGATCCCACTAGCGATATCTCGGGGCATTGACGGCAATCGATGCTGAAAACGAGAAGAATCCGGACGAATGCGCTACTGCGAAATCAACCCTTGATCACCTGCAGTCTTTCGGACCCTTGCTTCGATGAAGTCAGCAGCTCCCGCCACACCGTCTTCTTGACCAATCTTGCGCGCAATGTCTTCCGCACGATGCCGGACTTGCGAATCTTCCATGAAGCGGATCGCCGCTACTACCGAATCCGCCGACAAACTCTTGCGATTCAGAGCCGGCGGTCCCAGGCCCAGCTTTGCAACACGTTTTGCCCAAAACGGCTGGTCACCGAAGAACGGACATATGCTGGTCGGCTTCCCTGCACGAAGGGAAGCGGCGGTAGTTCCTGCGCCTCCGTGGTGGATGACTGCGGCTACCTTCGGGAACAGCCAATCGTGAGGGGCTTCTGAAATGAGCCTGACATTAGACGGAAGCTTTTGCGCCCCCAATGCGCCTCCCCCACTCGCCAACAAACCACGTTTACCCGTCTTCGCAAGAGCCTCCAGAAAAATCTCACCGGTCTTGAATCGATCTATGGCAGGCATGCTGCCGAAGCCAACGTAGACCGGTGGATCACCGTCTTCCAAGAAAGCCGCCAGCTCCGGCGGTGGCTGCCACTCGTCATGGGGAAGGAACCAGTAGCCGCTCACCAGAACTTCATCACCCCAATCGGCTGGCACCGGCAGTAGGTGTCGGCTGTAAGCATAAAGCGTTCCCGCGGTACCGTTACCACTTAAGCGATCCGATAGACCAAGCGTTGTGGTTCGCCATTTCCGTATGGTCTTACCGAACAGAATATTTGTCGCATTCACTGCCAATTTATGGCTGGCGCGGTTCAGGGGTCCGAGATTATCGAACGGCAGCAACGGACTTGGGAATGCCGAAGTCGGTGTGAGTCCCGGAACCGGCGAGGCTAGGATGAAGGGGCACGAAAGCGCCTCAGCCATGTGAGGAGCGGCGACCGATTTCGGGTGTGCGACGATCACTCCCGGCATGAACACCTTCGCGGCCTCCCATTCAGCATTCATGAGCCCAAGCATCAATGGGCGGACATACTTCAACAGTTTGAAGCCGGCGCTGAACCCCTGTCCTCCCGATACTGCGGCCTTCCCTTGAGGAGAATCCAGCAGAGCCAGAAAATCGCCTGGTAGCGGCGCGAACCGCACGCCCCGCTCTCCAATCATCCTCTCGAATTGAACCGGTGCCGCCAGCTGAACTTCATGTCCTCGCTTCATGAATTCCATAGCGAGAGCCAGGTACGGCTGCACGTCGCCCCGCGTGCCTAGTGTGTGAATCGAAATACGCATCGCTCGCGTCAAAAACTTCTAGTCCTGACCCATACCTCAAATCGGTTTCATGCGAACGAAAATTGTCGGGAGGCCTCAGCTATTACTCAGTGACGCTCTGGTCCTTCGCGGCTGCTACCTCGATCACCGCCGGACGCACGTTCCGCCAAACTTCCAGCGCCACCACCAGCGTCGCCGCCAGCGTCACCGCTCCTGTCGCCACATGAGCCACCGCCACGTCGGCCGCGAGACCTGCATTCGCGTTCGCCGATCCCAGCGACACCACCGTCAGCCCCAGGAAAACCTGCACGAACGTGACCACTCCCAACGCAATCGCCGCCGGACGCATCGTCGGATGCTCGGGCATCAGCGTAACCAGCACGACCAGCGACAAAATGAACACCACCACGACCAGCGCACCCAAAATGTGGACCATCACTCCGATCGATCCATAGCGGAACGCCGCGCCCAGCGCGACCTGGATCACCACCAGCGCCAGCGTGTTTCTCGCCACCCCGCGCAGAGGCGGCCAGCCCTTATCCTGCAGGAAGACTGGATCACGCTGCCAGGTCCGCGAAGTCCCGAGCCCGACGGCTGCCACCAGGGACAAAAGTATCGGTGCCAGAAACGCATGCGCCATACTAGCCATCGGCGACGCAGGCGCCGACGCGGGCCCTGCCAGCAAGCCTAGCGCGGCATCGGCAATCGTCACCGCGGCCGCCGCTCTCCCCAGCCGGCGCACCCCCTCCGGCGTCTTTGCCAGCACCAGCCAGACGCCCAAGCCGATCACCATCACCGCCACCACCGCGCCCATTGCTCGATGAGCGCCTTCGGAAACGCCACCCTGAGCCGCAACCACAGCGCCGTTGACAATCAGAAACAAGGTCGCCAGCACAACCAGTATCGAATACACATGCAGCCCAAGGTTCTTCATGCGGAGCTCCGGTCCAGTGTAACGCGAGCTTGATTCGCGCGAGGCCCCACGATCACCCAGCCCCATCGCCCAGAACGCAACACCTCGTACCCACCGGGTGCAAAATTGACACAACCGAGACGCATAGTGTGGCATATTAACCACACTTTACTCCATGCAAGTCTTTATTTTTCTTGCATGTAACCCTACTGGCAGTATGTTCGTTTTGTTACTATGAGTTTGTTGGAGCGCCTGCAGACTGATGCTCCAGCCTCAACGGTAAGCCCCCGATGGAGGAACTATTTGGAATTTGAGAAAACGCTAAACCGGCCGGTCGATGCTTCCGGAGTCGGCCTCCATTCCGGTGTTCCCGTCCGCATTCGCATCCTCCCCGCCCCGCCCTCGACAGGCATCGTTTTCGTCCGTACCGATCTGGAAGGCTTCACCATCCCCGCAAGCTGGCGTTACGTGCAGAAGGTCAGCTACGCCACCAGCCTGATGCGCCAGGGCGTGCTGATCTCCACCACCGAGCACCTGCTGAGCACCTTCTACAGCATGGGCATCGACAACGCCTTCGTCGAGATCGACAACCTCGAAGTGCCCATCCTCGATGGCAGCGGCCAGCCCCTCGTCGACCTTATCCGAGCCGCCGGAGTCCGTCAGTCGCGCCGCCGCAAGCGTTTCCTGCGCATCCGCAAACCGGTATCTGTCGAAGGCGGAGGCAAGCGCATTACCATCCTCCCGGCGGACCGATTCCTGCTCACCTGCGAAGTCTACTTCCCGCACACGCTGGTAGGGCGTCAGACCCTCGACATGGAAGTCACGCCCGAGAACTACGCCGCCGAGCTGGCCGCCGCCCGCACCTTCGGTTTCGAATATGAGCTTCACCAAATGCGCAACATGGGCCTGATCCGTGGCGCGTCGCTCGACAACGCCGTGTGCTTCGATCGCGAGTCCATTCTCAACCCCGGCGGCCTGCGCTTCCCCGACGAATGCTGCCGCCACAAGGCCCTCGACCTCATCGGCGACCTGGCGCTGATCGGCAAGCCGCTTCTCGGTCACGTGATCGCCGAAAAAGCCGGCCATGCGATGCACTTTGCACTGGTCAACAAGATCATGTCGGATCCCACCATTTACGAGATCATCACCCATGATCAGGTGGCCTCCAGCGCCACCCACGCCATGGTTTCGTAGCGTAAGTGAAGCACCTTCCGAACCTGCTCACCGCGGCCCGCCTGGCGCTCGCGCCATATTTATTTCTGCTGATGTTCCGCCATCAGTACCGCACCATCATTCCGCTGTTCATCCTGATCGGCATCACCGACGTGCTCGACGGCCTCCTAGCGCGCCGCTTCAGCGCATCATCGCGACTCGGAGCCTATCTCGATCCCATCGCCGACAAAGTCCTGCTCAGCGGAACTTTCTTGGTGTTAGCCCTCACCGGAGCCCTCGAGACCTGGCTCGCTGCCGTCGTCCTTGGCCGCGATGTAATCATCCTCGCCGCCGCCGGCATTCTCTTTCTAGCCACTGGACGCCGCAACTTCCCGCCCTCGCCCTGGGGAAAGATCAGCACCTTTGTGCAAATCGTTTTCCTGTGTTTCCAGATCGGCTATCTGTCCGGCATCGCCGTCGCCCCCGCCGTCACCGCACTTAAATGGCTCACAGTAGCCCTCGCCATCGCCAGCCTCGCCGACTACAGTCGTCGCCTTCAGCGCGCGCCCGTCTGACCGTGTGCTATAGGCAGCTCTCCTGAAATTATGGCAGCATGATTTCATGATTGAAAAGGAATCTTCGCGCGAAATTCGTCGCCGGATTCGATGTTTGCTTATGGAGCGATGGGACCCTATCGGCGTAAGCGACACTCCTGCAGCGGCCGACGAATATGATAGCTACATCGGTGAGGTTTACGAACTGATCAAACGGGATGCGTCCTCCAGTGAAATTTCAGCTTACTTATGCAAAATCGAAGTCGATCAGATGGGCATGCTTGACGCGAATGGATCGCCACTGCTCCCAACAGACGTACGTTCGAGGGCAGCATCATCTCTTAAGGACCTGGCCCGACTCTTTTGACAACGCTCCAAACTTAACCACAATTGACAACTAACTGTTGCCTGCGAACCCACCGCCTCTTAACGGTCCGCTAGCTTTTTGCCTCCAATGTTATTACAATAGTAATAACCTAACGCGAGGTGCTCCATGGTCGAACTCAAAGTCCGCAAATTCGGCAATTCCCTGGGTGTGATCCTTCCCAAGGAAGTAATCCAGCGCTTGAATGCCGCCGAAGGAGAGCGTCTGCTGCTCATGGAATCGCCGGATGGCGCTTTCCAACTACGCGCCTCGGACCCCGAACTAGAGCTACAGATGAAAATCGCACGCGAGGGCATGACGCGCTATCGCAATACCCTGCGCGTTCTAGCTAAGTGAAGCAACCGCTCTGGGTAGCTCGTCACACTGTGGACGCGATGCACCCCATCCTTTTGGCCGAGCACGGCGGAGCGCCGGGCCTGCGCGATGAAGGTCTCCTCGAGTCGGCGTTGGCCCGGCCCCGCCAGATTTTTGCCTACGCCGACTGCGACCTTCCACAACTAGCCGCGGCCTATGTCGCCGGGATCGTGCGAAACCACCCGTTCGTCGACGGGAACAAGAGAACCGGTTTCATAACGGGTTACGTCTTTCTCGAACGCAACGGGCTGCATTTCATCGCATCCGACGCCGAAGCCGCGCAGGCCGTCCTCGAACTCGCCGCCGGCTCCATCGACGAACCCGGCTTCGCCGCCTTCCTGCGGGATTATTCCAAGCGCGCCCGCAAGCGTGGCTAAATATATTGCGCCCACTCGCAACCGCGCCATCAGGACCCCAAACTGCCCTGCGCTGGTACTCTTATGCGCGACCCAAAAGCCCTTCGCTAGCACCGCTTTAAACCCGCAGGTCCTTTACTTCCAATCAAATAAGGTGCTACCCTCAAAGGATTCATGCGCACTGTCGACTTGATTCACCGGAAACGGGACGGCGAAGAACTGTCCGCCGAAGAAATCGCCTACGTGGTAGACGGTTACACCAACGGTACCATCCCCGACTATCAGGCTTCCGCCTTCCTTATGGCCGTGTTTTTCTCCGGCATGACCGAACGCGAAGTCGGCGCCCTAACGCAACGCATGACGCAATCCGGCGAAACGGTCGATCTCTCTTCCATTCCCGGCGTCAAAGTCGATAAGCACTCCACCGGTGGCGTCGGCGATAAAACCAGCTTGATCGCAGCGCCCTTGGCCGCCTCCGCAGGCGTCATCGTTCCCATGATTTCCGGCCGAGCGCTCGGCCACACCGGCGGCACTCTAGATAAGCTCGAATCCATTCCCGGCTTCCGCACTAATCTCAACCTCGACGAATTCCGCGCGCAGCTCGCCGCGCACGGCTTGGCCTTCATCGGTCAGACTCCAGAGGTCGCGCCCGCCGACGGACGCTTCTACGCGCTCCGCGACGCCACCGCTACCGTCGAATCCATCCCCTTGATCGCTTCTTCCATCATGTCGAAGAAGCTCGCCGTGGGCATCGACGCCTTGATACTCGACGTCAAAGTCGGCTCCGGCGGTTTCATGAAACGGCAAGTGGACGCGCGCCGCCTCGCGCAGATGATGGTCGCCATCGGACGCCGCGCCGACAAGCATGTGCAGGCCCTCATCACCGACATGAACCAGCCGCTCGGCTACGCCATCGGCAACGCGCTCGAAGTCATGGAGGTCTCGCAAACTCTGCAAAACGCCGGCCCCGCCGATCTCACCCGCCTCTCGCTCGAACTCGCGGCCCGCATGATCTATCTCGGCAAGATCACCGCGACCCTCGAAGAAGCTCGCGAGCTCGCGCAAAAGAAATTGCTCGATGGCTCCGGTTATCGCAAGCTCAAGGAAGTGATCGCGGCGCAAGGCGGTAATCCGCAGGTGCTTGACCGCTTCGAGCTTCTGCCCAACGCCACGGGCGCCCGCGAAATCAGCTCCCCGCGCGCCGGCTATATCAGCGCCATCGACGCCGAATATATCGGACAGGCCTCGTCCATGATCGGCGCCGGCCGCGACACCAAAGAGGATTCCATAGACCCCGCCGTCGGAGTCATCCTCGAAGTGAAAGTGGGACAAAAAGTGGACGCCGGCGGCGTGCTGTGCCGCCTGTATTACACTCGCGAAGATAATGTCGACGAAGCCGCGCAGCTTGTCGAAGATGCTTTCCGCATTGCTTCTACTGCGCCGGAGAGCCGCGAACTCATTCTCGAAGTCGTAGGTTAAACCGGAGGCTCCGCATGGATCGTTTCACAGGCCTGCTGGGCCTGGTGGTCGTCATGGCCGTGGCGTATCTGTTCTCCTCCAACCGCCGTGCCATTCAGCCCCGTGCCATCTATTGGGGACTCGGCCTGCAAATCGGTTTCGCCTTTCTCGTATTGAAAACTCCGCTGGAGGACGTCTTCCGGTCGCTCAGTAACGTCATCAACCACGTGCTCGGCTACTCCATCGAAGGCAGCCGATTCGTCTTCGGCGACAAGCTAGGCGCGCCCAACGATCAGTTCGGAGTGGTCTTCGCCTTTCAGGTCCTGCCCATCATCATCTTCATCGCTTCCCTGTTTTCGGTTCTCTATTACCTCGGCTTCATGCAGATTTTCGTGAAGGCCATGGCCCTGGTCATGCAGAAAGTAATGCGCACCAGCGGCGCGGAATCCACCAGCGTGGCCGCCAGTATCTTCATGGGCCAGACCGAAGCTCCCCTAACCATTCGCCCGTTCCTGGCCGGCTTGACCGAAAGCGAACTCTTCACCATCATGACCAGCGGAATGGCGCACGTTTCCGGAGCCGTCATGGCGGCCTATGTGCTGATCGCCCACGTAGAAATCCGCCACCTCCTCACCGCCGTCATCATGACTTCGCCCGCCACCCTGATGCTGGCGAAAATGCTGATGCCTGAAGTCGACAAACCCGTTACCATGGGCGGCATCGAGGTGGAAGTCGAGAAGCCCGGCGTCAACGTCATCGACGCAGCGGCGCGCGGTGCCGGCGACGGTCTGCATCTGGCGCTGAACATCGGAGCTATGCTGATCGCCTTCATCGGACTGATCGCCTTGGTCAACGGCGGCTTGCAGGCGCTGCACGGAATGCGCTTCTTCGGATGGCTCCCCGGCTCCATGCAAGGAATTCTGGGGCGCATTTTTGCTCCGGTCGCATGGCTGTTAGGTGTGCGCTGGAATGACTGCGCGGCCGTCGGCAACCTGCTCGGCACGCGTCTCATCCTCAACGAATTTGTGGCCTTCGTCGACCTGGGCAAGATTCGCGACACCCTCGATCCCAAATCCTTCGTCATCGCTACCTATGCACTGTGCGGTTTCGCTAATCTAAGTTCAGTAGCGATTCAGGTCGGCGGAATCGGGGCGCTGGCGCCCTCGCGCAAGTCGGATGTGGCCCGCCTCGGAATGAAAGCTGTGGCCGCCGGAACCATGGCGAATTTTATGTCGGCTTGCATTGCAGGAATGTTGCTATGAGCATGGTCGGAGTTGTCCTCGGCAGCGGTTTGGGAGCCTTTGCCGATACTCTTGAGAATCGTTTTGAAACCCCCTACGCGGATATCGCGGGATGGCCGCCTGTCACCGCCGCGGGACATGCCGGCAAACTCGTCACTGGCCGCTTGGGCGAAGCCGAGGTGGTGGTGCTCTCCGGCCGCGCCCATTACTACGAAGGGTACAACGGCACGCAGGTAACCCTCGGCATTCGCGAGCTGGCCAAGCGCGGCGTCGATCGCGTGATCCTCACCAACGCGGCCGGCGCCATCGATACCGAATTTCATCCCGGCGAGCTGGTCTTGATCTCCGATCACATCAACCTCATGGGGCACAACCCGCTGATCGGACATAACGACGAATCTCTCGGACCCCGCTTCCCCGACATGACCGAAGCCTACTCTCGTGAGTACCGCGAGATCGCCCGCCACACCGGAGCCGAGTTGGGTATCGATCTCAAAGAAGCCGTCTACGCGGGCATGCTGGGACCCAGCTATGAAACCCCCGCTGAGATCCGCTTCCTGCGCATCATCGGCGCGGCTCTGGTCGGCATGTCTACGGTGCCCGAGGCCATCGTCGCCAATCACATGGGGATGAAGGTGCTGGCCATCTCCTGCGTCACCAACATGGCGGCAGGCATTCTGCCGCAGAAGCTGGTGCATCAGGAAGTGCTCGACGCCGGTGAACGCGTGCGCGAAACATTAATCCGCCTGCTGAACGCCCTGATCCCGCGTTTGGCCTAATAATTCCCGGGGGCTAGTAATTAACGATCGCGCCAAAAGACGCCGCATCCAGGCTCGCGCCGCCCACCAGCGCCCCATCGATCTCTTCCTGCGCCATCAGTTTCGCCACATTATCCGGTTTGACGCTCCCGCCATAGAGGATGCGGCAGGCCGCGCCGGCAGCATCGCCAAAGCAACCCGCGACTTCCTTGCGCAACACGCCATGCGCATGCGCCGCGATTTCCGGCGTCGCCGTCTTCCCGGTGCCGATCGCCCACACCGGCTCATAAGCAATCACGATCTGCGCGAATTGTTCCGACGTCAAACCCAGAATCCCGCCCCCACACTGCATGCGCAAAACACTTTCTGTCGCCCCGGACTCGCGTTCCTCCAGCCGCTCTCCCACGCAAACGATAGGCCTGAGACCGGCCTCCAGCGCCGCCTGCGTTTTCTTCAGCACCGTCTCATCGGTCTCCTGGAAATATTGGCGGCGTTCGCTGTGGCCGACGATCACCCAGCGGCAGCCCACCGCAGTCAACATGGGAGCCGAAATCTCGCCCGTGTACGCGCCTTCGCGGAGCCAGAAAAGATCCTGCGCGCCCACTTCAATCGCCGTGCCGCGCGTGGCGCTAACCGCCGCCGGTATATTCACGAACGGAGGGCAAATCACGATTTCCGCATGGGACGCCTTCGCCACTATGGGAGCGAAAGCCTCAAAGAAAGCGGCAGTTTCGGCTGCCGTCTTATACATCTTCCAATTGCCAGCCAAGACAGGTTTGCGCATGTCTCTACAGAATAGCAACCCGCCGCTGATGAGCCGGACTGAATGGCAAGCGCCTTAACTCAAGACTGCCTCCGCTGGTCCGGCCCGCAGCTTATCTGCGTCCATCTGTGTACATCTGCGAGCCATTCGTAGCCGCGTGGCCCGTCCTGCGCGAATCTCCTACGCTAGGCGAAGCTGGCTGAACTCTTTGATCAACTCAAAGTTGGTGCGCAGCCCGGCGATCGCTTCGCCGCGCTGCTCGATTCGGCTTTCTTCGATGACGCCCAACGTGTCCGCCGCCTTCTGCAGGTATCCGACGCGCGCCGGATCGATACCCATGATGCGGCAGCAGGTGGCATCCACCGCCGCCAGGTCCGAACCCATCACCAGCACACCCGCCTGTTTCCGAGTCCCTTGAATCGGCCCGTTCCCTTCCATCCCCACGACGCCGTCCACGATCGCGAAACTCTTCGGCCCGAAGACTCGCGTCAGCTCCGCCACCGCCGTGTCGATGCCGATATAGTGCAGCTCGTTCTTCGGCCAGCCATAAATCGACCCCGGCACCAGGCCAAAGTAATTCTTCATCGAGAGCGTCGCCCCCGCCCAGTGATGCGTCTTCATCTTGGCGAGCGAGACAATCAAATCGGCCGACAGCACCGTATTGGGAAAATAGAACTCATTGCGCCCCGCGAAACCCTGGACGGCGGTCACATCGTCGCGGTTCAGGTCCACGAAAACATCGTCGAAGTTGGGGATCTCCGACCGGTAGCGTGTCAGCTCCGCAATTGCGAAAGTATCGCGCCGGTGCCCGGGCCCCTCTCCGATCTTCACCTCGGCGGCGCCCAGCGAACGAAATACTTCGAGTGCGGTGGCCACCACCGCCACATCGGTGTTGATACAGGTGTTGGGATCGAACTCGACGAAATTGGGCTTCAGCAGCACGTACTTGCCGGCCACATCCAGTTCGCATTCGAGAATGCCGCGCAGCATAACATCCGCGAGATCCTTCG